>JAFWCT010000089.1 GCA_017534385.1 Selenomonadaceae bacterium
AAATGGTCGAGATTGTCACTCAGCTGGGCTTTTATGCAGGTTGGCCTAAGGCTTGGGCGGTTTTTCCTATGGCAAAGGCGGTTTACGGCGATGATGCGGCGAAAACTTTTGATAATGTCGGCGAACAGATTACACAGACGGCAGGACGCAACAATTTAGGGGACTTCGCGCCGGAATTCGCACACTACAACGACGATATTTTGTTTGGAGAGGTCTGGAGCCGCAATAATATCCTTTCCTTGCATGATAGGAGTATCGTAACGGTCTCGACGTTGATTGGCGCGGGAATTTTCACCGACGCGCTTAAACATCACCTTGCCGCCGCTAAAAATAATGGCGTGACTAAGGAAGAAATGGTAGAAATCATCACGCAACTAGGATTTTATGCTGGTTGGCCAAAAGCTTGGGCAGTTTTCCCTATGGCGAAGGAAATTTATCAGTAAAAAGTTTAGGAGGATACAAAATGAGGAGATTTAACACGGCAATAGTTGGAGCGACGGGCGCAGTTGGTCAGGAGTTCTTGAAATTGATTGAGGAGCGCAAATTTCCATTTGGCGAACTGAAAATGTTAGCGTCGAGTCGTTCGGCGGGCAAAAAGATAAAATTCATGGGAAAAGAGTACACGGTCGAGGAAACAACGGAAAAATCCTTCGAGGGCGTGAAATTTGCGTTATTTGCGGGCGGAGCGGCGAGTAAACTGTTTGCGGCGGCGGCAGTGGCGTCTGGAGCGGTCGTAATCGATAATTCATCGAATTTCCGCATGGAACCGGACGTTCCGTTAGTAGTTCCCGAAGTAAACCCGCAAGCAATCGCTCGGCACAAAGGAATCATCGCAAATCCGAATTGCTCAACGATAATCATGGTTATGGCACTCAAACCGCTTTATAATCTGTCGCGGATAAAAAGAATCGTGGTATCGACGTATCAAGCAGTATCTGGAGCGGGTCGCGAGAGCATGGACGAGTTAAAAGCGCAACTTGAAGCAATATCGCAAGGAAAACCTGTTGAAGCTAAGATTTTGCCGGTGGCGAAGCTGGAAAAGCATTATCAGATAGCGTCGAACCTAATTCCGCAAATCGACGTATTCAAAGAGAATCTTTACACCAAAGAAGAAATGAAAATGGTCGACGAGACGAAAAAAATCATGGAGGACGACGCGTTACGAATCACGGCGACGACAATTAGGGTTCCGGTCTATCGTAGCCATGCTGAAAGCGTGAATATCGAATTTGAGGACGAAATTACAGTTGCGGCGGCTCGTGAAGCGTTGGAGAAGTTCCCCGGCGTCATAGTTCGCGATAATCCCGCCGAAATGATTTATCCGCAACCGCTAGAGACTTCTGGCAAGGATGATGTCGAAGTCGGACGCATTCGCAAGGACTTTTCGATTGACCACGGCTTAAATCTTTGGGTATGCGGCGACCAGATACGCAAAGGCGCGGCACTTAACGCTTTGCAGATTGCCGAGTACATGATTGCTAATGAGATGGTTTGATGAGAACTGACCACAATTCAGCCCTTTATGAACGATTCTTGGAGTTGCTTAAGGGCATTGATGATACATATCTGCTTTAACCTTGACACGAAAAGGGCGGTGTTGTACAATGCCGAAAGTGCAAACGGCAAGGGGCGATAAGGCTCCTTTCGAGTTCAGCGCGACGGCTCAAAAGCTTTTCGATGAAGATTTGGACGACTTCACAGGCGAGATAAAAATTGTCGGGGAAGTCGAGGACGCGGGCAGATGTTATGTGGTTCGCGGGCGGATTGAGTGCACGAAGTCTTTTACCTGCGACAGATGCCTTGCACAGGCTACGGCGAATCAAGTTCACGAGTTCGACGAGGAAATTGACAAGGCGGCGGCGATTGATGACGTGCTAGACGTGACTGAACTTTTGCGGGATGTACTTCTTGCCGCTCAGCCGATGAAGAATCTTTGCAAGGCGGACTGTAAGGGATTATGTCCCGTGTGCGGCGCGAATTTGAACGAGGGCGAGTGCGGTTGTAAAAGAGTTGTTGTCGACCCCAGACTTGCGGCGTTAAAAGATTTTAAACTAGATTAAGGAGGTGTGAGCATTGGCGGCACCTAAAAGGAAACTAAGCAAAAGCAGACGCGATAGACGGCGTGCAAATTGGAAGTTGGAAGCTCCGAACTATGTAAAATGTCCGAGATGCAATGAACCAAAACTCCAACACCATGTGTGCCCGGAATGCGGTTACTATGACGGGCAACAGGTCATAGAGACGGATTGAGGATAGCGGAAATTTACCGGGCGGGAATCGAAACTCCTGCCCGCTTTTTTTTTGCAGATTAAAAACTTTTTGGAGGAGCAAGACAGGTGAGAATAGCAGTCGACGCCATGGGCGGGGACAAGGCTCCGGCGGAAATCGTAAAAGGCGCAGTGCTGGCAGTGCAAAAATATTCGTGCGAGATTGTCTTGGTCGGCGATGAAAAAATTATTCGCGACGAGCTTGTCGACTTTGAAGACTTGCCGATAATGATAAGGCACGCGGAAGAAGTCATTGAGATGGGTGAACACCCTGCCGACGCCGTGCGCAATAAAAAGAATTCGTCAATCGTCGTGGCAATAAACATGGTCAAAGACGGCGAATGCGACGCAGTATTATCAGCAGGTTCAACGGGCGCGGCAGTCGCGGCGGCTCAATTAATTTTAAAAAGGATTCACGGCATAGGACGTCCCGCAATCGCGACGCCAATCCCTACGCCACGCGGCACGACCCTTTTACTAGATAGCGGCGCGAACGTCGATAGCAAGCCCGAACATCTGATTCAAAGCGGGATAATGGGTTCGCTTTACGCCGAACACGTCCTCAAGATAGAAAATCCGTCGGTGGCGTTGCTCAATATCGGCGAGGAGGAGACTAAGGGCAACGAACAGGCTAAGGAGACTTATCAGTTGCTTAAGGGCTTGAAGACGATAAACTTTGCTGGCAATGCTGAAGGGCGCGATATACCTCGCGGCGTGTTCGACGTGGTGATTTGTGATGGCTTCGTCGGCAATGTTGTCTTGAAGTTCGGCGAAGGTCTTGCGCTGACGATTATGGAACTCTTAACGGAAGAACTGACTGCCAATGGCGGCGCGGAACTTCTCGGCAAGGAACTACTCGCCACGACGTTTAAGAACATGTCAAAGCGGCTTGACGTTTCGGAAAATGGCGGCGCACCTCTTTTGGGCATTGATGGTTGTTGCGTGATAAGTCATGGCTCGTCGGACGCAAGGGCGATTTGCTCGGCTATCGGCGTGACGGTTAATTACGTCGGCAGTAAAATTTTGGAACGAATAAAAGCCGCGCTTTGAATTACTGATTGACAAATGCAACGGATTCGTATAACTTAAACGTAACGGCGTAACCGTTGAGGAGGAGATTAAATGTTTGAGAATAACGCCATCTGTAAGTTGCTGAACATCAAGTATCCGATATTTCAAGGCGGCATGGCGTGGATAGGGACTGCAGAGCTTGCCTCAGCGGTATCGAACGCGG
>JAFWCT010000090.1 GCA_017534385.1 Selenomonadaceae bacterium
CGACGGCGCAAATCTCGACAGGTTCGGGCAAACGACCCTTTCCACTCGTGCCGCAAGCCAATTCTCCGACTGCAGGCTCCAAAATCTTCACGCCGCGAGCTTTTAGGACTTTTAAATTGTCTTGTGTCGCGGAATTCATGAACATTTTGGTATTCATCGACGGCGCGATTAAAAGTGGCTTGTCCGAAGCCAAAATTGTCGTCGTCAACAAGTCATCGGCTATTCCGTGTGCTGCTTTAGCCAAAAAATTCGCTGTGGCGGGCGCAATCAGTATTAAATCCGCGAAATCGGCAAGAGCGACGTGCGCAACATGAAAATGCGCCGCATCGCCGAACATTTCGACGAAAACGGCGTTCCCGGTAATCTCTTCAAAAGTCCTCGGCGATACAAACTCCGTTGCGGCGAGCGTCATCATAACTCGGACGTTTGCGCCGGATTTTTTTAGGCGGCTTGCGACCTCAACGACCTTATAAGCCGCAATTCCGCCCGTCACGCCGATTAATATATTTTTTTTCTCAATCATGGCTCAATCCTTTATCTCGTAGGTGATTTTGCCCTCGTTAATCTCTTCCATCGCGTTTGTGACGAATTTATTTGCGCGATTTTCCACCCGACAAGGTTTTCCGCTCAAAAGTTCGCGTGCGCGTTTACTTGCAAGCACAACAAGCGCGTAACGGCTGTGCGTCTGCTTTAACATTGAATCCGTCGAAGGATTTACCATGCTGAGGACATCTTCTTTTAATTTCATTTAAAATCCTCCCTCAAAGTCAAATTTATCAGCGTTTCGGGCGACTTTTAAGCGTTCTGCCGTCAAAATCGCTTTAATTTGCTCCGCCGCGTTGTCAATCGTATCATTCACAACGACATAATCATATTCAAGACCAACTTTAATCTCCGCTACGGCATTTTTCAATCTGCGAGCTAGACTTTCCGCATTTTCGGTGCCGCGACCCTCAATACGGTTCTTAAGCTCCTCTAAACTCGGCGGTAGCAGGAAAATATAGACGCCTTCAGGACATTTGCGCTTAACATTCAACGCGCCTTGCACGTCGATTTCCAAAAGAATATCTTCGCCGTGATTTAGGCGTTCCTCAATCTTATTAAGCGGCGTGCCGTAGAAGTTCCCGTAGACTTCGGCGTATTCGAGGAATTTTTCTTCAGCAATCCAAGCTTTGAACTCGTCGACGCTCAAGAAGTAGTATTCCTTGCCGTCAAGTTCACCAGGTCGCGGAGTTCTTGTCGTCGCCGAGATTGAATAAGCGACTTCGGGCAAGTCAGCTAGGATTTTCTTACATACTGTGCCCTTGCCCGTGCCGCTCGCCCCTGAAACGACTATCAATAGACCTTTTTGCATTAGAATTCTCCATAAAAATTATTTGGGCTAGCAATGCGCGGTCATTTCGTCCGAATCATTGATGACTAAGACGCGTCCGCTGGATGCAACGTCACGTTGCCCGCTTGCGTCTGAAACGACTATCAAAAGTCCTCTACGCATTAAAACTCACCTACAAAGACTCGTTCAGCCGCGCCCGTCATGAAGATATGATTATTATCGCGCCAATCGATTTGAAGTTCGCCGCCGTCGAGGACAACCGTTGACTTCTTGCCTGCCAAGCCGTTCAAGTTCGCCGCAACCGCCGTAGCACAAGCCCCCGTGCCACAAGCCAACGTTATACCGCTTCCACGTTCCCAAACGCGCATACGCAACTTATCTTTCCCGATGACCTGCACGAACTCGGTATTCGTCTTGCGCGGGAAAAATTTATGCGTCTCGAACTTCGACCCGATATGCTCCAAGTCAATCGCCTTAATGTCGTCAACGAAGATAACGCAATGCGGATTGCCCATGCTGACACACGTCATCTTGTACTTGACGCCTTCGACCTCAATAGGTTCGCCGACTAACTTTTGACTGCCAAAACCTTCCACAGGAATTTCATTTGCCGCAAAAATCGGCTCGCCCATGTCCACGGTTATCAAGTCGTATTTCATGCTGACAGTAAGCACGCCCGCGCCAGTTTCAACCGTCAAATCGTCGTCGGAGAAAAATTTATCGCCGCTCAAAAGGTAACGCGCAAAGCAACGAATGCCATTGCCGCACATCTCAGGCTCAGTGCCGTCGGCGTTGAATATCCTCATGCGGGTCGCCGCCTTCTTGGAGTTTTGGACGTAAATCACGCCGTCCGCGCCTATGCCAAAGTGTCTATCGCACAGCTGACGAATCTTTTCCGGACTTTCAATATCGTTGCCAACGCGGTCGATTATGATAAAGTCGTTGCCGCACCCTTGCCACTTTTCAAACTTCTGCATAACTTCTACCTCCTTTGATTGGCGCAGTATACTACTTTTCAACGCCCTTTGCAACTTCATTAGCCCTTTGATATAATCGCAGAAAAATTTTTCGGACGGTGATTCACGTGAAAAAATTTCTGGCGGCGATGCTCTTAAGCAGTCTTATCGGCGCAAGTCCCGTTAGTGCCGAGGTCAGAAACTATGACGGCGTCGGCGAATACATCATGAGCGACTTTGAAACTCCCGACGTGGCTAAACAACGCGCAAAGCTTTACGCTGAACGTAACGCTCAGGAGAAGGCTGGCGTTTATATCAAGAGCTATTCTAAGATGTCGAACTTCGAGCTTGTCACCGATGAAGTCGAGAGCATGACGAGCGGTATCCTCAAGGTTATCAGCGTCGATTACAAAGTTATTCCAATGGATGAGTACGGCGGCATTATGTATCGGGCGACGGTTCTGGCTAGCATTGATACTGATAACGTTGACGAATGGATTGCTAAAGGCGTTGCGGAGCGTGAATCACTTGTCGAAAAGAATCTTGAACTTCAACGCCAGCTTGATGAACAACAGCGATTGATTGAACAGCTAAAGACGGAGGCTAAGCAGAAGACTTCGCCCGATAACCAAGAAAGACTTCAGCAAGCGTTCTCGGAGGCGGATAAAATCTTTATGTCGAACGTTCAACTTGAGGAGGGCAATCGCTTTGTCTTGATAAACTCGGATTGGGCATACGATAAGGCTTTGGCTTGTTGGACGGAGGCTATCGAACTCAATCCGAACAACGCGCTGGCTTACGAGGCTCGCGGCTATTATTTCCTTTACTACACGTTAGATTATCCCGCAAGCTTGAAAGATTACACGCGGGCGATTGAGTTGCGTCCTTCGGTTGCGGATAATTATTTCTATCGCGGGCTGTGCTACTTGAATCAAGATAACATTGCCCTTGCCCAGTCGGACTTTGAACAGGCGTTGAGGTTAAGTCCAAGTATGTCGGGGGCTTATGGCGAGCTTGCGTATATCTACACAAAGAGCGACCCGCTTAAGGCGATTGAGTACGCTGATAAGGCTTTGGAGTTCAACGAGCGTAATTGGCGGGCGTTGTACAGTCGCGGGCTTGCACTCTACACAATGCACAACTACGAGGCGGCTTTGGCTGATGCGCAAGAGGCTTTGAATTGGGGTTGCGGCGATGCTTATCAGTTAATCGGCGACTGCTACGGCATGTTAGGCAATCGCGCTGAGGCGGAAAAGTATTGGGAGCTTGCTAAAGACCCGCCGGCGTTCGGTTAAGGAGAAGACTTTTGAACGGACTAATCACACAGATTGAAGCGGGCAGTCTTGCAGAAGAACTTGAACTTGTCGCGGGCGATAAGATTTTGCAAGTTAACGGAAGGACGCCGCTAGACATAATCGATTTAAGCTTTATGCTTGCCGACGAGGAGATTGAGTTGCTGATTGAGCACGCGGACGGCGAGCGCGAAATCATTGCCTTTGATAAGGACGCGGACGAGGAACTTGGCGCGGAGTTTGAATCGGCAGTATTCGACGGCGTGCGGCGTTGCAAGAATCATTGCGTGTTCTGCTTTGTCGATATGATTGCGCCGAACATGCGCCGGACGCTTTCCATTAAGGACGATGATTACCGGCTGTCGTTTTTATTCGGGAACTTCATCACGCTGACGAACTTGACGCCTAAAGACTTCCGCCGCATAAAGAAATATCATCTGTCGCCGCTGTTCGTGTCAATTCACACAATGAATCCCGACCTTAGAGCAAGAATGCTACGGACGAAGCTCGGCGCGAATATTCAACGGCAGCTTGATGAACTGGAGCGGGCTGGCGTTGAGTATCATACACAGGTTGTACTGTGCAAAGGCTTAAACGACGGCGCGGAGCTTGACTTCACGATAACGGAGATATTAAAGCGTCGACCGCACGCGCTGAGCTTGGCGATAGTGCCCGTGGGAGTGACACGTCATCGCCGCGACCCGTTCCCGCTTGAGCAATTCGATAAGGCGTCGGCGGCACAAGTCATCGAACAAGTCGAGGCGTTCCAAAAGAGAATCCGCGCTAAGGAAGAGCGGACGTTTATTTATTTGGGCGACGAGTTCTATTTCCTTGCCGAGAAAGATTTTCCGCCCGTCGAATACTATGACGACTTCCCGCAGATTGAAAACGGAATCGGCATGACGCGCAACTTCATCGAGGAGTTTAAAGCCGAGGCATTCTCCGCCGATAAAAAAGTTGTCGTGGACGTGGTAAGCGGGACTTCCTTTGCTAAGGTCTTAAGGCAGTTAGTCGACGCGCCGAACGTGCGGATTGTTCCTGTTGTGAATAAGTTCTTCGGCGAACGCGTCAACGTGTCGGGCTTGCTTACAGGGCAGGACATCATCGAGGCATTGCGCGGCTGCGAACGTGATTTGATACTGATACCGGCGACGGCACTTAGGGCGGGCGAGGAAGTCTTCCTTGACGACGTGACGCTTGCCGAGCTTCGGGAAGTCTTTGCACCCGCTAAGGTCTTGCCGATTCACGACGGCGCAGAATTTAAGCGGGCATTAGAAGGAGAAATTTAAATGAGCAAACCAATAGTGGCAATCGTTGGGCGACCGAACGTGGGCAAGTCTACGCTGTTCAATCAGATTGGCAAGCGACGTCTGTCGATAGTCGACGATATGGCGGGCGTCACACGCGATAGGATATACATGGACGCCACCTGGCTTGACAAGGAATTCACGCTGATAGACACGGGCGGCATCGAGATTAAGTCTGCTGATAAAATGCTGACGGAGATACGCACGCAAGCTAAGATAGCCGTCGAGGAGGCGGACGTAATTATTTTCGTGGTCGACGGGCGGGCAGGCTTGACTGCTGATGATGAAGACGTTGCAAGGTTCCTGCGCGGAGCCTTAAAGCCGATTGTCCTTGCCGTAAACAAAATCGACACGCCGCAACTTGAGAGCGAGCTTTACGAGTTCTACAACCTCGGACTCGGTGAGCCAGTCGGAATATCGGCTAGCAATGCATTGAACTTAGGCGACCTGCTTGACGCCGTGATAAAAACTTTTCCACAGGCTAAAGAGGATACCCGCGATGAGGACGAGATAAGGATTGCGGTTATCGGGCGACCGAACGTTGGCAAGTCGTCATTGGTTAATCAAATGCTCGGCGAGGAACGAGTTATCGTAAGCGACATACCCGGCACTACCCGCGACGCTATCGACACGCACTTTTTTATTGACGGGACAAAGTTCACGCTGATTGATACGGCGGGCATGCGGCGCAAGTCAAAGATTGATGAACCCGTCGAACGTTACAGCGTGATTCGTTCGCTACGTGCGATTGACCGCGCAGATGTTGTGCTTATGTTGATTGAAGCTCCCGTCGGCGTCACTGAACAGGATAAAAAGATTGCGGGCTATGCACACGAATCGGGCAAAGGCTGCGTTATCGTCGTCAACAAGTGGGACATCTTCCCGAATAAACATGACCGTTCGACCAATCGTTTCACCGACGAGCTTAGGCAACGGCTAGGCTTTCTGCAATATGCGCCAGTCGTCTATGTCAGTGCCTTGACTGGACAGCGCGTCGACCGAGTGACGGAGCTTGTTAAGTTCGTGGCGGAGCAACAGTCAATGCGCATTCAAACGAGCGTCCTAAACGAACTGATACGCGACGCCGTAGCCGTCAATCCACCGCCAAGTAAGAAAGGCAAGTCCGCAAAGCTTTTCTTCGTGACGCAAGCCGACATCAAACCACCGCGCTTTATAATCTTCGTTAACGAGCCGGAGCTTTTACACTTCTCCTATCTGCGCTTCATAGAAAACCGACTGCGTGATAGCTTTGGCTTCGAGGGCACGCCGCTAAAGTTCATCGTTCGCAAGCACAATCAAAAGGACGACGATAATGAGCGTCATCAGAAGGCTTAAACGCCGCGTCAACGGCTTTGAAATATCCACAAAGATAACTCTGGGCTACGCGCTGTGCTTTGTGGTTCTGCTTATCGTGATAAACTTTGCAATGTGGCTCGGCGTGATGACTGCGCTTTACAGCCCCGCCGAAAAGACGATACGTTATAGCATGGAGCAGATAAAAAAAATCCTCGACGAGCTGGAGGAGAATTACGGCACTTATAATCCCAATGACTTTCGCGGGGCATTGGTTGTGGGAGTTGTCCTTAGAGCCGTCGACGAACGCGGAGAGGTCTTCATTGATACCGACGCAAAGTATCCGTCGATTGAACGCTTTAACAAAGGAATCCTGACTGACCCGCCTATATTCGCCGACAGTGAGTTTGCCGTTGCCCGAATCGGTTCCGCGTTGGTTTATCGGGCGCAAATGGACTACACCCATGACGGCGAGACTGTCACGCTTTATTTCTTCCGAACGATAACTTCTGAGCTAACACTCTTCGACAACCTGGAAAAGTTTTTGTTGGCTCTGGACTTCTTTGGAATACTTTTGGCAATCGGCGTGGGTTATGTGCTTAGTCGCCGAATCTTGACGCCGATTAAGACCATGAACGAATTGGCGCGGGAGATTGCCTTCGAGAAGATGAGCGGACGCATTCCAATCGGCACGGCAAACGACGAACTTAACGAGCTTGCTAAGACGTTGAACAAGATGCTTGACCGATTGCAGGGCGGCATTAATAAGCAACAGAAATTCGTATCCGACGCCTCGCACGAACTTAGGACGCCAGCCGCCGTCATCAAAGGCTACATTGACTTCATCGAGACTTATGGCACGGCTGACGAGGAACTACTTAAGGAAAATCTCAAAGTCATCGGCTCAGAGGCGCAGAATATGCAAGCCTTGTTGGAAAATCTTCTATTCCTCTCGCGCACCGACCAACACCGCCAGAAGCTTAACAAGAAGACTTTGGACTTAGATGACATTGTTGGCGACATTATGAGCAAGATGAAGACCGTAGTTCAGACGCACGCGGTTGAACTTACGACGAATGCGCCCGCTAAGGTTTTCGGCGACGAGACGACCCTTAGGCAAATGCTTAGGATTTTCTTAGACAATGCCGTCAAGTACACGCCGGCGGGCGGTTTAATCAGTGTTGCGTCGACGCTTGCCGGTAATAAAGTCTTGCTTAGCATATCGGATTCGGGCATTGGCATCGCGCCGGAGAATCAAACTAAAATCTTCGACAGGTTCTACCGTATCGACAGCGAGGATTTAGTCAGCGAGGCAAATGGTAGCGGGCTTGGATTGTCGATTGCCAAATGGATTGCTGATAGTCACGAGATTAAAATTTCTGTCGCCAGTGAACTCGGTAAGGGCACGACCTTTACTCTGGAGATTCCAACTGCTCATGAAAGCTAAAGTTCCTAACTCAATGCTAAACGTCTGGCTCGCGTCTTTAGCGGCGGGCGTGCTCTTCATGGAATATTTTCATTGCTCGCCGAGGTTCTTAATCATAACCTGCGCGGCGTTGCTTATCGGCGGAATAATCTTCACGTGGAGGAAGAAGGCTTTGACTGCGTGGATAATCTGCCCGATAATTTTTTTTGCGCTCGGAGCCTTAAGACTTCATGCCGCCGATAGCCTTCCTGACAATGACGTTAGCAAGTTCGCCGGGCAATCGGTTCAGATAACAGGAATCATACGCGAGGAGCCTCAGAAGAAGATTTTGCCCAACGGCTTAACTCAAGTGCGTTTCGTCGTCGACGTGCAAGGGAACATGTCCGGCGGGCTGATTCTAACTTACTACCCTAAGGACGCCGAACAACTTCCCAAGGCTCGTATCGGCGATAGAATCTCCGCACGCGGCAATTTAAAGCTCCTTAACAACTACAACAACCCTGGGCAAATCGACACCGTAACCCGCATGAAGGCCAACGGCATTACGGCTCGGATGTCGGCGGGCAAGCAAGGTCTTTTGATTAAGGAAGTCGACGGAGGACTTTGGATAAAGTTTCTGCGACTCGTGGCGGCTATCCGTGAACACTACCGCGACTCAATGGAGGGTGTCATGTCGGCTGATGACGCTGCGGCAATCTTTGCAATGCTCTTTGGCGGTTATGCGGGGCTTAATCCCGAACTCGTCAGCGACTTCCAAACAACCGGCATTGTGCATATCCTATCAGTCAGCGGCTCGCACATGAGCTTATTGGCAGTGGCAACGGCGTGGCTGTGCTTGCTACTAAGACTGCCTCGCGGGCTGACGTTCGCAATCGGGCTGTTCGTCATCGGCACGTATGCAATCCTAAGCGGGCTGTTGCCTCAAGTCTTGCGGTCGGCGTCAATGGGAACGTTAATCTTCTTTGCTAAGACACTCGACGCGGAGGCGGAAGGCGCACGCCTCTTAACCTTAACAGCTCTGGTAATGCTAATCCATCAACCGCTCCTAATCTTCGACATAAGTTTCCAACTGAGCTTCACGGCGACGGCTGGGCTTATGTACTTGTCCGAAGACTTGCT
Organism: Selenomonadaceae bacterium; assembly: GCA_017534385.1. GTDB lineage: Bacteria > Bacillota > Negativicutes > Selenomonadales > Selenomonadaceae > Quinella. The sequence continues at coordinate 8,727 of JAFWCT010000090.1, forward strand.
CAACGCAATGGAACGCTTGCCGAAGTTCTTTTCCACGCCGGCATCAATGACAATCGCCGCGCAACTTGCAAGCCTGCCGGTCATCGTCTGGTACTTCAATCAAGTTTCGTTGAGTTCGGTCTTGGCTAATGTGTTCGTCATGCCGCTATTGGAAGTCGTCATCATCGGCGGGTTGCTCGGCGGAATCATTGCGGCGGTCGTTCCTGTGCTTGGAAAGATTTTCTTCATCGGCGAGGCTTTAATCTTCGGGGCGGGCGTGGAGCTTAACAGAGTCTTCGCGAGCCTGCCGCTAAGTTCCGTGCAAGTTCCAACACTCGGACTGCTTGCGGGCTTTTTTTATTACGCCGCGTTGATTCTGCGTCGCCCGATAGTTTTGTTGCCGATAATCTTCTTGCTTGTGTTGAATGTCTTGCGCGTCGGCGGAGAGCTTGAAGTTAGTTTCGTCGACGTGGGGCAAGGGGATTGCGCAGTTGTCCTCACGCCGCATGGACGCTGCTTAATCTTCGACACGGGCGGAGTCCGCGAGCATATGTTTGACGTGGGCGGGCGAGTCGTCGTCCCTTACCTAAAGCACGAGAACATTCGCACGGTCGATAAGATTTTCCTGACGCACGTCCACGAGGATCACGCAACGGGTGCGGGTGCCGTGATAAAAAAATTTCCCGTCGGTGAGGTCATCACTGCGGGTGAAAGTAAATCGGAGTATGCGGCAGTCTTCGGTATTGCTGAAGAACATTTGCCGAGCTTGCGAGCTGGTCATGCGGGCGAAGTCTTTGACGTGGACGGCGTGCAAGTCGAAATCCTCTACGCGCCTCAAGTCGGCACTGGCAACGAGATTTCTAACGTCTATCGCGTCCGTTATGGCGAAGTGACTTTCCTAATCACCGGCGACTTGGTTAAGGAGATTGAAGAGCAAATTCTTCGCGAAGGCGTCGACGTTCAAAGCACGGTGTTAAAGGTCGGGCACCACGGTAGCGCGACCAGTTCCAGCGAAGACTTCCTGCGAGCTGTCAAGCCTAAGTGCGCAGTTATCAGCGTGGGCTACGGAAATAATTTCGGTCATCCTCGCCCCGAAGTCTTGCAACGATTGGAGAGCTTGTCGACGAAGATTTATCGCACAGACCAAGACGGCTTAATCAAGTTCCGCACGGACGGCAAGTCCTTAAGTGCCGAGCCGTTCAACAGACGTTAGCCGACTGCTTCCTTCTTGCGTCGAGGATTCACGCGCCTGAACAGCTTGAGTTGTTCATCTGTTTGCGGTGGGCAATCTTCATCGTAAACAATGTCATCGTCGGTCATGTTCTCCAAAAGTTTCAAGCGTTCGAGTTGTTCGGGTCTTAATGGTGCATTGAGGTCAATAACTTTCGTTACCAGCATAATAATCCCTCCTCTCTTTGGCGGTTGCAAGCCTCGCCGAAATTAACCGAGTAATCTCGCCACGTTCAGTATAAATGACAAAAAGAATGCTTTCTACCTTGCCAATAGTTATGTAGCGGTCTTCGTCGTAAGAATGTTCGTTGTCATAACGTTCAATGCGGTTTTCATCAGCAAAGACTAAAGCCGCGTCCTCAAAGCTCACGGTATGTTTTCGCCAATTCGATTTGGCTTTATCAGAGTCCCACTCGAAAACACGTTCGCCCAACTGATATTCTACGTTGCTCATGCCAGTGCATCGCCGCCGCCGACGTAATCTTGAATCGCCAGAGAGTAGACAAGCCGTCTATCGCGCATGAAACTCAAGACGCGCATGACTTCCCACGCAGTATCAAGACTAGTCAGGCAGGGCACGCCCAATTCAACCGTGGCACGACGAATTCGGAAACCGTCCTTGGCAATGTGCTTGCCGGGGGCTTGAGTATTAACGACCATGTGAATCTTGCCGAGCTTAATCATCTGGATAATATCCGTGCTACGCTGATGAACCTTGCCGACTACCTCCGCCGCAATGCCGATTGATTGCAAAGCCTTAGCAGTTCCCTCCGTCGCCACAATCTTAAAGCCCAGCTCCGAGAACGCTTTGGCAAGTTGCTTCATCTCTTCCTTATCCTTGTCAGCGACCGTGAACAGTATGCAGCCGTGCTTAGGAATGTTCATGCCCGCACCGGTTATCGCCTTATAAAGTGCGCGGGCGTAGTGGTAATCAATGCCCATGACCTCGCCGGTAGACTTCATCTCCGGTCCTAGGGAAATGTCCACGTCTTGCATCTTGGCGAACGAGAACACTGGAGCTTTAACCGCGACATAAGGCTTTGGCTCAACCAGTCCCGAATAGTAGCCCATACCCTTAAGCGTCTCGCCGAGTGCCACACGCGTCGCCACGTTGACCATTTTAATATTCGTGACCTTGCTGAGGAAAGGAACCGTGCGACTTGAACGAGGATTGACTTCGATAACATAAACGCGACCATCCGCCACGACGTATTGAATATTCAACAGCCCGTGAACGTCAAGCGCGATTGCCATGCGTTTAGTATAGTCGGTGATTGTGTAGATAACCTTCGACGGCAGAGTTTGCGGCGGATAAACGGCAATACTATCGCCGCTGTGAACGCCAGCCCTCTCGACGTGCTCCATTATGCCGGGGATAACAACGTCCACGCCGTCGCAAATCGCATCAACCTCAACCTCCGTGCCTTGCATATACCTATCGACTAGGACAGGGTGGTCGGGCGTGACTTTGACGGCGCGGCTCATGTAATCGCGCAACTCTTCCTCGTTATAGACAATCTCCATTGCCCGCCCGCCAAGGACGTAACTCGGACGAACCATGACAGGATAACCGATATTCGCGGCACCGGTTATGGCGTCGTCTAGGTTTGTTACGCTGATTCCTCTTGGTCGCGGGATATTTAGTTCAGTCAACATCTCGTCGAAGCGTTCACGATCTTCTGCGCGGTCTATGTTGTCCACACTCGTACCGAAAATCTTAACGCCAGCCTCCGCTAAGCTCGCGGCAAGATTAATCGCCGTCTGCCCGCCGAATTGCACAATGACACCTTCCGGCTTTTCCTTATCGATAATGTTCAGCACGTCTTCAGTCGTCAGTGGCTCGAAGTAAAGCTTATCGGATATGTCAAAGTCAGTCGAAACCGTTTCAGGGTTGTTGTTAATGATAATCGCCTCAACACCCGCCTCGCGCAGTGCCCAGACGCTATGCACTGAACAATAATCGAACTCGACGCCCTGCCCTATGCGAATCGGTCCGGAACCTAAGACGACTATCTTACGGTTCTTGCTGACTTCGACTTCATCAACCTCGCCGCGATAAGTCGAGTAGTAGTAAGGCGTCGCCGCCTCGAACTCAGCCGCGCAGGTGTCGACCATCTTATACACAGGGAAGATTTTAAACTGCTTGCGCATGTCGCGAACGTCGCTGAGCTTCGCGCCAGTCAGCTCGGCGATTGACTTATCAGCAAGCCCCAGAAGTTTTGCCTCGCGCAATGTCTTGGCGTTGAGGTCGCCTCTCTGCAAGCGAACTTCCATATCCGTGATATTCTTTATCTTGTCAATGAACCAGCGGTCAATCTTCGTGATGTCGGCGACCTCTTCAGGCGTGAAGATACCTCTGCGCAATGCCTCGGCGATAAGGAAAAGTCTTTCGTCGTCGACGCGGCTCAGGCGTTTCTTAATCTTATCGTTATCCCAATCGTCCATCTTGTCCATATGCAGACGATTAACGCCAATCTCCAGACTGCGAACCGCCTTTAGTATCGCGCCCTCAAACGTCCGGTCAAGGCTCATAACTTCACCGGTTGCTTTCATCTGCGTGCCAAGGGTCGTGTCCGCATAAACGAACTTATCGAACGGCCAACGCGGGAATTTCACAACGATATAATCAACGCTCGGTTCAAAGCAAGCCTTAGTCGTCTTAGTCACGGCGTTTACAATCTCGTCAAGCGTGTAACCAATGGCAATCTTCACGCTGACTTTGGCAATCGGATAGCCCGTCGCTTTGCTCGCCAATGCTGACGAACGACTTACACGCGGATTGACTTCGATGACGTAATAGCTTTGGCTCTTCGGGTCAAGCGCGAACTGGATATTGCAACCGCCCTCAATCTCAAGCGCACAGATAATCTTCAAGCTCGCCGAACGCAAGATTTGATATTCCTGGTCAGTAAGCGTCTGTGTTGGTGCCACGACGATTGAATCGCCCGTATGAACGCCGACGGGGTCGAAGTTCTCCATGCTACAAATCGTTATGCAGTTGTCGTTGCCGTCGCGCATGACTTCGTACTCAATTTCCTTCCAACCAGCGATTGAACGTTCGATAAGCACCTGCCCAATCATTGAGTACTTAAGCCCGCGCAAAGTCGTCTCGATAAGTTCTTCCTCGTTGTTGACGATACCGCCGCCCGTGCCGCCTAAAGTGTAAGCCGGACGAACTATCAGCGGGTAGCCGATTTGATTAGCGAAGTCAATCGCCCCGTGAATGTCTTCGACAATCGTTGATTCGGGAATGGGTTCGCCAATGCGTTCCATTGTCTCCTTGAATAGCTCGCGGTCTTCAGCCTTCTTAATCGCGTCAATCGAAGTGCCGAGCAGTTCCACGTTGTATTTGTCAAGCGCACCACTCTCCGCCAGCTGTACTGCTAAGTTCAAGCCCGCCTGCCCACCGAGCGTCGCAAGCAATCCGTCGGGGCGTTCCTTCTCGATTATTGCCGTCAAGAAGTCGACAGTCAACGGCTCAATATAGACACGGTCGGCAATGTTGGCATCAGTCATTATCGTTGCGGGATTCGAGTTGACAAGGACGACTTCCAAGCCTTCCTCCTTCAGCGAACGACAAGCCTGCGAGCCTGCGTAATCAAACTCCGCCGCCTGCCCGATGACTATTGGCCCCGAACCAATGACGATTATCTTGTTGAGATTCTTTTTCTTAGGCAAACTTCATTCCCCCTTAGCACTGCGCATATTATCTATAAACTCGTCGAACAGGCGAACGCTATCATTAGGACCAGGCGCGGCCTCAGGGTGATACTGCACTGAACTAATCGGCAAAGACGTATGACGGAAACCCTCAATCGTGCCGTCATTCAATGAAATGTGCGTGACTTGAACCGGCAATCCCTCCAGAGACTTCGCGTCGATTGCGTAGCCGTGATTCTGCGACGTGATTGCAACCTTGCCTGTGCGCAAATCTTTGACGGGTTGATTGGAGCCGCGATGCCCGAACTTAAGCTTGTAAGTGTTCGCGCCCAATGCCAAAGCAAGTATCTGATGCCCTAAGCATATGCCGAAGATTGGACGCTGCCCGATGAGCTTTTTGACTTCGCGGACAATGTCGGGAACGTCTTTAGGGTCGCCGGGGCCATTTGATAAAAAGATTCCGTCGGGATTGAGTGCAAGGACTGCTTCGGCGGGACTCTTCGCGGGGACAACTGTAACCTTGCAACCCAACTTGCGCAGGGCGTCTAGGATATTGCGCTTAATGCCAAAGTCCATTGTCACGACGTAAGGCGCACCCTCCCTGCCGTCAAGCGTGTAACTAACTGGCGTTGTCACTTGCTCGACGACGTTCTTTCTAATTGGCAAAGACATCATCTCATCAATCGTGCCCTGCGAGGTGTATTCGCTTACGATAACGCCTTTCATTGTGCCCGCCGAACGAATCTTGCGCGTTAAGGCTCGTGTGTCCACGTCATAGAGGCAAGGAATCTTTTCCGTCGTGAGGAATTCGGCAAGTGTCTTTTGCATTGACGAGCTAGAAGGCTTTTCGCACAGTTCACCGACGATTAAGCCGCCGACGAAACTTTTGCGGCTCTGATTAAATTGCTTAGCCGTGCCGTAGTTGCCGATTAGCGGATAAGTCAGCGTGACGATTTGCCGGCAGTAGGAAGGGTCAGTCAGAATTTCTTGATAGCCGGTCATGCCCGTGTTAAAGACGACTTCGCCCTCGGTCGTGGCATTGGAGCCGCCGAACAGTTGCCCGCGAAAGGTCGTGCCGTCCTGCAGTATCAGTTTCCCTTTCAAAGTTTTCACCTACTAAATCTCAAATTATTTTGTTATACTAACGGCGAAAGTTTATCACACGGCAAGC
>JAFWCT010000091.1 GCA_017534385.1 Selenomonadaceae bacterium
AATATTCTTCGGAACTTCATCATAGTAAGCAACTTCCATTGAGTAGGAGCCGCGCCCTTGAGTTTTGGAACGCAAGTCGGTCGCATAGCCGAACATCTCTGACAGCGGAACGAATCCATGAATGATTTGCAAGTTATTGCGCGGTTCCATGCCGTCAATCTTGCCGCGTCTTGAATTCAAATCGCCGATAACGTCGCCCATGTAATCTTCGGGAACCGTGACTTCGACTTTGACATAAGGCTCAAGCAACACCGGTTTAGCCTTTTCAGCCGCCGACTTGAACGCAAGCGAACCTGCGATTTTGAACGCTGCCTCCGAGCTGTCGACTTCATGAAAGCTACCGTCATAAACAGTCGCCTTAACGTCAACCATCGGGAAGCCCGCAAGTACTCCGTTCTCCATTGCTTGCTTGACGCCCGCCTCAATCGGATTGATGTACTCTTTGGGAATGACGCCGCCGACGATTTTATTTTCAAAGACGAAGCCTGCGCCAGTCTCGTTAGGCGAAATCTCAAGCCAACAATGTCCATATTGCCCGTGACCGCCCGTTTGACGAACGAATTTACCTTCTGCCTTTTGCGTCTTGCGAATAGTCTCGCGGTAAGCGACTTGCGGCTCACCGACTTTGCAATCAACTTTGAACTCGTCTAACATGCGGTCTACGATAATCTGCAAATGCAATTCGCCCATGCCAGAGATTATAACCTGTCCAGTCTCAGGGTCGGTGCGCACTTTGAAGGTTGGATCCTCCTCAGCGAGCTTCTGCAATGCAATTCCCATTTTGTCTTGGTCGTTCTTAGTCGCAGGCTCAACCGCAACCGAGATGACCGGGTCGGGGAATTCCATTGACTCAAGGATAATCGGGTGCGCTTCGTCGCAGAGGGTATCGCCCGTCGTCGTATCCTTTAAACCGACAACTGCCGCTATATCGCCGCTGTAGAGATAATTAATTTCCTTGCGGTTGTTCGCGTGCATTTGGAGGATTCGCCCAATGCGTTCCTTCTTGCCCTTCGTCGAGTTGTAAACGTAGGAACCGCTCTTTAGAACGCCGGAATAAACTCTGACGAACGCTAGCCTGCCGACGAAAGGATCTGTCATAATCTTGAAAGCTAACGCGGCAAAAGGTTCTTCGTCGCTTGCGGGGCGTGAATCCTCGTTGCCGTCGGGCGTGACACCTTCAATCGGCGGAATATCCGTCGGGGCGGGCATGTAGTCAACAATCGCATCTAGCAACGGTTGAACGCCACGATTTCGATAAGACGTGCCGCAAGTGACAGGCGTCATCGTGCAGTTGATAACCGCCTTGCGAATCACGGCTTTAACCTCGTCGATTGTGACTTCTTCGCCGCCGAGATATTTTTCCATGAAGTCATCGTCTTGTTCCGCACAAGCTTCCAAAAGCTTATCGCGATAATCTTCCGCCATGTCTAGCATATCATCGGGGATTTCAACTTCCCTTGAGACTTTGCCTAGGTCGTCGTCGTAAACAATCGCTTCCATTTTGACGAGGTCGACAATCCCTTTAAAGTTATCTTCCGCGCCAATCGGTAGTTGAATTGCTACGGCGTTTGTATGAAGTCTATCGCGCATCATTTGAATAACGTGGTAGAAGTCCGCGCCAGTGATGTCCATTTTATTGACGTAAGCCATGCGCGGGACGTTATAACGCTCCGCCTGCCGCCAAACAGTTTCCGTCTGAGGCTCGACGCCACCGCGTGCCGTTAGGATTGCTAGTGCGCCGTCCAAAACTCTCAAAGATCTTTCAACCTCGACCGTGAAATCAACGTGTCCTGGCGTATCGATAATGTTTATTCGCGTATCCTTCCAGTAACAAGTTGTCGCCGCCGAAGTTATCGTAATGCCGCGTTCCTGCTCTTGCTTCATCCAGTCCATAGTCGCCGCGCCTTCGTGGACTTCGCCGAGCTTGTGATTGACACCCGTATAAAACAAAATCCGCTCGGTCGTAGTCGTCTTGCCGGCGTCTATGTGCGCCATGATACCTATGTTGCGAGTTTTTTCTAATGAAAACTCTCTTGACACTTAACTTGCTCCTTACCAGCGATAGTGCGCGAAAGCTTTATTCGCCTCCGCCATCTTGTGGGTGTCTTCCTTCTTCTTAATCGATGCGCCGGTGTTGTTAGCTGCGTCCATAAGTTCGCCTGAAAGTCTAGCGTCCATAGTCTTTTCTCCGCGCAGTCTGGCGTAATTGACTAGCCAACGGATTCCCAATGTCTGACGACGATCAGGA
>JAFWCT010000092.1 GCA_017534385.1 Selenomonadaceae bacterium
CTGAAGACGACAGCGTACAAGGACACTTCTTCCTCGTGCCCGACCCCGGCTCGCTGACAACTCTTGTCAAGGCAGTGGGAGTTGAATAATTATGGCAGCTCTTATCAAAGTAGGCATGGCAGATTATAAAGTCGGTCGCTCACCGTCCACCCTAATAAGTTATGGCTTGGGTTCATGTATTGGAGTTTCCCTCTACGACCCTGTAAAAAAAGTCGGCGGGCTTCTGCATATCATGTTGCCCGATAGCACGCAAGCACGTTTCAGCGACAATCCCGCAAAGTTCGCCGATACGGGTATCCCGCTTATGATTAATGACGTTGTGGCATTGGGCGCGACTAAGGCTCGGCTTCAAGCTAAGATTGCGGGCGGTGCGCAAATGTTTGCCTTCTCAAATGCAAGCGACATTATGAAGGTCGGCTCCCGCAACGCTGAAACTTGCAAGCAGATTCTTCGCCGCAACGGAATTAAAATCGTAGCCGAGGATACCGGCGGCAACTACGGGCGCACAGTTTCTATCGACTTGTCCAACGGCTCCTACAAAATCAAAACAATCGACCGCGGCGAAAAAAATATTTAGCTGGTGTATGTCGTGAACGAACTCGAACGTTTCATGCGCGATGTTGAAGCCGACGAAGACCTTGCTAAAAGATTCGGCACCGTCGCAAATCGAATCGCCCTTGCTAACAAAAATTTGAGTGAAGCTGAAGTTAAAGCGCGTGCAATGTCCGAACTCGGCTACAAAGTCACGGCAACGCAACTTGAGATTGCCGCCGCTGAAAAAGAACTGCTCGACGACGACGAACTCGAACAAGTCGCGGGGGGGGAGGTACCACAGACATTCTAAATGTACAGGTAAATTTCAAAGCGGCGAAGTTCCTCATTGCTGGGGCACAAACTACGGTTGCTATACACACTTGTTTGGTTAATCGCAAACGGAGGTTTTTGATATGAACGAACTCGAACGTTTCATGCGCGACGTTGAAGCCGACGAAGACCTTGCCAAAAGATTCGGCACCGTCGCAAATCGAATCGCCCTTGCTAACAAAAATTTGAGTGAAGCCGAAGTTAAATCGCGTGCGGCTAATGAACTCGGCTACAAAGTCACGGCAATGCAACTTGAGATTGCCGCCGCCGAAGCCGAACTGCTCGACCACGAAGAACTCGAACAGGTTGCTGGCGGAGTGCCCAAAGGCGTAAAACCCCCCAAATGCACAGGCCGCTATGCACGCGGTGAAATTCCTTTTTGCTGGGGTACAAACAACGGTTGCGAAGTGATTTTTAATTGATAATCGCGAACGGAGGACACCATGTATTACAAGCTTGCGGAGCCGTTCGCGTTTCGGGGCTTTAAGCTCTTGCCGTATGCCGTGCGTGCCGAGCGCGGTGAACACGTTGACGACGAGCCGATTTTTTTCGACAAGCCGACGTTTTTGGAGCTGTTGCACTGTGACGGCGAACACGACCTTTGCGACCTGTCCGACGACGTGCGCGAAGTTTTTGACGACATGATTAAGGCGGGCGTGCTCATCAAGTCCGACAATCCGCTTGAGCCGCCGAAGTCTTATCAACGCTACAAAATTTTTCCGTGCCGCTACGTCGACAAGGTGCAATGGTCAATTACGGGCAAGTGCAACTTCCGCTGTCGTCACTGTTTGGTTTCCGCGCCCGACAATCGTCATACGCAACCGACGCTTGAGCAATGCTTGTTCACGGTCAGCGAGTTAAAACGTTGCGGGATTCGCAAGGTTGACATCACGGGCGGCGAACCTTTTATCCGCGACGATTGGGAAAAAATTTTCGACGCACTTGTCGCCGCGCAAATAAAAATCGGAATCGTCTTCACCAACGCGAGCTTGCTTGATAATCATGTGCTTGACGTGTTGGAAAAAATAATCAGCGACCGACTTTCCAGTTGAGCTTTGACGGCTTGGGGCATCATGATTGGTTGCGCGGTGTCAAAGGTTCCGAGCGTCAGGCGATTGACGGTTTCAAACTTTTGCAACAAAGAAAATTTCGGGCTACGGCGTCAATGTGCTTGCACAAGCTCAACCGCGATTCATTACGTCCGACGGCAAATTTTTTGGCAAAGCTTGGAGTTGCCGTGTTAATGGTCAGCACGCCTCAAGAGCTTGGCATTTGGAAACGATATTCGCAGGAGTACGCGCTCACGTTCGACGAAGCTTGGGAAATTTACCGCGAATATATTCCGCAATGGTACGCCGACGGCTCGCCGCTTGACATCCACTTGGAAGGATTTTTTACCTGCCGACGCGAAAACCCTCGCAATTACGAAATCTCTTTCATGCAAAAAATTTCCGCCGGCGCAGATTGGTCGAAGATAGCCGCTTGCGGTAGCATACAACACAGTATTTTTATCGGACCGGAAGGACGCGTCGTCCCGTGCATGGGATTTTCCGATACGGTCATTGCCGACAAGTTCCCCGCGATTTTCGAGCAAACGTTGCCTGAAGCTTTGGAAGATAAATTTTATCGCGGCGTGTTGGAAATAAAAATGGCAGATTATCTTAAATCGCAACCACAATGCGCCGAATGTCCGCATTTGAATAGTTGCGGCGGCGGTTGTCTGTTGGACGGAATCACGGACGCGGGCGACTTGCTTGTCCCGGAAGAGCGCGTTTGCCATTTCTACAAAAATATCGGCGCGGCAGTTGTTAAAGAGATTGCCGACGCCAGCATTGCGAAATATCTAAATTGACAACAGAGTTTTATTGATTAACAGTGGTGAAAAACTTTGACAGGATTTTACGGTTATCTTGAAAGCGTCATGCCCATCAAAAGGATTATTATTTCATTGGCGGTCGGCATGGTAGCATTGTTTATCGTACTTATTTCGGGGCTGACAAGCGATTTCGTGAGCGGAGGGACTGTGGCATCGCGAGCTTTATCAGCCTTTTCTTTTACCAGTTTGGTGAGTTTTATTTTTTTGATGAGTTGCGAGGAATATGCTATCTTCAAGACCAAACGCGAGCTTGAACACTTCATAGACGACGCGCCCTTTGCTGAGACTAATGAAAACTTCAACCGCGCAGAGTATCTTCACGAAGAAGAACCAGTAGCTGAAGATACTTTCCGCCCGATGGACTTTGGACAGTTCGCGAATCAAAATTGAATTAAAGCGTGACGAGGGACGGTGAATCAACTATGGAAAGTGACTCGAAGGAAAAAGACATCTCGGCATTGTGGCTAAGGTACAAGGAAACAAAATCCGTGGAAGTGCGCAACGCAATCGCCGAACACTATCTGCCGCTCGTCAGGATTGTCTGCGGGCGTCTGGCAGTTAGCTTGCCGCAACACCTAGACAAAGACGACCTTTTGAGTAGCGGCTTCTTCGGACTGCTGGACGCGATTGACCGTTTCGACATCACGCGCAATATAAAGTTTGAGACTTATGCGGGCGTTCGGATTCGTGGCTCAATGATTGACTACCTGCGCTCCAAAGATTGGATACCCGTTTCCATGCGGCAAAAGATTCGCAAGTATGAACAGACGGTTTGCAAGCTTGAAACGGAACTTGGGCGGGCGGCGACTGATACGGAATTGGCAGAGGCATTGGAGATTTCAGTTGATGAACTGCAACTTCTTGTCAGTCAGTGCAACTCGGCAACAGTCATTCCGCTTGAAGACTACCTAAAGACGGATGCCGCCGAAGCAGTCGACACGAACCCCGCCAACTCAACTGAACTTTTCGAGATTAAAGAGACACTTGCCAAGGCGATTGAACGTCTGCCAGAAAAGGAAAGAACCGTCGTATCGTTGTACTATTATGAAGAGATGACGCTAAAGGAAATAAGTTTGGTAATGCACCTAACCGAAGCGCGAATCTCTCAACTACACACGAAGGCGATTTTTAGGATGCGCGGCTATTTGGCGCAAAGCAAAGAAGATTTACTTTAGGAAAGGAGGACGCGGGATGAGTGAAAATCTTATCTTGGGCGGTCCGGCATCTGGTTATAAGTATGAATTCAAACCAGACGGCGTTTATTTGACAGTTTATCCCAGTGTGGACGGCGAGCGTCTTTTTGAGCTGTCCGATATGCGTCAAATTCTGCGCGATTGTAAAGTTTTGGATTATGACGTTGGAATTCTTTCTCGGACAATGCGCGAGGCTAACGGGCGACCTCAAAGAATCGCCGAGCCTGTGCAAATCACCGAAGACGTTTTAAGGGCGGCAGTCGGTGATGAAAAAATTTTCTTCGGCGATGAGGAGGAGCCTTATGCACGTCTTATCGTCGAAATGCCTCGCGACAAGATGAAGGCAACTATAAAATACGATACGAGGGACGGCGCACGACTTCCAACAAAAGAAATGGTCATGGCGGCTTTGAGTGAGGCTGGCGTCGTCTACGGCATTAACGAAGACGCAATCGACATTGGCATAAAAAGCTTGACTTCATTCGTTGCGGCGGAAGGTCTCTTGCCCATTCCCGGCGAAAACGCTTACATTGACAGGAAGTTTGATTTAGGCATTCAAGGCAAACCCGTCGTCGATGAGTATGACAAGGTTGACTATAAAGATTTAAATCTGTTCGTGCTTGCCAAGGAGAATCAGACGCTGGCGATTCGCATTCCGCAGACGAAAGGCACGCCCGGCAAAAATATTTTAGGCGAACCAGTCCCCGCGCAGAACGGAAGACCTTGCCCCATGCCCGAAGGCAAGAATACTAAAGTCGTCGGCGAACACAGATTGATTGCCACGTGCAACGGGCAAATTGTCGATAAAGGCTCGCGGATAAGCGTCGACCCAAGGCTTGAGATTAAAGGCGGCGTCGGTGTGCAGACGGGTGATATTGAATTCGATGGCACAGTTCAGATTAAAGGCGACGTGGAGCAAGGTTTCAAAGTCAAGGCGACGGGTGACATTGAGATTAAAGGCTCAATCAACGGCGCGGAGGTCACTGGGCGCAACGTCTACATAAGCGGCGGCATCACGGGCGCGGACAGGGCTAAGGTTTATGCTGAGCACGATGTAAGGACTGCCTTTGCTGAGAACGCCTTGATTGAGGCGGGCAATGATGTCTTTATTGCTGACATTGCATTGCATTCCCAAATCCGTGCGGGCAAGCGTCTTATCATGGAGGACAAGCACGGGCAGATAACCGGCGGTCATGCTGTGGCGGGCGAGATGGTTAGCGTTAAGGTTATCGGCAACTCGTCATTTGTCGTCACGAAAGTTTCCGTCGGCGTCGACCCGAACTTGCAGAAGGAGTATCAAGCGTTGCGCAAGTCTTACAAAGAGTCCAAGAAACGTTTGACGCACATAATGCAGACTCTTAACACGCTGTCGAAGATTGACGTTAACAAGTTGCCGCCGAGCCGCGTGGAATCAATTAACGCTTTGACACGTTCGCAATTCCCGTTGGCAGGACAGATTAAACGCGACGAGAAGAGAATTTTGGAGATTGAAGCGCAACTAACGAACATGAAGAAAGGCAAGATTAGAGTAAGCGGCACAATCTATCCAGGCACGCGCCTTTCCGTCAACAACATTCTAAAGAGCATTCAATCGGAGTATAAACATTGCAGTATCGCACTTAATGACGAGGGCGAGGTCGAAGTCGGCACCTATTGATTGGAGGGATAACAAATGGAACTTGCACCGGTTGGAGTACAAATGACTTATGCGAACGCCAACAACGCCTCTCAAGTTCAGCAGGACATGAATAACGCCTCGGCATTGCAACAGGCTTTCCAGACCGTGCGCGAAAAGGAAGACGCTCAGCTTAAGCAAAAGCAAGTTCGCAATAAGGAAGAGGCAGAAGGTCGCGTAATCAAAGACGACCCAGACCGTCGGAGCAGGCAAGGCGGTTATTATTATCGTGCTCAACAACGCGAGGAACTCGAACAAGACGAAGATGAAAATTATGCCGTAGACCCCAGGCGCGGTCACTTCGTGGATATTTCTTTTTAACATGATTACCGAGTTAATGCTACTGCTGATAGTAGTCGGCGCGGGAATTGTTTTCGTTGCCTGGTCAAATACGAGAAGACGCAAGCAAGACGCTTTGGAACGTAGAGAGGTTGCTGACTCGACGGGCAAGCTTAAGCAGGAACTTGAGCGGACAGCTAACGAGATTATCGGGCGCATGGAAAATCACGTTACGCACCTTGAAGATGTTCTCGACGAGTCCGAACGCAATCGCACGCAACTTGAAGGACGTGTCACCGAGCTTAAGAAGTTGCTAAAGAAAAGCGAAGGTCAATCCGGCGAGATAAGAGACTTATTGGCACGCCTTGACGATGCGGGCGTAGAAATAGATTCCATGCAACGCAAGATAGACATCGTCGAACGGAAGATAAATTTGGCAATGACGGCACCGCTACCGATTCAACAGCCCGTCACGATTCCGCAAATTCCGCTATTCACACCCCCGACTGCGCCGCCAATCACGCCGATAAAGCCGCATGAAATAAAACCTCCAAAGCCCGAAGTCAAACCTCCGCCCATAAAGACGACGCCTCCCGCGCAGGTGACGACGACTCCCGCCGAACCGATTAATCCTCTCGGACCAATCACAGTGCCGCCGATTATCCGACCAGCAGTCAATGAGTTCGATAAGCTTTTGCAAGAGTCCTTAGCCGAGCAACCGCCGCCTCCGCGCAAGTCAATCGTGTTGTCGCCCGAAAACAAAAAGCCCGTGGCAGTCGTCGATGCCGACCCAGTCAAGATTGAGGCGACACGCAAGAGATTACACGAGGCATCAGCGGAGATGGCAAAGCATTCGTCTGCAGAAGTCGAGGACAATCAAGCAAAGCCTTTACAGCAGAAACGTCGAAGCGCACGTTCAGCCCGTGACGTAAGGAAAGCGGCAGTCGAGGCGATAAGAGCAGCTGAACAAAGCAACGCAGTAGAAGCCAAGCCTACGCCGCCGCCGAAGAAGATATTGCCCGAACGTCGAGACCTCAAGTTAGAAACTACTGATTCAGCAGTGATAAAGGAAATGCTCTTGTCCGGCATGTCAATCGAAGACATATCGCGGGAGACGGGGCTTGGACGCAGTGCAATAGAATTGGTGCAGGAATTGACTCGAAGGCAACTAAACAGAAGATAATCAGCCGCTCCAAGGTGAGCGGAATTTTTTTAGGAGGAATTCTATGACAAACTGTTCAGTCTCTGTGATTATCCCGCTGTACGATGCTGAGAAATATATCCGGCAATGTTTAATCAGTGTTCTCGCCTCGAAGTTCACGGACTATGAAGTTCTTGTGGTGAACGACTGCTCTACGGATAACAGCGTTGAGGAGGTTAAGAAACTTTTGCCGCACTTTGACGGACGCTTGAAGATTCTTTCCACCAAAAAGAATTCTGGCGGGGCGGGCATACCTCGCAACGTCGGAATTAAAAACGCGGTGGGCAAGTACATTACCTTTGTCGACAACGACGATTTCATCATGCCGACTGCGCTCGGTGAGTTCTTTGAGCTTGCCGAAGAATTTCAAGCGGACGTAGTTCATACTGAGAAATGTTTGGTGTTCAATGACAGAGGCGAAACTAAATTCAAATGGGAAGAACTTGGCGTTCAAAGCGACGAGCCGCACGATGAATTTGTTGACGTGCCGACACTTGAAACCGATGACCTCGGCGAACGAATTAATCGTTACTTGCGCGGGAAATTCTTTTGGTTGCCTTGGGGCAAGTTTTATCGTCGGGAGTTCCTCATCAAGAACAAAATCGACTTCCTGCAGGTGAGATTCTCGGAGGACATGGTCTTTTGCTTTAAGTGCATGTGTCTTGCCGAAAAGTATCTGCGCGTGCCAAACATTACAAACATCCATCGCGTGTTGGAAAGTTCAACCTCAAAGCAGAGTTACGAAGTGCGAATTGCTTTGGAAGTCATGACAAAAGTTGTTGCCGAGGTCGATAAGTTTATGAGCAAGCTCACGTTCTTTAAAGACAATCAAAGTTCTCGTAGCCAGGTTGTAGAATATTTTCTTAGAACGCATTTCCCCGTAGCGAAAAATTTTTCGCAGAATATCTCGCCGCACGAGTTACAGAAGATTTTGTTTGACGAATGGCAGAATCCTAAGCTTGATTCGAGAGGGAAGAATTTAGTTGTTGCATATCTTTTAACGGAGAAAACTTTAACGAGGTGATTTTATGTTGATGACAGGCGCAAGGGCAATCGTCGAATGCTTGCGCGAACGGGGCGTTGATATAATCTTCGGCTATCCAGGCGGAATGATTTTGCCAATGTATGACGCCCTCCTTGACGAGAAGGAGATTAAACAAATCCTAGTGACGCACGAACAGAATGCGGCACATGCGGCGGACGGTTATGCGCGGGCAACAGGTAAAGTCGGAGTGTGCATGGCGACATCAGGGCCGGGAGCAACAAATTTAGTCACGGGGATAGCAACGGCGTTCATGGATTCAATACCACTCGTGGCGATAACCGGGCAAGTCGACAGCACGCTTTTAGGGCGCGACGCCTTTCAAGAGACTGACATACTCGATATAACAATGCCAGTCACCAAGCACAACTTCAAAGTCAAGGAAGCGCGGCTGTTAGTCCCGACGATACGTCAAGCCTTCGAGATTGCAATGAGCGGTCGCAGAGGTCCAGTACTCGTCGACGTGCCACGGGATATTTTCTTCGCGGAGGTCGATTATCGCCCGCAAGAAGTCAAAGATAAAACTCCGAGCCAACCCGACGCGGACTTTATAATCTGCGCGGCGGAGGCGGCTGAGGAAATTGCAAAGGCTGAACGACCAGCAGTCATCGTGGGCGGCGGAGCAGTCTCGGCGGGTGCCTCCAAAGAGATTATCGCGTTCATTGAGAAATTCAATCTGCCCGTCGTCAATACTCTCATGGGTATCGGGGCAGTGCCGCGCAGTCATCCGCAGAACTTAGGCTTTGCAGGTATGCACGGCAAGAAGGCGGCGAATCATGCAATCGCGGCGGCGGATTTGATTATCGCGGTGGGCAGTCGATTCGGCGACAGGCAGACGGGCAACGTTGCTAAGTACACTCAGGCGAAGAAGTTTATCCACATTGACATTGACCCCGCAGAGATTGATAAGAACATTGAGGGCAGTCTCGGCTTAGCGGGCAACATGCAGGTTATCTTAAAGCTCCTCATGCGTCACGAGTCGAACAAAGCCCGCGTGCGTTGGTGGCAACAGATTGAAAGTTGGCAAGAGGAATACGACTACGATTATCAAGTTAATCGGCTGACGGTTCCTTGGGCGATGAATCAGATTGCTAAGAAGACGGCTGGAAAAAGTTTTGCATACGCGACGGACGTCGGGCAACATCAAATGTGGGCGGCGTTGCATTTGCATGTTGAGGAGCCGAGGACTTGGCTGACCTCTGGCGGCTTAGGGACAATGGGCTTTGGACTACCGGCGGCGATGGGTGCTCAGCTTGCTTACAGTGATAAGCGGCGAGTAATCTGCGTCACGGGCGACGGCGGCATTAAGATGACTGGCAACGAGTATTACACGATTGCTCGGCTCAAGCTCCCGATAATCTCTTTGATTGTCAACAACACGAGCCTTGGCATGATTCGACAGTTGCAGAAGGTTTTTTATAAAGAACGCTACATTGCTTGCGAGTTGGATTATCCAATGGACTACGTGGCTTATGCTCAAAGCTTCGGCATAAAGGCGGAGGCGGTCTCCACGCAAGAAGAGTTTGCTCACGCATTAGCTAAGGCTCTCGAAGACAAGGACAATCCCCGCGTCATTGTGCTAAACGTCTGGCGCAGTTTCGTCGAGCCGATGACTAAGGCAGGCGCGAATGTTAATGAGTTCGTTGAGTTTAAATGAGGTGTTTGGCATGAAGAAGTTTTTAGCCGTGATGATGTTCGCGTTGATGTTAGTGACGACTCAAGCGCGGGCGGCGGAATTTGAAATGGTCGAGTACTCCGCGCAGGTCAAGTTACAATGGCTAGCGGCGGCAGGCATTCCTGAGGCGCAGAAGTTCCTTAAGTTAATCGAACGACCAGTATTTTTCAACGCGGACAACTTGGACGACTTCGAGCGACTGGAACTTACGAACAGCCTTTATCAAGAACTGAACATGCAAGCGGCAATGGAATTCGTCCGCGAGAACAATTATAAGAACGTCATGGACTTGGCGTGCAGTCTTTCACCGCGTGCGATGATTCTCGGCGATGAGGGTCGCAAGGTGGCAGTCGGCGAGTTGCAAACGGTCTGCCTTATCGGCGATTGGTGCCTAGAGGAATTCGGTAGCAAGAAGGCTATAAATAACGTCTGGTATGACGCGTACTGGCTCCAAGACAAAGCCGGCATGATGGCGAGTGCTAATAAGCTCAAGGGCGAAGTCTGCATTATCGAACAGGGCGTGATGATTTATCTTGCCGATGATGTTCGTGCGCAGATGTATGAAAACCTTCGCGACGTCCTGAAGAAGCACGGCGGTTGCCTGATAACGTCGGACTTCACGCAGAAAAAATATTTCACGGACGTAGCGGCGGCTCTTTATGGCGAACAAAATGCCGCGACGCTTTACGACGAGACTAAGGCAATGTATGAAAGAGTTTTCGACGATAAGATTGCTGACGACCTGCAAGACGAGCAAGAGGCGTTGGAGTTCTTGAAGACGCATGGGCTTACGGCTAGGAAGGTTCCGCTCTTCAACAAGCCGCCGAAACTTTACATAAGCAAGAAGCTCACGCCCGCGCAACTTCAAGCCGTTAATGAACTTGCCAAGAAAGATTATCTGTGGGTCATCACCGCGCTATAAGAAAAATATTTTTTTCCCGTTGACGTTGCAACGTTCTGAAAGTATAATCTAAGCGGTTTTTAATAATAAATTTTTTTATGAGGTTTATAGGAGGGTGTGGTTTATATGGCAAAGGACATCCGAATAAGTTGTCCGCTTAACGGTAAACTCGTGCCGTTGAACTCAATCAACGACCCGGTGTTTGCTAGCGGCGCAATGGGACGCGGCATAGCCGTCCAAGAGCCCAAGGGACAAGTTCTCGCACCGTTCGACGGCGAGATAACTGTTTTCTTCCCGACAGGTCACGCTATCGGTCTCAAATCGGATGACGGTATCGAACTGCTGATTCACGTCGGCATGGATACCGTTAAGATGAACGGCGAAGGCTTCACGCCAAAAAAAGAAGCCGGCGACAAAATTAAGAAGGGCGATATCCTGCTTGAGTTCAGCCCCGACGCAATCAAGAAGGCTGGCTACGAGACAACAACGCCCGTTGTCGTCACCAATCACGCGGACTTCGGCGACATCACCATTGAGCTTGACGGGCAATCAATCACTGCCAAAGCTCCTGCCGAAGATGCAAACGCCGGTCCGGTAGAAAAGGACGCTGACGATTCGCAATACGACGGCTTGCCCGACGAAGAACGCGTAGCAAAACTCATCATGAAGTACGTCGGCGGTCCTGATAACGTCCGCACGGCTGAACACTGCGCCACGCGTCTGCGCCTAATCGTCAACGACAAGTCCAAGATTCAAGAGAAAAAGGTTGAGAACATCGACGGCGTTAAAGGTCAGTTCTTCGCGGCTCAGCAGTATCAGATTATCTGCGGTACTGGTTTCGTCGACAAAGTCACCGAAGAATTCATCAAGCTTAAACCGTCCTTGGCAGGTGGCGGCGGTAAGGAAGCTGCTTATGCCGAGATGAGCTTAATGCAGAAGATTTCTCGTACCTTGGGCGACGTTTTCGTTCCGATTATCCCCGTCCTCGTTGCAACAGGTCTTTTCATGGGTGCTCGTGGTGCTATCCTTTCACTCGGTAGCGAATGGGATCCCAACTTCTTGCTGATGACTCAGGTCTTGACTGATACGGCGTTTGCATTCTTGCCGGCATTGGTCTGCTGGTCGACTATGAATAAATTCGGCGGCACAGCTGTTATCGGTATCGTCTTAGGTCTTATGCTTGTCTTCCCTGGCTTGCCGAATGCTTATGTAGTCGGTGGTGCGGCGGCAGAAATCGCCGAGAAAGGTTTAACATGGGTTGAGGCGTCTGCTTTGCCTGAATACGCTGGCAAAACTCCTATCCCGCTCGACCTCGGCTTTGTGAATATTCCGCTCGTCGGCTATCAAGGTTCAGTTCTTCCTGCACTCGTTCTAGGTATCTTCGCAGCTAAATTCCAGCAGTTCTTGAAGACTTTTATCCCCGACATGATTGACCTTATCGTTACTCCGTTCCTTACCTTGACGGTCTCAATGGCTCTCGCTTCCTCGTTGTTGGTCCTATCATGCACGGCTTGGAGCAAGTAGTCTTCGGCGCGGTTCAACAGTTCTTGACGATTCCTGTAGTCGGCGGTCTGATTATCGGCGGCTTGCAACAGGTTATCGTTATCTTCGGTGTCCACCACGTCTTCAGCGCGTTGGAAATTTATCTGCTTTCAACGCAAGGTTCCGACCCCTTCAACGCGATTATCACCTGCGCGACGATTGCTCAAGGTGGTGCGGCATTGGCAGTTTCCCTCAAAACTCAAGACCCGCGCAAACGTGCCCTTTACATTTCCTCGACGGTCCCGGCGTTCTTGGGTATCACTGAACCTGCTTTCTTCGGTATTAACCTCCGCTTGATGAAGCCCTTCATGTTCGGTTGCGTAGGCGGTGCGGCTGGCGGTGCAGTCTCCAGCTTCCTCGGACTCGCCGGTACTGGTATGGGTATCACGGTTCTGCCCGGCATGCTCCTTTACATGAACGGTCAAATCGGTCAATACATCGTCGTCAACTTAATCGCGTTTGCAGTCGGTTTTGCTCTAACTTACGTATTGTTCAAACACGACGAATAATTTCTATCACGCGCCTCTGATTTAGAAAGGTTGCCGCGCTCGTTTGTTTAAGATAATTCATGCGGGCGCGGCTCTTTTTAAATAAATTGAGGAGGTGTTTACTATGACTGAACAAGAACAAATTAATTCGGAAGTCCAAATGAAGTTGGCTCTGCAGGACGCAAAATTTAATGCTTTTGTCGAAGAAATGCGCGACTTCAAAGACGAAATGCGTCAACAAAATCAGATGCGTGCTGAAGAAATTCGCGACCTTCGCAATGAGATTCGGATAGGCTTAGACGGCATGGGCAAACACGTTCGCAATTTGGCAATCACTTCAATGGCGGCTATCGGTGCAATGGTCGTCACGGTTATCATATCTTTACTTAAAAATTAAGGAGGAGTTTTTATGGCAAAGAAGTCCGGCGAAAACTTGGAAGAAATCAAGAAGAGATTCAACAAGGCAGAAGTCGACGCTCGCGCTCGCGAGGCAGTGCTTAAAGGCGGTCGTTGGCATAATATTTTCCACGTCGACGCTCCGTATTCTCTGATTAGCGACCCGAACGGCTTGTGCTGTTGCGATGGCACGTATCACATCTTCTGCCAATGGAACCCCACGCCGATTAATCAGCAATGGCACAAGAATAAATCTTGGATGCACACCGCCACGAAAGATTTTGTCAACTACACCATGCCTGAACTTTCCCTCTGGCCGGGCGACGAGTATGACAAGGACGGTTGCCATAGCGGTTGCGGTTTCGTCGAAGATGGCAAGGTTCGTGTCTTCTATACTTGCAATGCTCGTGACGAGGAATATCGCCGCACAGTCGCACAACGTTTCGGCACTTTGCAGGAAGATGGTTCCGTTGTTAAGGAAGAAATTCAAGTTTACGGCAACCCCGAAGGCTACACCGCGCACTTCAGAGACCCGAACTTCTTCTATCGCAATGGCGTCCGCTACTTCGCAATGGCGGCTCAGCGCATGAGTGATTATCCCGCTAAAAGTTCGCGCCCGACTAATGGTTGCGTTATCATTTACAAAGAAAAGCCCGAAGGCGGTTGGGAATGCCTCGGCGAAGTCAAGACAGACTACTACGATTTTGGTTACATGTGGGAATGCCCGAACCTCATGCAGTTCGAGGATATGGACGTGCTGATTGTCTGCCCGCAGGGCGTCAAGCATGAAGAACTTAAATATCAGAATCACTGCCTTGCTGGTTACTTTATCGGGCACTTCAGCGTTGATAGCCTCGATATGATTCACGGCAAGTTCCACGAACTCGACAAGGGCTTTGACTTCTATTCCCCGCAGGTCATTGCTAATGCTAGTCGCCATATCCTGATTGGCTGGATTGGTATGCCCGACCTCACCGACACTGTTGAATCCGCAAAGGACGGTTGGCTTTATACTTTGACAATGCCGCGTGAACTTACAATTCATCAAGGCAAGGTTCGTTCTCAGCCCGTCGAAGAGATGAAGGCTCTGCGCAAGGAACGCACTGATATTGACGTTTCCAATACGCAGAATCTTTATAAC
>JAFWCT010000006.1 GCA_017534385.1 Selenomonadaceae bacterium
CTTGCCCTCTATAAAATTCCTCGCGAATTCCACCAGCTTAAAGAAATTCCGCGCACTTCCACCGGTAAAATCTCTAAACGCAAAATTTTAGAGGATTATTTAGCTAGGAAAGGGCTTTGACATGAAAAAATTCTTTTTGACGCTGATTTTATTGCTGATAACCGCTCAAGTCGAAGCTGTGCCCTTTACTCGTACTCAACTCGATAATATCTTCCTAAATGTCGAACAAAATAATAATTCTGCTACTTTTGACCTAAATGCCGAGTCTTTCCAAGCTAAATTCAACGAAATTATCACTCCAATTCTTAAAAATGCTATGCAAACTGACGATGTGGCGGCTGTCGAGTACCTTTTTTTGATTAAAGACTATAAAATCATCGGAAATACCTTCGCGAACATGTTTGGCGATTATCGCGTTATGATTGTCGCTAATTTGTCGGATACGGGCGACTTTAAGGCGTTAAATTTCTGTTTTACCACGCCTGAAGAACGCGACGAATCACTTTTTACCGTTTTGCTATTGTCTGCCTTCGTTGAATGCGTCGCGCCGGGCGTTGACCCAGAAAATTTAATGAATGAGCTATCTGCGGAAGGTTCACCAGGCTCCGTCATCAAAAATAACGTGAAATTTTCCCTCACCGCCGATAATAACTTAAATTCCTTGATTGCGACTCCTAATCAGTAAAAAATTATCCCCGATTAAGCGTCGGGGATTTTTTTTGCCCAAACGAAAAAATCCCGCCACTTAACGCACTTGAGACGGGATTTTCTCGCCAGACAGTTGATATTTGCCTAGGAATATTGGCGCAGGTATTATAAAAAAAAAAACGGGCTGTCAAGCGAAATTTTCAAAGAAAAAGCCCTCCGACACGACCGCCGAAGGGCTTTTTTTTGCAACTTATTACCTGGTTATCCAGTGCCACATCTGTTTAATCTTGTCACCAAGTGTACTGCCGCCAGCCACATTGTCGAGTTCCTCTTCGCTGAGGTGCTCCAAATTGTAGCCTTCAGCCTTCGCCAGCGCGATTATCTGTTCATCTGTCTGTGCGCTTCAGCCTTCGCCAGCGCGATTATCTGTTCATCTGTCTGTGCGCCTTTGAATTTCGTTGCAAATGCTACGTCGCTCATAAATCTTTCCTTAAATTCTTTAAAGCCTTTCATTTTTATCAATCTCCTTTAGTTTAATTTTATTTTCTGTAGCTTATACGTTTAAAATCCGAGTTCGTTACAGACTTTAGCAGAAAATTTCGCTCTGTCAAAGAAAAAACCCTCAGACTGTAAAAAGTTGACAACAAAAAACTCCAGCCCAATGAGTTGGAGTTTTTTTATGCTTAGAATTTGTTAGCCGTGCGAGAGTCTTTGATTAGTTCGGAGAGTTCGTCTAAGGAACGTCCGCCAGCCGATTCCACAGCCGCAAGCACTGCCCCTTCCACAAGCGGGCAATCAATCATCTTGACGTTCGGTTTATCCAAGGCCTCAAGAACCATTTCCGTCGTCATGATTGCCGAGCCCATGTCCATTAAGACAATCACGCCGTCAGAGGAGTAAACCGTCTCGATTGCCGCAAAGATTTTATCGTAGCTCGTGCCTAAGCTACCGTCCTCAAGTCCGCCTGCCGCGATTATCGGCGCAGTCTCCGTCATCATTTTTGAAACCTCTATGACACCTTCCGCGAGCTTTTGACTGTGCGAGACGATTACTATCCCGACCATGCCTCAAGCCCTCCGCATAACTTCAAGCGTCGTCTGCAACATGTAAAGCGAGGAAGTCGCGCCTGGGTCTTGATGTCCTATACTACGTTCTTTAAGGTAGCTTGCGCGTCCTTTGGTGGCGATGATTGTCTTGGTGTACTCAACGCCCGCTTGAGCCGCGTCTACGCCGTCAGCCAGTGCGTCTATTAAATCCTTGCCGCCGTCAATGCCAGCCTTTATCGCCTTGTAAGCCGGGCACAGGGCATCAAGCATAGTCTTTTCTCCTTCGACAGCTTTGCCGCGCATTTTTATTCCGTTAATTGCCGCCTCAAGTGCCGCGACGAATTCAGCCGCCGTTATGTCAGTCTTGCCCTTGCAAACGTTGCCAGCCTTCATGAACGCTGTACCATACAGAGGACCCGATGCGCCACCGACAGTTGAGACAAGAGCCGTGCCCACGCCTTTGAGGATTGCGCCAATGTCCTTGTCCGCGAAGGTCGGGAGTTTTTCCTCCACAGCCTTAAAGCCGCGTGCAAGGTTAATGCCATGGTCACCGTCGCCAATCTCGTTGTCCAGCTCGGTTAGGAAATCTTTCTGAGCCTCAATCCGTTTGGCAATGGCGGCGATTATCGCGAGTATTTGTTTAGTGTTCATTGAGCTTACCTCTTAAGTGCGGGAGTATCAGCGGGCGCGTCATAGAGTTCCTTAAGTTCGTCGTCAAGCCTAAGCAACGTCAAAGAGAACCCAGCCATTTCGATTGAAGTCATGTAGTTGCCGACCATAGTATCATAGACCTTGACGCCCGCCGCCTTAAGATAATCCTGCACAAAGTTATTGATAATGTAAAGCTCCATTAGCGGCGTTGCGCCCATGCCGTTGACCATGACGACGACTTCACGCCCCTTGTAGTCAAGGTCGGCAAGTATCTTATCAAGGAGAGTTTTGGCAATCGCGTCCGCCGAAGCAATCTTATCGCGATGCGTGCCGGGTTCGCCGTGAATGCCAATGCCAATCTCAATCTCGTCGTCGGCGAGTTCAAAGCCAGGCTTGCCGGCGGCTGGCACTGTGCACGGAGAAATTGCCATGCCCATTGTCCGAACGTTCGCGATAACCTTTTCAGCGACTGCTTTGACTTCCTCAAGCGTTGCGCCAGTCTCAGCCTTAGCTCCAGCGATTTTGTGCACGAGGATTGTCCCTGCCACGCCACGACGACCCGCAGTCCACGTCGAATCCTCAACGGCAACATCATCATTAACAACAACATGATCTGCTTTAATGTCTTCGTCAGCCGCCATATCAATCGCCATTTCAAAGTTCATAACGTCGCCGGTGTAGTTCTTGACAATGCAGAGGACACCTTGCTCCGTGGCGACTGCTTTAATGCCCTCGAAGATCTTATCGGGCGTCGGCGAAGTAAAGACTGCTCCAGCAACCGCGCAATCCAACATGCCTTTGCCGACAAAGCCGCCGTGTGCAGGTTCATGACCGCTACCGCCGCCGCTAACCAGTGCAACCTTATCATCAGACTTCTTTTGTGCACGCACGACGACATTGCCGCATTCGAGCTTAGCAAGTTTATCGGGCGCAGACTTCACCAAGCCCAAAATCATCTGCTCTTCCACGGCGTCGACTGTGTTAATCAACTTCTTCATGCGAATCCCTCCTATAAAAAAACTAAAAGCTTAGCGGCAAATGTATCACTAAGCTTAAGGCGTGTCAACTTGAATAATCTATGAACGTATGCTATATTGTCGATTGTAGGCAGTTCGATGTGTCGGCTTTCTTCCTCGAAGGAAGGAGGTGACGCGAATGGACATTCACGAGTGGCTTGAGCTTATCTGCCAAGTCGGAACCCTCATCTTCGCGGCACTGACGTACTTCAACGGAAAGAAATAGCCGAGCGACGCCCGGCACCAAAACCCTAACATTTAACGATTAACGGGGAAGGAGTCGACGTTCCGGCATCGACTGCCTACACCCATGTTGATTGCACTACGTACAGAAAAAATCTATCACACACACGCCGATAAGTCAAGGAGTGATTAAAATGATTGTTTACGCGACACACAAGGGCGGGAAGTACCTGCCGCTTGTCGAGAGCTTGAAGATTGATTCAACGACACCGCGAGGGCTTTACGTGAACTTAACCAACCGTTGCAACTGCGATTGCGTATTTTGCTTGCGACAAAAGAAATCTATGGCGAAGGAGTCTAGCTTATGGCTTGAGCGCGAACCGACCGTTGCTGAGGTTAAAGCCGAGCTTGATACTGCACCTTGGCAAGTCATAAAGGAAGTAGTCTTTTGCGGCTTCGGCGAGCCAACGATAAGACTTGCTGAACTCGTCGAGTTGCTAGCTTATGTCAAAAAGATTCGTCCTGATATGTCGACGCGTCTTAACACAAATGGCTTAGGCGAACTTTATCACGGGCGGGAGATTGCCTCGGACTTTGAAAATATTCTGGACACGGTATCAATCAGTTTGAACGCCGCGACTGCTGAAAGATATTTCAAGCTGACTCGTGCGGCTTACGGGATAAAATCCTTCGAGGCAATGTTGACCTTCGCCGAGCACATGAAAAGTTACGTGCCGCATGTCGTCTTGACTGTCGTCGACCATGTGACGCCGCCCGAAGAGATTGCCGCTTGCCAAAAGATTTGCTCCGAACGCGGCTTAATTTTGCGTGTGCGACCTTACGAGGACAGCTGAAAAGTTTTAATCGGCGCGTTGACAGCGGGCATTAGTTGTATTAATATCAACCATACGTAACAATAATCACGTTCAGGAGGAGGGAGAAAAACTTTTCGCAGTCAACAAAACTTTTACAGGAGGAAAAAAATTTATGAGCAATGCAGAACTTGACCTCCAAGCCTTAATCAAGAAGGCAGAGGCGCAAGAAAATTTCCCCGAAGTGCCGCTTGACGAGTTCACGCCGCCGACTTATGAGCAATGGAAAGAGGCGTGTATCGCGCTGTTGAAGGGCGCACCGTTCGAGAAGAAACTTTTCACCAAGACTTACGAGGGCATAACTTTTAGCCCGATGTACTTCCACGCCGACACCGAGCCAATTCAGCCGGCGAAGTCCTATCCTGGTATGGGCGACTATCTGCGCGGCACGACTGCTAATGGTTACGTCAATGCGCCGTGGGGTATCGCGCAAGCTTGCGACGAGACTTTCCCCGCCGAGAACAATGAACTGCTTCAGCACGAGATTGCTAAGGGCTCGACAATTTACAATGTCAAAGTCGACTGCGCGACCCGCAAGGCTAAGGACGCTCGCGAATGCAAACACATTGGCAAGCACGGCTGTAGCTTGACGACTCTTGGCGACGTTACGGCGTTGATTAAAGGTCTCAAGCTCGACACTTACCCGCTTTACGTCTATGCTGGCGAAAGTTCATTGCCTTTGCTCGCGTTGATTGTGGCGGCTTACAAGAAGCAGGGCGGCGACGTTTCCAAGCTTAAGGGCGTCATCGGTGCCAATCCCATTGCCGAATACGCTGGCAACGGTACCTTAACTCAATCGCTGGATAAACTCTTCGACGAGGCGGCGGCTTGTGCTAAGTGGACAGTCAAGAACGCTCCGAACGTCAAGACAATCTTTGTTAAAAGCAACGTCTTCAGCAACGGCGGCGCAAATGACGTTCAAGAGGTCGCTTACACAATCGCGGCGGGCGTCGCTTACCTTAGAGCACTGCTTGACCGTGGCTTGACGATTGACGAGGCGGCGTCGCAAATTATGTTCGGCTTCTCGATGGGCGCGAACTTCTTCATGCAGATTGCTAAACTCCGTGCAGTCCGTCCGATATGGGCGCAGATTGTTAAGGCGTTCGGCGGCAGTGAAGAGGCTCAAAAGATTCACATTCACGGACGCCCCGCGAAGTTCTTCAAGACCGTTTACGACCCATATGTCAACATGCTCCGCGACACGACCGAACTTTTCAGCGGCGTAGTTGGTGGCGTCGATAGCTTCGAGAATTCGACCTTTGATGAACCCGTTCGCAAGGGCGATGAGTTCAGCCGCCGTATCGCTCGCAACATGCAGATTATCTTGCAAGAGGAATTCGGACTGCTTCAACCGATTGACCCGGCTGGCGGCTCGTGGGCTGTCGAGACTTTGACTAAGCAGATTAAGGAAAAGATTTGGGCGGAGTTCCAAGCCGTCGAGGGCAAAGGCGGTATCCTCGAGGCTCTCAAGGGCGGTTATCCGCAAGATGAAATTGCTAACGTTCTGGCGGCACGTTTCAAGGCGGCGGAGACTCGCAAGGATAGAATCGTCGGC
>JAFWCT010000093.1 GCA_017534385.1 Selenomonadaceae bacterium
CCAATGTGTTCAGCTTGTGACGGGAAAAGAGCTTCCGATTATTCATTCTGCGCGGATTATTTCAATTATCGGCGACATTTCGGCTGATGACTTCGCAAAAATTAAATCCTACTCGATAAATGCGATTGAATCACGCGAGGCTAGCTTTAAAATCCCTGCGACGTTGAAAATCTCCGCCGAAATTCCGCCTGACGTTGAAATTTTATCTGATTTTAACAGCTTAGGCGACGATGAATTGAAAAACTTTATAAATATGCGCGGCTTAGCTATGAATCTCGACGCTTTAAAGTTTTGCCAGGAATAATTCCGCGAAACCGAACACAGACCGCCGACAATTACCGAAATTAAGGTTATTGATCCGTATTGGAGCGACCATTGCCGCCATACGACGTTCACGACCGCGATTGACAGCGTAGAAATTGAATCTGACGTTATCAGACGTGCTTTTGACGAATATTTATCGGTTCGCGACGGCAAAAAAGATATTTCGCTAATGGATTTGGGCACAATCGGCGCGAAAATTGTTAAACCTGCAAATCTTGACGTTTCGGAGGAAATTAACGCCTGTTCGATAAAAATTACTGCGAAAATCGACGGACGCGACGAAAATTGGCTTGTAATGTTCAAAAACGAGACGCATAATCACCCGACGGAGATTGAACCGTTCGGCGGAGCGGCAACTTGCTTAGGAGGAGCGATTCGCGACCCTTTAAGCGGTCGTTCTTACGTTTATCAGGCGATGCGCGTGACTGGCGCGGCTAATCCTAATAAAAAATTCGCTGAAACGTTGCCAGGCAAGCTTCCGCAGAAAAAAATTGTGCGCGGAGCGGCTAATGGCTACAGTTCATACGGAAATCAAATCGGTTTGGCGACTGGACAGGTTCGCGAAGTCTATCACGAAGGATTTTTGGCGAAAAGAATGGAAATCGGCGCGGTAATTGCGGCGGCTCCGGCTGAAAATGTGGTTAGAAGTCGTCCGAAAGCCGGCGATAAGGTAATTTTGCTTGGCGGAAGGACTGGACGCGACGGAATTGGCGGAGCGACCGGCTCAAGCAAGGTTCATACGTCAGATTCGCTTAAAAAAAGCGGTGCTGAAGTGCAAAAAGGCAATCCTCCTACCGAAAGAAAGATTCAACGGCTATTTCGCAATAAAAATGCTGCGAAATTGATTAAACGTTGCAATGATTTTGGCGCGGGCGGGGTTGCGGTGGCAGTCGGCGAGCTTGCGGCGGGTTTGAATATAAATTTGGACGCGGTGCGCAAAAAATATGACGGTTTAGACGGCACCGAGCTAGCAATTTCGGAAAGTCAAGAGCGAATGGCGGTAGTTTTGGATAAAAATGACGTGGAAAAGTTCATTTCGCTGGCAGATGAGGAAAATTTAGAGGCATATGAAGTCGCGGAAGTGACAAATAGCGGGCGAATGGTGATGAATTGGCGCGGAAAAGAAATTGTGAGCATAAGCCGCGAATTTTTCGACACGAACGGCCTTAAACGGCATATTAAGGCTAAAATTTCGTCGCCAAAGCAAATTTCTACGCAAAAAAATATAAAATTCCTAGAAAATCTGCGCGGATTAAATGTTTGCAGTCAAAAAGGCTTAGTAGAGCGATTTGATTCGACAATCGGGGCGGCGACAGTTTTAATGCCGTTTGGCGGGAAAAATCAGCTGACAGAGGCAGAAGGAATGGTCGCGAAAATCCCTTGCGCGGGTGAAACTACGACGGCAACAGCTATGACGTTCGGATTTGACGCGGAAATTTCGGAAAAAAGCCCGTTTCACGGCGCGATTGACGCTGTAACGTCTAGTTTAGCAAAATTAGTGGCAATCGGGGCGGATTTTTCGCAAGCATATCTGACATTTCAGGAATATTTCGAGAAACTGGGCGAAAATCCGGAAAAATGGGGCAAACCACTTGCGGCATTGTTAGGAGCATTTATAGCGCAAAAAAATTTCGGTGTGGCGGCGATAGGCGGAAAAGATTCGATGAGCGGGACTTTTGAAAGCTTAAATGTGCCGCCGACGCTGGTAAGTTTCGCGGTTGCGGTGGTTGACGCGGAAAAAGTTATTTCGCCGGAGTTTAAAGCGGCTGGAAATAAAATTTATCTTATAAAATGTCCGCGAGACGTTGACGGCGTGCCGATTTTCGACGAACTCAAGAAAAATTTCGCTAAAATTCACGATTTAATTTGCGCAGGGAAAATAATTTCTGCAATGAGCGTACAGAGCGGCGGAATTGCGGCGGCGATTGCTAAAATGGCGATTGGAAACGATATTGGCGTTAAAATCTGCGCGGTTGAAGATATTTTTGCTAAAAATTACGGTGATTTAATTGTCGAGGCGA
Organism: Selenomonadaceae bacterium; assembly: GCA_017534385.1. Taxonomy (GTDB): domain Bacteria; phylum Bacillota; class Negativicutes; order Selenomonadales; family Selenomonadaceae; genus Quinella. The sequence goes on from JAFWCT010000093.1 coordinate 2,346, forward strand.
CTTGCGAGCTTGATTTTAAACTTTTGGGCGAAACTATTTCCGAACCGTTTATAATTTATTCTGATGAAAAAATTTCGCTTGACGACGTTAAAAAAGCCCTTTCCGAGCCGCTAGAAAAGATTTTTCCGACTAAAATTAAAGATTCTTCCGCGCAGATTATTCCAGATAAAATTTATAATATTCCGCGCAGATTTTCTAGCAAAATTAAAGTTTCAAAGCCGAAAATATTTATTCCGGTATTTCCTGGCACGAATTGCGAATACGACAGCGCGAAATGTTGGAAAAAAGCGGGCGGCGAGCCTGATATTTTCGTTGTTCGCAACTTAACGCCGCAATCGGTCGCAGAAAGTATTGATATAATGGCGAAAAAAATTCGTTCCGCGCAAATAATTATGATTCCTGGCGGATTTAGTGGCGGCGATGAGCCTGACGGGTCTGGAAAATTTATCGCGGCGACGTTTCGCAATCCAAAAATCGCGGAAGAAGTCATGAAGCTATTAAAAGAGCGCGACGGGCTAATTTTGGGCATTTGCAACGGATTTCAAGCGTTAATCAAGCTCGGATTGCTGCCCTACGGCGAAATTCGCGATTTGGAAGAAGATTCGCCAACATTAACGCACAATTCATTAGGGCGGCACGTCAGCCAATACGTAAAAACGCGAATTACAAGCAATTTATCGCCGTGGTTAGCGAAAAATAAGGTCTGCGACGTGCATTCAATACCGATTTCGCACGGCGAAGGGCGATTTGTAGCTAGCGACGCTTGGTTGAAGCGACTTTCGGACGCGGGTCAGATAGCGACGCAATATGTTGACGATAAAAACGCGCCGACAAGCGAACTTCCGCATAATCCGAACGGCTCGGCGTGGGCAATCGAAGGAATTACGGACGCGAGCGGGAAAATCTTTGGGAAAATGGGACATTCTGAGCGAATTGGCGATTTTGTCGCAAAAAATATTGACGGAAATAAAAATCAGCTAATTTTCGAGGCTGGAATAGAATATTTTTCGTAAAAATGGAGTATTAAGTATGGAAAGTTTTAAAAAAGCGTTCAGCGAGTTATTTAGTTTGCATGAAGATAGCGCATCAATGGCAGAAATCGTCGAAAGAATAAAATCTGGCGGCGTTTTGAAGGGTACAAATATGTGTATCCTAGTTTTAGCGATTTTTATTGCGTCAATCGGGCTAAATATGAATTCGACGGCAGTAATAATCGGCGCGATGTTAATTTCGCCGCTCATGGGCAATATAACCGCGCTTGGCTACGGAATGGCGGCTTACGACACGCAATATGTTAAAGAATCGTTTTTAAAACTGTCATTTCAGGTATTTTTATCGGTTTTAACGTCGGCAATTTATTTTTCGCTGACGCCGATAACGACGGCTTCGCCGGAATTGATAGCACGAACCGCGCCAACAATTTGGGACGTTTTAATAGCGATTTTCGGCGGAACGGCGGGAATAATCGGACTAACACGCGAAGAAAGAGGTAATGTAATACCTGGCGTAGCGATAGCGACAGCGTTAATGCCGCCACTTTGCACGGCGGGCTATGGAATTGCGACGCATTCGACGACATTTTTACTCGGTGCGCTGTATTTATTCTTTATAAATAGCTTTTTTATCTGTTTATCGGCGTTTGCTGTGCTAAAAATCCTGCGCGTACCGGCAAAAGAGTACATTTCAGAGAAAAAATTTCGTCAGCAGAAGATTTATCTAATAATTTTGGGCGTAATAGTAATTTTGCCAAGTTTAAGAATGGCGCACATAAGCATTGAGGAAAATTTAGAGAATGTACAGACAAAAAACTTTGTAGAAACGAAATTTAATACGCAAAATCGGCAAGCGGTATCGTATAAATTGAATCCTCAGGAAAAAATTTTAGAAATAATATCAATCGGGCAGGTAACAATCGACACGGACATTGATTATTTACAAAAAGAAATGCTAGATTATTCGTACCTGCAAAATTATCGTCTAAACGTGGTTCAGAATGAATTTCGCGCGGGAATGGACGAAAAAGCGGTAAATGAGCTACTGCAAAACACATTGAACAGCGAAAAATACGTAGGAATTCGCGAACAGGAGACGGCGGAGCTAAAAAAATATAAATCGCTAAGCGCGACGTATTATCCGATATATCAGCGGAATTTGGAGCAAAAAAAGCTTTTAGAAAAGCTAAATCAGCGATTAACGGCGGCATTTCCTAAAATAATTCGTGCAGAAGGCGGAGAAATACTGTCGGAGGAAAGATTTATGATGATAATTTACGTAAAAGAGCGCGTAACGGCGGAGGAAGCCGGACGAATTAAAAAATATCTTGAGGCGGAATTCGAAATGCCAATTACAATGAACATACAGCTTGATTCGGCGAACGCGAGCGATTTAATATCTGGCAACGGAATAATTTGGTAGGAGGAATTGATATGGCGGAGAAATTTTACGTGGCAAGTTGCGTATTTACGGAAGAATATCCCGCGCTGAGCAAGAAAATTTGCGATTATATGCGCGAAAAAAGCGTTCCGATAATCCGTTGTTGCGTGGACAAGTACAAAGTCGCGGAATTTGAAGAGCGAATGCCGGAAAATTATCGTGATGAGTGGCGAGCGATTAAGCATTTCGAGAAATATCCGGCGGGTTCAGTGATGATTTCGCTTTGTCACAACTGCGCGGCGATATTTGAGGAGCGGCACCCGGAAATTATGCGCGAATCGCTTTGGGAATATATTTTGGCGGATAAAAGCTTTAAATATCCGGATTTGGGCGGCGAAGCGATAACTATTCAAGATTGTTGGCGGCAGAAAGAAAATTTCGCGGAGCAGGAAGCAGTTCGAGAAATTTTACGGCGTATGAACGTTGAAATTGTCGAAATGCCGGAAAATCGCGCTCAAACTAAGTTTTGCGGGTATTCGTTATACCAGCCGCAACCGCCTCGCAATCCAAAACTTGCGCCGAAAAGATTTTTACACGGTGCGGGAGGATTATTCCGCGAACACACGCCGGAGCAAAAAAAATCGCTCATGGAAGAACACTGCGCCCAAATCACGACGAAAAAAGTTATTGCGTATTGCCATTATTGCATTCGCGGATTAAAATTGGGTGGCAAAACGGCTTTTCACTTAGCAGAATTGTTATTCAAGGGAGATGGGCGAAATTAAACTGCAAAAATTGACATGCACAGACAAAGCAACCTTCGATAAGTATTTTGGCTCGCGTTACTGCGAACATTCGGGGTATACGTTCACGAATTTTTTCATGTGGCGCAAGATGCGTGATTATCGCTGGACGGCTGAAGACGACGTGCTTTATATTTTTTCTATCAACGAAGAAACTTTCGCGGCGTGGCAACCAATTGGGGCGGCTGAGAAAATGCAGGACGCGATAACGAAAATTTTGCACATTGCGGAGGAAAATCGTGGCGACAGGCAATTTAAGTTCTTGACAGTGGAGAAAAGTTTTGCTGAAGAGCTGGAAAAATATCCGCACGCGAAATTTAATATCACTGCCGAGCGCGACCGTTTCGATTACGTTTATCTTGCGCAGGATTTGATAAGTTTATCGGGCAGGAAGTTTCACAGGAAGAAAAATCATCTGAATGCTTTCAAAAAAGAATATCCCGATGCGAAATATTTACCGATAACCGAAGAAATTATTCCGAAGTGCCGCGCGGAGCTAGATATTTGGGTGGAAGCACATAAACGCGCTAATCCCGACGACCTGTTTATAGGTTACGAGCAAGCCGCGATTTACGAGATTTTTGACCACTTCGACGCGTTCAAGCTAAAGGGCGGCGCAATTTTAATCAATGATAAAGTCGTCGCGTTCACGTTCGGCGAGCGATTGAATTCGGATACGGCAGTTATCCACGTCGAGAAGGCTGACCAAAATATTCGCGGGGTTTACGCGGCGATAAATCAAAGTTTCGTTGAGCACGAGTGGTCGGACATGATTTACATCAATCGCGAAGAGGATATGGGCATTGAGGGCTTGCGGCAGGCGAAGGACTCTTATCGACCCGTCAAGCTGATTGAAAAGTTTAATGCCACACTTGCTTAGATAAAAAAAACCTCGACTCAGTATCGAGGTTTTTTTATTTCCTTTGCTGACCTTATTTAAAGAAGATACGGACGAGGTCGTTTTTCGTGGCGAAGAGCATTAGCATTACCAAAAGGGCAAGTCCGATGCGTTGGGTGTAAGCGACAGCCTTTGAGCCGAGCGGCTTACCTCTTACTGCCTCAATGAACAGATTGACGAAGTGTCCGCCGTCAAGCACGGGCACGGGTAGCAAGTTGACTATTCCGAGGTTAATGCTAAGCAATGCCGCGAACTTTAGCAGAGGAATGAAACCGTTCTCAGCGACTTGACCTGACATCTGCACGATTCCGATTGGTCCGGCGAGGTTCTCCGTTTGCTCCGGCTTCTCGAATAGTTGCGCGATTGATTCAAGCATGTAGACGGTTATTTCTTTGGTGTAGTCAATCGACAATGCGACGGCTTCGGGGATTGTCTTTGATTCGTAGACGGTTTCACTTTGCACGCCGATTAGTACTCGATTCTCCTGCTTATTGAACGTCGGCGACAGCGTGACTTCGTAGACTTCCTCGCCGCGCTTGTATTGAAGTGAAACGTTTTGTCCCTCTTTGACTTGCCTAAGATTATCGGTGAAGTCTTTCCACGTCGTGACCGATTGTCCGTCGACGCTCAAGACTCTGTCACCCTCTTTGAGTCCTGCCTTCTCAGCCGACATGCCTTGGATTATGTTGCCGATTACAGGTTCCGTCGAAGGCACTGACAATCCGACCGTCGTGAAGATTGTAAAGAATAACACAAGCGGTAGGATAAGATTCATAACCGAGCCAGCAAGGATTACGACCATACGCGACAGGACAGGCTTAGCACAAAAGCCTCGTTCGCCAGCCGTGTTGTTAGCGGGATCCATTCCAGCAATATCATTGAAGCCGCCGAGCGGTACCACGCGCAATGAGTAAACGGTCTCGCCATGTCTCCTGCTGATTAGTTTTGGTCCGAAGCCGATTGCGAATTCATCGACGCGCATACCCGTCATCTTAGCCGTTATGAAGTGCCCGAACTCGTGGACAAGCACTAACAGCCCGAATACGAAGACCGCCGCCACTATCGTTAAAATCAAGTCAACACTCCTCCTCTATGAACTGCTCGACCAATCTGCGTGCCTCAATGTCTTCCGCGATTAAATCTTCAAGCGTCGGGTTCTGCTTAACAGGTCGACGCCACATCACGTCATCAATCGCGCCGTAAATGTCTAGGAACTTTATCCGCCCGCTAAGGAACGCATTGACTGCCACCTCATTAGCCGCGTTGAACGCGCAAGGCAACGTTCCGCCCGTGCGACCTGCCTCGTATGCAAACTTCAGCCCAAGGAAAGTTTCAACGTCGGGTGCCTCAAAGGTCAGTGCGCTTATCTCCCAAAAGTTTAGCGGCTTGACGGTTGAAGGCAACCTGCGCGGGTAAGTCAGCGCGTATTGAATTGGCAGGCGCATATCGGGCGCGGCGAGCTGTGCGATTATCGAGCCGTCATTGAACTCAACCATCGAATGAACAATGCTTTGCGGGTGCACGACGACTTGAATTTGATTGTAGTCGACGCCGTAAAGGAACTTCGCCTCAATGACTTCAAGCCCCTTGTTGACAAGCGTCGCGCTATCGACGGTGATTTTCTTGCCCATATTCCAAGTCGGGTGCGCGAGGACTTCCTTAACAGTGACGTTGCGCAGGTCGTCAAGCTTTTTGCCTCTGAAAGGTCCGCCAGACGCCGTGAGCAGAAGTTTTTTAATCGTGCGGGAGTCTTCGCCTTGCAGACATTGGAAGAAAGCTCCGTGTTCGCTGTCGACGGGCAGAATCTTCACGCCGCGAGCTTTGGCAAGTTTGGTAATGAGTTCGCCCGCTACGACCAAAGTTTCTTTGTTGGCAAGGGCAATGTCCTTTCCGCTGTTAATGGCTTTAATCGTCGGCTCCAAGCCCGCAAAGCCACTCATGGACGTTAAGACAATCTCCACACCGTCAAAGCCTGCCGCGTCTATGAAAGCTTGACGACCGCCAGCCACCTCAACGCCTTGAAACTTGAGCGCAGAGAACTTTTTATAAGCCGCCTCGTCAGCCAAGACCGCAAGCTTCGGACGGAACTCCTCAACCTGCTTAGCGAACAGTTCGACGTTTGAATTAGCCGCTAAGACCTCGACGGAAAACTCTTCCGGCAAGTGGCGGACGACATCAAGAGCTTGCGTGCCGATTGAGCCTGTTGAACCGAGTATTGCAATCTTCTTCATCACGCTATCCCCGATAAGATAACAAAATAGTAAAAGGCGGGCGCGGTGAATAATATGCTGTCAAAGCGGTCGAGTGCTCCGCCGTGCCCCGGCAAGAAGAATCCCGAATCTTTTATGCCCGCGAAACGTTTCAAGACTGACTCAACCAAATCACCGAGCGTCGCCACGATTGCAAGGACGAAACCTGCCACCGCCATTTTAATCAGCGGCAAGCCAAAGATAATTGTCCCGACGACGACTGCCGTTAAGATTGTGCCGACGATTGAGCCAAGGAAGCCCTCCACAGTTTTATTCGGGCTAATCGACGAGGCAAGCTTATGCGAACCAATCGCCGAGCCGACGAAGTAAGCAAAGGTATCACTAGCCCACGTGCACGCGAACAGTACCCAGACTAATGCACAGCCCGCGTCGACGCTGATATTTAAGCTAAGGTCGAACGTCGGCAGGAAGTCTAGGAACTTTCCGAGGTCGAGCTTGTCGAGGAGCGTTGCATTGTTCGTGGCAAGCTCCTGGACTGTCGTTATCGGTTCGCCAGGTTGAGGTTCGTCGGCTAGGAAACGCAAGAAGATTAAATGCGCGAACGGTAGCCCGATATACATTATGCCCGCCACAGATACGCAAGCATCGGTTGGACGAGTGCTCCCGCGCAGGATGACCGTCAGCAGGAAGATTAACATCATGCTTACGGTAAGGACTGCAAGGAGTTCTTCGACGTTGCCGAGCCACGCACAACATAGAAGCAGTATCAAAGCCAACGCGCCGAAAATGTAAGTCGTGATGACGCCCGCCCGCCTGAACGCGCTGGAATATTCATGCCAAGCAAGTAATGATAAAAATATTGCGAACCCCGCGAACGGTGCGCCGCCGTATTGAATCACGAACGCCGCGATTGCAATTCCGATAATCCCCGTGATAATTCTTAAAAGCAAGGCGTCACTTCCTCATTTAATTTAGTTGTTCAATGCTCCGAAGCGTCGAGAACGTTTGCCGAAGTCAATCAAGGCGTCTATGAACTCTTCGGGCGTGAATTCCGGCCACGGCGTATCGGTGAACCAAAACTCCGCATAAGCCGCTTGCCACAATAAAAAATTGCTGACACGTTGCTCACCGCTCGTCCTAATCATCAAATCAACGGGCGGTTGTCCTGCAGTGTCTAGCTCGTCTTCAAAAAGTTTTGCGGAAATATCTTCGGGCGACAACTCTCCACGCTCCACACGCCGCGATAACTTTTGCGCCGCACGAATGATTTCATCTTGCCCGCCATAATCCGCCGCCACGTTGAACTTGACGCCCGTATTGTTCTTCATCAGCTCTACGGAATCGCGTATCAACTTTTGCAGGGAAGGCGCGAAGTCCTCCGTGCGTCCAAGAAATTTTATGCGGACGTTATTGGCGTGCATTTCGAGTTTCTCGCGCTCCAGATACTCCGAGAACAGGTGCATTAAAAAATCAACCTCGCTGGGAGGTCGTTTCCAATTCTCTGTTGAAAAGGCGTAAACAGTCAAAGCCTCAAGCTTGAGGTTGACTGCCGTTTTTAAAATGCTTTTGAGTGTCTTGACGCCGGCGGTATGTCCCGCGTTCCGAAGAAGCCCGCGACAATTTGCCCAACGTCCGTTGCCGTCCATTATGATTGCCACATGCCGCGGCATTTTATCTTTATCGACTCGCGCAAGCAAGCCGGCATCGCTTTCCCACATAATCAGACTTCCATGACTTCCTTTTCTTTAGTTGCCCTTGCGCCGTCGACAAGCTTAATGTATTTGTCGAGGAGCTTCTGCATTTCCTCTTGAGCGTCCTTGCGGTCGTCCTCAGTTATCTGCTTACCCTTTTCCAATTTCTTGATTGACTCGTTGGCGTCGCGGCGAATATTGCGCATTGCAACCTTAGCTTCCTCCGCCTTCTTGCTTACGACTTTGACAAGTTCCTTGCGGCGTTCCTGCGTCGGTTGAGGGATTTGCAAGCGGATAGTCGTTCCGTCGTTGTTGGGCGTCAAGCCGAGGTCGCTCTTTTGAATGGCTTTTTCGATGTCCTTAAGCGAGTTTCTGTCATAAGGCTTAATCATAATCATACGCGGTTCGGGAACAGTGACGTTCGCAATCTGATTAACGGGCGTCGAGGTTCCGTAATAATCAACCAGAACTTTATCAAGCAAGCTCGGAGCCGCCCTACCTGCGCGGAGTGTGCCGTAATCTTTCTTCAAGCCGTCGAGAGTCTTGCCGAGTCTGTCCTCCGCCGATTTAATAACGTCCTTAGTCATTTGAATTCCTCCTTAACCTACAGTCGTGCCGATAGTTTCGCCGATTGCGGCGCGGTAAATGTTTTCGTGGTCGTCGATATTAAAGACGACAAGCGGAATGTGATTATCCATGCAAAGACTTGTCGCGGTCGAGTCCATGACGTGCAAGCCGAGGTTCAATATGTCAATGTAGCTTATCGCGTCGAACTTCTTAGCGTCGGGAAAACGATTGGGGTCGCAGTCATAGACGCCGTCGGCTCCGCGCTTAGCCATCAAGATAACGTCGGCTTCAATCTCTGCCGCCCTAAGTGCCGCTGTCGTGTCCGTCGAGAAGTAAGGATTGCCAGTGCCTGCTCCGAAGATAACAACGCGTCCTTTTTCCAAGTGACGAACTGCCCGCCGCCTTATGTAAAGCTCGGCGACTTCGCGCATTTCGATTGCCGTCTGCACGCGGGTAAAAACTTTCAGCTGTTCAAGGGCGTCTTGCAAAGCGATTGCGTTCATGACTGTTGCGAGCATTCCCATATAGTCAGCCGAGGCTCTGTCCATGCCCTTAGCCGCACCACTCAAGCCGCGCCAGATATTTCCGCCGCCTACGACGATTGCAACTTCCAAGCCAGCCTCGTGAACCCGTTTAATCTGCTGAGCCATGCTCTCGACTATTGGAGGGTAGATGCCGAAACTTTTTTCCCCAGCAAGAGCTTCGCCGCTCAACTTCAGAATCACACGTTTATATTTCAAGCTTGACCGCCTCCATTCGCCGCCAATTTTACTTGCTGATTCTTTTCCTGTCAATAATCCTATTGAAAAGCTGAAAACAGCGTGATATACTTCGCCGCGTGAAAGAGGTGATTCATAGATGATTGCATTAAAGAAGGTCGGCTTCATCGGGACTGGTATCATGGGCGCGGCTATGGCTGGGCACCTCATGGACGCGGGCTTTTCTGTTAGCGTATACAATCGCACGAAATCAAAGGCGCAAGCCCTTATCGAACGCGGCGCGAAGTGGTGTGACACTATCAGCGAATGCGCAACTGGTCAAGACGTTGTGATAACTATCGTCGGCTATCCCAAGGACGTTGAGCAAGTTTATCTGGGCGCGGGCGGTATCATTGAGTCGGCTAAGGCTGGAGCTTATCTCGTGGACATGACGACTTCCTCACCGATTCTAGCTGAGAAAATCTTCGTAGCGGCTCAAGCCAAAGGTCTGCACGCGGTGGACGCTCCAGTAACTGGCGGCGATGTCGGTGCACGCAATGCCACGTTGACAATCTTAGTTGGCGGCGCAGAGGACGACTTCAACGCACTGCAACCAGTCTTCGCGGCAATGGGCAAGAACATTGTTTACGAAGGCTCTGCGGGCGCAGGTCAGAAGACTAAGGCTTGCAATCAAATCGCAATCGCCGGAACGTTGGCGGGAGTGTGTGAGGCTTTTGCTTATGCCAAAGCGTCGGGGCTGGACGTGGAGAAGGTTTACTCGGCTATCGCGACGGGCGCGGCTGGCTCCTTTCAAATGACTGGCGTCGCTCGCAAAGGTCTCGACGGCGACTTTAATCCGGGTTTCATGCTCAAGCACTTCGGCAAGGATTTAGCAATCGGCACGGAAACTGCTACGGCTTATGGCGCATCGCTACCGATACTGGCTATGGTTCTTCACGAAGTCCGCAAGCTTGAGGCGGCTGGCGAAGGTGATTTGGGCACGCAAGCTCTATTGAAATATTACGGCGTCAAGTAAAGTCGTTCTGCGCGAGGCTTTTAATCAACGCAAGGAAAGACAGGTGAGTCAAAGTATTTCCCGACGATTTTAACCGCGCAATAGTCGCCGCACATACTGCAAGCCGTCTCTCCGACTTTGTTACGTGCGCCGCGTTTCTTTCTTGCCAAATCAGGGTCAATCGCGAGGCTAAGTTGCTCTTGCCAGTCAAGGACTTTGCGAGCGCGAGCCATTTTTAAATCCCAATCGCGAGCACCCTTGACGCCTTTAACCAAATCGGCAGCATGAGCGGCAATCCGACTGACAATAACTCCGTCGTGCACGTCCTCAATCGTCGGCAAACAAAGATGTTCGGCGGGCGTCACGTAGCAGAGGAAATCCGCACCACTAATCGCCGCGAGCGTCCCGCCAATCGCCGCAGTGATATGGTCGTAGCCGGGCGCAACGTCCGTAACTAAAGGTCCGAGCACATAGAACGGGGCATTGCGGCAAAGACGTTTCTCAAGCTTCATGTTGGCTTCGATTTGGTCGTAAGGCACGTGTCCGGGTCCCTCAACCATGACTTGCACTCCGCGACGCCATGCACGGTCGACGAGGTCGCCTAACGTTATAAGCTCCGTCAGTTGTGCACGGTCTGTAGCGTCGGCAATACAGCCAGGGCGCATGCCGTCCCCAAGACTAATCGTCACGTCGTATTTCGCGCAGATGTCCAAGATGTCGTCGTAGCGTTCGTAAAGAGGATTTTCGCGTTCGTTATGAAGAATCCAACCCGCAATGAAACTTCCGCCGCGACTGACAATATCCATTTCCCTGCGTTGCGTGCGGAGCTTATCAATCGCCGAACGTGTCACGCCACAATGAAGCGTCATGAAGTCCGCGCCGTCTTTAGCTTGAGTTTCAATCGTGCGGAGCAAATCCTCTTCAGTCATAGAGACAATCGCGCCGTGAGCTTTAATCGCCTCGACCGTCGCCTGATAAATCGGAACCGTTCCGACCATTATCGGCGAGTGGTCGATTATTTTTTTGCGCGAAAGGTCAATGTTATTGCCCGTGCTTAAGTCCATGACTGAATCCGCGCCGCAACGTACAGCCTCATCAAGCTTGAGGAGTTCGGGTTCAATGTCGGGGAATGTGCTTGACGTGCCGATATTGGCGTTGACTTTCGTCCGCAAGCCTGCACCCACGCCGCAAGGCTTCAAAGACGCGTGATTGACGTTCGCGCAGATTGCAATGACTCCTTGCGCCACGCCAGAGCGAATCTCCTCCGCCGAAAGTTTTTCCTGCTCAGCAACCAGTTTCATTGCCTCGGTTATCTTGCCCTCACGAGCCTTTTGCATTTGTGTTGCCATGTTTAATCACCCTTCCAAATATTTTCTAAACCTACGGACGACAAGCCCCGCAATCACCGAGCCACACACCGTCGAGATTAGGAACGGTACAACGTAGACATAAAACGCCACGTCGCCCGCCTCCTTGCCCATGAATAGGATTGCTATCGGGTAAGCCGCAAGCCCACCGATTATCCCCGTGCCCAATGCCTCAGCCGCGACTGTCAGCCAAATGTTTCTCGTCCGCGAATAGACGACGCCGCTTAGGAATGCTCCGCACATGCTACCGGGGAATGCAAGCAGACTTCCCAGCCCGAACAGATTCCTAAGCACACTCGCCACGAATGCAGAGCCTACGCCATATCGCCAACCCAAAAGCACTGCGCAGAAGACGTTGACCATATGTTGAACCGGCGCACAGCGACTGCCCAACATCGGGAATGATAGAATACTCCCGACCACAGCCACAGCCGTAAGTATCGCCGCCAACGTCAATCGTTTCGTCTCGTTCATCAAATCAGCTCCTTAATCAAAAAAGAGAAGACCCCCGATTCGGAGGTCTCCTCGTTTTGTCAATCGTTCTTCCTACGTCGGCATTATCCGAATCAGGTTCGCGGGTCGAAGTGCCTAACTTCCTCTCAGCCTGTCCACAACTTACTTTGTCTGCAAGCTCCCCGATATTTAGTTGTCAATCCTGCCTCAATTATACGACGGCTTGTCAAGCTTAAAAATTTCCTTTGCAACATGCTACGCCTTGCGGTAAAATGTCGTCGGTGATTCAATGAGGAAGATAATCATAAGTCAAAGGCGCGGCACCACACTCGCGGTCGTGATTCAAGGCGACGAGGTCAGCGCGATTTATTCAGCACAGGACACAAAGCCGCAACTTGTCGGCAACATCTACAAGGGGCGCGTGAAAAATTTTCTGCCGGGAATGCAAGCGGCGTTCGTGGACATCGGGCGCGATAGAAATGTTTTCCTGCAGTTCAATCGCAAGCAAAGACTTTCCGTGGGGCAAAGCGTCCTAATCCAAATCGACAAGGACGAGGGCTTGACTAAGGGAGCACGTGCCACGCTTAACATAAGTCTGGCGGGACGGCTTATGATTTTCCTGCCGACGCTCGGTTATATCGGCGTGTCAAATAAAATTGGCGGCGACGAACGTCAACGACTTCATCAGCTGGCAAGGAAGATTCGCCCGAAGGAGTCCGGCTTAATCCTTCGCACGGCGGCTCAAGGTTGCTCCGAAGAAGACTTGCTTGGCGACCTTGCCAACCTTCAAGCACTCTGGTCAAAGATTGTCGAACGCAATTCCAAACGTAAACCGCCCGCCCTCCTTCATAGCGACGACTTGATTGATAAGCTCCTGCGCAACGAGTACGCGGCGGGCAATGAACTTATCGTTGACAACGTGAAACTTTATCGGCGGCTTGTCAGTCTGGTCAGCAACGTGAAACTCTATGACGGCTCCGCGCAGATATTCGAGGCGTTCGGCGTATCAGAGGAGCTTGCCAAGATTAATCAGCGTGAACTTTCCTTGCCGAGTGGCGGACAAATCGTCATCGACAAGACGGAAGCATTGACGGCAATCGACGTGAACACTGGCAAATTCATCGGGCGCGACGACTTTGAAGAAACGATTCTAAAGACTAACCTTGAGGCGGCGGAACTTATCCTTAAGCAACTGCGACTGCGCGACCTCGGCGGGATTATCGTCGTTGACTTCATTGACATGGACAGTACCGCCCATAAGAATACTTTGATGAACTTCCTTAGGGAACGAGCCGCCCTTGACGGCAACAAAACTAAAATCGTGGACATGACGCCGCTGGGTCTCGTCGAGATTACGCGGCACAGTCGATAAACATTTTGCAAAGGGGAATCAGTATGTACACACTTAAAAACGATTTGCTTAAGATTACAGTTGCCGAACGCGGCGCGGAGCTTAAGTCGATAACCGAGCTTGCTGACGGCACGGAGTATCTCTTTGACGGCGACCCGACCTGGTGGAAGTTCTCTTCGCCCGTGCTCTTCCCGATTGTCGGCAAGGTCAATGGCAACAAGTATCGCGCCGAGGGCAGAGAGTTCACACTGCCGGGGCACGGCTTTGCACGCACGACTGACTTTTGGCTTGTCGATGCCACAGACAATGCTTTGACCTTCGCGCTTGAGTCCAACGCCGCAACGTTCAAGGTTTATCCTTATGAGTTCCGCCTGGAGATTTCCTTCAAGCTCATTGGCAATGAAGTCAAGGTCGGCTGGAAGGTTATCAACGTCGACGACAAGGACATTTACTTTTCAATCGGCGCACACCCCGCGCTTAGTTGCCCGATTAACTACCGCGAAAGCTTCGAGGATTGCTATCTTAAGTTCAATCGGGCGGAGAAGTCATCGCGCATTTTGCTTACGAGCCGAGGCACCCTTTCCCATGACAGAATCCCGACGCTTGACGGCACGGAGCTTGCTTTGACTTACGACTTGTTCAAAGACGATGCGCTTGTCTTTGATGATTTGAAGTCAGACGAAGTGTCCGTTTGTTCGCGCAAGTCTTCAAAGTCGATTACCATCCGCGCAAAGGGTTTCCCGTATTGGGGTTTTTGGACGCCGAGCAAGGGCGGTGCTCCGTTTATCTGCATTGAGCCTTGGCATGGGCATGCCGATTACCAAGACTTCAACGGCGAGCTTAAGGACAAGGAAGGCATCATCAAGCTTGCGGTTGGCGAGAAGTTTGAAACGGAGATGAGCTTTATCATTGGCAAGGCTGACAATTCTAATTGAGAACACCAAGCCCGAAGGCTCAAGGCTTGTCGCGGAGCACGGACTTAGCTTTTTGGTCGAGACTTCACAGACACGATTTATCTTTGACTGCGGGCACACGGGCGCGGCGTTCGATAACGCTAAACTTCTGGGCGTTGACCTGCGCGGGATAAAGTTCGCTGTGCTAAGTCATTCGCACTACGATCACGCGGGCGGCTTCCCTAAACTTTTGGACGTTGCGACGATTGAAGCTCTTTACACCGGCGAAAACTTTTGGGAGCCGAAGTTCTCTTTGGATAGCTATCGCGGCTGTGGCTTTGACAAAAAACTTTTGACGGCACGCGGCATTGAGCACAGGATTTGCCGCGACGAGATTGCCCTTGACGACACGGCTTGGCTAGTCGGGAACTTCAAGCGGCGTTACGACTTCGAGACGATACCAAAAAAGTTTCTGCGCGGCGATAATAAGACTCCCGACGACTTCAGCGACGAGATAGTTTTAGTCTTGCGCGAAGGCGACGGGCTAGCGGTTGTGACAGCTTGTGCGCATGTTGGCGTTTTGAATATCGTTGCTGACATGCGCGAGAGACTTGCCCGCCCGATAGTCAGCGTGATTGGCGGCTTGCACTTGTCCAGCGCGACACACGATAGAATTGCCCGCACTCTCGACGAGCTGAGGCTTTTGGGTGTAAAAAAAATTCTGCCGTGTCATTGTTCTGGCGAAGTGATCGTGAACAACTCAATCGACAGAATTTCTACTGGTTCCGTTATAAATCTAGGATAATTTTAATGGAAAGGATTTTTGTGCCTTTCCCGAAAGTTTTATGCGTACAACAAAAGCCCCCCACGTCGGCAAGGCGCAGGGGCTGAATTTTTATCTACAAAGAGTGTCAATAACGTCGGGTGCGCGTCGTTAGTCGGTATATTTGAGAATGAAGAAGTTAGCATACTTGACGTTGCGATTGACGACTGGCAGAGACTTAACGATTTAATCACGGCTTACATTGTCGGCTTTATCGCCACGTGGATTATCGGCTTTGATGACCCGCCCGAAATTTAGCAGTGCAAGAAGGGATGATGTATATGATAAACGCTGACGAACATAAAAAGTTGTTGGCGCAGATTGCTGAGCTTGAAAAGAATAGTATCAATTATTTCGACGTGGAAAAGGAATTCTTCTTGATTACGTCTGACAATCTTTTGCAGGTGCGTCCGAAGCTTTATGGCTATTCGATTCAACAAAGCGGCATTTATGAGGACGACAACTTGACGGCAGAGGCTATTGACGGCTTAGACGGGCGCGGCTGTTATGTCTATGTCGGAGTCAAAGACGGCGAGATAACGATTAAGCAGGATTTAAACGGCTCGTGGGGCATTTATCTTTTCCGGCATGGCGATTACTTTGCGCTTAGTAATTCGTTCTTCCGCCTAGTCGACCACGTTAAGTTTAAATATCCTCTGACAGTCAACCGCGACTATTGTCATCATCTGTTGACTGAGTCTCTTGCAAGTAAGGCGCATTTAGAGAGTGCCATCAATGAAATTCAGCTCGTCGAAAGAAATGCCATTATTCACATTGACATAGGGAAAAAACAACTTGAGCTTGAGCTTATCAATTATCGAGAACACACTGTCGCCTTGGATTCAGAAGAAGGTATCAAAGCTTTAGATAACTGGGTTGAGTTCTGGGGCGGCGTTCTGCACGACTTAGCACAAAATACAAATTTCCTTACAGCCGATTTGTCAGGCGGCTTTGATTCCCGAATGTCTTTAATTCCTTTGCTTCATTCGGGAACAGATTTAAGCAAAATAAGATTCTTTTCCCTTAAACTTGAGTCTCATACTTACAAGGAAGATTACGCAATTGCCTCCCAAATTGCTGAGCACTATAATTTTAAGTTGAATCAAGATTTCTCTGCGCAACAAGCCTTTTGTAATTACAGCATTAATGACATTTTTAATATGGATTTTTATATCCGACAAACTGTTCATAATTCTTTGGCGATATGTAAATTAAAAAAGAGCATTGACAAAACTTATTCTCTTAGCGGATATGGCGGAGAATCTATTCGAGATCATTGGCTCCATTTTGGCTCATTAGAAAGATTCTGGCAATCTGAGATACGAATAGATTCGTATTCTCGTCCTTTGTCGCAAGAAATAGCCCGCTCCAGAGAAAAAATTTTGGAATCAGCTTTTAGTGCCATTCGAGACAAATATAAAATTGAAGATGAGGATTCATTGTGGATTGCGCAATATATGTATCTGGAAACTCGTTGCAGACATCATTTCGGGAAATTTTCACTCGGAAAGTACTTCGGGAACGAAATAGTACTTTCAACCGCACTTGACCCTGAAATTAGAACTGTGCAAATTGAAACGCCTGAATGTCCTGACGCAAATTTATTGATGGCTTTGCTCTTTGTGCGTTATGAACCAGACTTGCTGACATTTCCTTTTAACAGCAAACGCTCCATTGCGCCCGAAACAATCGAATATGCCAAGGAGATTAATAAACGTTTCCCGCGTCGCCTAATAACTGATAAGGTTGACCGGGGGGGGGGGTGTATCATTTATTGCCGCGTGACTTACAAGCCCAGAAGATACTCGCTGAAGATAAGAACAATCCGGCTATTCCCTACTACTTTCTGCCGGCTGGCTTGAAGGCTATGTTCAATTCTAGCAGAACTTACGGATTATTCACTGCTTATTTCGACGAGGAACTTTATCATTACGCAATAGATAATAATATTATTAATTATGTTATCAGTGTTGTTGGTGTCACGCGAGTTTTGGAAGACGTGGAAATAAGTCAACGCAATCATTCGCAATATCAAGATTTGAAACGTTTTCTTAAGCAAGACTTCACGACGATTCATAAGAATATACAGATATCCGATAAATTAAAACCTTACATCACATCCAGAATAGCCATCCAACCGCAGTCGACAGAAGGTGACTTCAAAATCATTTCCTTCTCCGACGAAAAAGCAAGGATGATTCAGGTCAATTGGATTCCAAATAGAGGTAAGAGTTATACCTTTCTCTCTCATGTTGATAAGTTGGAATTAGTCGCTAAAGCTACTGTTGACGGACAAATTTTTTTAGTTTTAAGTGGGATGTGGGTTCCCGACCCGAAGGATAAATCTAAGCTCATTCCTTACTGGATTGATTACACCAAGCTAATAGTCAATGAAGAAACGATATTAAATAACCTCACGCCTACTTGGTATAGCAAACCTTATGTTTATAAAATGAACGTAAAAGCGGATGAAGAGATTAAAATACAAGTTGAGTGGCTCCCACACAAGAGCGACGCTTAATCCGAAATTTAACAACCAAAAACCTGTGTCGCTTAAGTTAATGCCATTGCTCATTTTAGACCAAAAAAATCCCCGACTCATCATCGGGGACTTTTTTAGTTGGCAGTGATTTGATTGAACTTGTCGCCGTAAGCAAGGGCAAGATTTTCACGTAGGCTCGCGAAGTATTTTAAATTATCGTCGTCGGTTATGAATTTCTCGGCGGCATCGCGGGCTTGAATCAAAATATCCAAGTCGCGGAACACGTCAGCAATTTTCAAATCGGGCAAACCGTGTTGAGCCTCGCCGAAGAATTGACCAGGCCCTCTAAGCTTCAAATCCTCTTCGGCAAGCTTAAAACCGTCCTGCGTCGTCTCCAAAATTTCAAGTCGAGCCTTGGCAACGTTCGCTTTGCTATCGGAAATCAAAATGCAGTAAGACTTCGCCGCACCACGACCGACGCGCCCGCGCAGTTGATGAAGTTGCGCCAATCCGAAGCGTTCCGCGTGTTCGACGACCATAACGCTTGCATTCGGCACATCGACGCCAACTTCAATAACCGTCGTCGACACCAGCAATTTAGTTTTGCCGTCGCGGA
>JAFWCT010000002.1 GCA_017534385.1 Selenomonadaceae bacterium
CTGAGCTTGCTGATTAGTCGTCATAGTCGTTTGAATCGGCTGAGCTTGCTGATTAGGCGTCATAGTCGGCTGAAAAGTCTGAGCTTGCTGATTAGGTGTCATAGTCGGTTGAATCGGCTGAGCTTGCGGATTAGGCGTCATAGTCGGCTGAACAGTCTGAGCTTGCTGATTAGGTGTTATAGTCGTTTGAACAGGCTGAGCTTGCTGATTAGGTGTTATAGTCGTTTGAACAGGCTGAGCTTGCTGATTAGGTGTTATAGTCGTTTGAACAGGCTGAGCTTGCTGATTAAGCGTCATAGTCGGTTGAATCGTCTGAGCTTGCTGATTAAGCGTCATAGTCGTTTGAAGGGGCTGAGCTTGCTGATTAGGCGTCATAGTCGGCTGAACAGTCTGAGCTTGCTGATTAGGCGTCATAGTCGTTTGAATCGGCTGAGCTTGCTGATTAGTCGTCATAATCGGTTGAATCGGCTGAGCTTGCTGATTAGGTGTCATCAACGGCTGAATCGTCTGAGCTTGCGGATTAGATGTCATAGTCGGCTGAACAGTCTGAGCTTGCTGATTAGGTGTCATAGTCGGCTGAATCGTCTGAGCTTGCTGATTAGGTGTCATAGTCGGCTGAATCGGCTGAGCTTGCTGATTAGGCGTCATAGTCGGCTGAATCGACTGAGCTTGCTGGTTAGGTGTCATAGTCGGCTGAACAGGCTGAGCTTGCTGATTAAGCGTCATAGTCGTTTGAACGGGCTGAGCTTGCTGATTAGGCGTCATAGTCGGTTGAATCGGCTGAGCTTGCTGATTAGTCGTCATAGTCGGCTGAATCGTCTGAGCTTGCTGATTAGGTGTCATAGTCGGCTGAATCGTCTGAGCTTGCTGATTAGGTGTCATAGTCGGTTGAATCGGCTGAGATTGCGGATTAGGTGTCATAGTCGACTGAACGGGCTGAGCTTGCTGATTAGTCGTCATAGTCGGCTGAATCGTCTGAGCTTGCGCCGGCTGAACTTCTATTGCTCGCCACCCGCCTAACATGTTAAGCATTGACTGCGCGTTATCGTTGCCCCTTTGCGGCATGAGTGTCATTAAGTTCGGCGCGTTAGAGACTTCCTTGACACCTTCAACCTTCGGAGGGGCGGAAGGTGTAACCGTCTTTGTTATCAAGAGTGCTTCCGAATTCATGCCGAAGAAAAGGAACTGTGCCGGTTGATTGTCGACCTCCTCGGAGGTTTTTTCTTCGACAAAAGAAATATCCGCAGACGGCTCTTCTTGCACGGGCTTTGTATCCTTCGGCTTGTCGTCGGAGGAAATTATTTTGTCCTGCTTAGGTGCGTCCTGCGGAGTGTCGCTCTTCCCTTGAGCTTTTGGCTGCTTAGCTTCCGTATCAAAATCTTTTGCGTCGGGTTCGACTTGCGCAACGGCTTGTTCAATGTCTTGCAAGTCTTGAAGGCTTTGCTTAACCTCGTCGAGCTTGGCATTGACCTTATCGAACGTTGCGTTGAAATTTCTTTTGCCTGCCCGTGTCGATTGTCTATATCTCGGCTGCGTGCTCTGCGATGTGTTTGCAATTTTTCGCGGCGACGAGACCGGTTGATTCGGAGCTATCATCATTACGTTTGCATTGTTTGCCATTATGCCTCACCTCTCTCGAAAGTTTATCGAAAAAAATTCCCGCGCAGTTAAATCAATCAATGACGGCTCCGCCTAAAACTTCATCGCCGTCGTAGAAGACAATCGATTGCCCCGACGTTATGGCGCGTTGAGGCTCGGCGAAGATCACACGCAAAAGATTTTCTGCCTCGGCAACAGTGCAAACTGCTACACGCGAACCATAACGAATCTTAGCTTGCAAAGTCGTCGGCAGTGTCGGCTTATAAATCCAATGAACATCACGAGCCGTCAACACCTGGGCAAAGAGTTTATCGCCCGTGTCGACGATGACTTGACGCTTAGCAACGTCGAGGCGCGTGACATAAAGCGGTTGTGGCGCGGCAATGCCTAGACCCTTACGCTGTCCGATTGTGTAGTTGGCAACGCCGCTGTGCTGTCCTAAGACTTTTCCGCTGGAGTCTACAATCTCGCCCGATTGCAATGCCTGCGCGGAAGGTTCACGGCTCGCGATAAACTTTTTATAGTCGTCATCAGGCACAAAACAAATCTCTTGGCTGTCAGGCTTATCTGCAACCGGCAAACTCAATTCCTCGGCAAGGCGGCGCGTATCAGTCTTGGTGAACTCTCCTAGCGGCAAAATAATCCGCGAAAGTTTATCTGCCGTTAGGTTGTAAAGCACATATGACTGGTCTTTTTTAATGTCGACGGCTCTTTTTAGTTTGAAGCGTCCGTCCTCGAATTGAATCCGCGCATAATGACCCGTTGATAAGAAGTCAGCACCTAAATCGCTTGCGAAGTCGAACAGTGCGCCGAACTTTATCGCCCGATTACAACGCACGCAAGGATTAGGCGTCCGCCCGCGCAGATACTCCGCTACAAAATAATTCTCGACCTCAGCACGAAAAACTTTCCTGAAGTCCGCGACGTGATGACTTATCCCCAAATGCTCAGCGACTTTGCAAGCGTCGGAGATGTTCTTATCATCATCAAGGAGCATTGTCACCCCGATAACATCAAAGCCTCTTTCTAACAAAAGAGCCGCAGTCAATGAGCTGTCAACTCCTCCGCTCATCGCTACGGCAACTGTCTTATTCAATTTAATCACTCCACTTTAAGCTTGACGCGGTTCCTCTCTAGGCTTAGGCGTCTCGTAAACGTCGGTGTGCAGGAACTCGCTTTTAATGACTTCATTGCCGCTGTACCACACGCGATAGATTGAAGGCGTCATATCCGAGCCTTCGCGTTCGATAGCAATATCCGCGCCGCCGAGGTCAGCTTTCGTGCCCAAGACGTAGACGCTTAAGGTTGAGCCGTAAGCCTCCGCGATTAGATAAACGTTGTGCGGGAAGTCATTGCGGAACTTAAAATCAATCTGTCCGTCGGCAACAGTTGCGTCACGACCGGGGGCAATGTATGTTGATTGGAAGAAATGCGGCGTGCGTTCAGTGGGAGTAAGTCCGGCAAGCAACACGGCGTTATAAAGCGTCGAGCTAACTTGACAGACTCCGCCACCGTAATCCTCGGCAGGTCGCCCATTGATAATCACGCCCGCAACCTTGTAGCCCGCATCCCAAGTGCGTTCGCCGACGGTATCATTAAATGAAAACGTCCACGACGGCTTGACGATTTTATTTGATATAGAATTCGCCGCAAGCCAAATGTTATCGCCTCTGTCGCCAGGATAATAATAAGTGCTGAAAGAGCCAAGGACTGAATCAATGCTTGCAATGTCCTCTGTCGTTATGAATGGCTGAATTTCTTCTGGCACGAGGTCAATCACTCCGCTAGGCAAATTCAACGTCGTTAGCGGTGCTTTCAAGTTCGCGGCAAGTTCTTGAGTATTAAGCTTCTTGCCAATGACGCCGGGGATTTTATTAATTGAGCCGTCCGATTTGAATTCGACAATAGCATTGACAGGGTCGCGATTGACCTTCGCGGCGATGGCGTTAAGTTTTTCGTCAAGGAGCGCGGAATCGTATTGGGCGGCAAGGTTGACAGTGCGTCCATTGAGCAAGCATTTAATCTGCTCGTTGAAGTTGCCGATTGTCGAACCGCCGCGCCCATAAGCAAAAGCTTCTTGCGTCGCCTTATCGACTTGCGCAGTCAGATTAATATCTTCGGGCGTGATGATGAATTCTTCGCCCTCGTAGCGGAATTTAAGCTCGTGAATCCTTTTAGCGGCAATGTTCGTAAAAAACTTTTCCGCAGTGACTTTATCGAGTCCGCCGATAGGTTGACCTTCCGCCCGCACGCCGAGAACGATTTTATTGCCGTCAGCAATCGAACTAGACACTCCCAAAGCTCCGACGCCGACTATAGCCACCGTTGAGGCGATAATTGCCGCCGCGCCCTTTGTCGAGAGCAAGTTTTTAATGTTGAACTTTTGAACTTCCGAAGTCTCCACAAAAATTTCGCCTCCATGTTTTATTCAGACCATTATAAACCAACCCGACAAATTTTCAAGTCATTATGCCAATGAACATAGCCTCCAGACAAACTCAGATAAGCATTCGGGCTGACGACGTTAAATTGAACTGCACACGGCACGAAGTCACAAAGCTCCACCGCACTTAACGTCTCGTCGACGGGAGAAGAGATTACGCAAGCAATATCGTAAAGCTCCTGCCTAAGCTCGACTTTGAATTGCCAATCGATAACGTAGACTTCGCCAGCCTTCGCGTCGACAATCGCCTTGGTATCATTAAAGCGCGAGTCGGTATAAACCAAATCAATCCCAGTGGCGTTTCGGATATGATAACCCATGCCGAGGAACGCAACATCACTTTTAAAGCGGACGACCATACGCAGGATAACCGATTGCCCGAAGATAACTTCATTGATAAGATTGCCGCTTAAGTCTAGGAGCTGAACGTTATCAAAGACTGCCCGACCGTCGCCGCCGCGTTGATAGGTTGCACGCTTAAAGAAAGTCTCTTTGCCACGTTCGAGTGATTCGGCGGAAATGTTTTCATTGGAAGTTTGTTTTCCGCGCAGATTGTCCGCGAGATGGTTTTGGAATTCGGCTTGGGCGTCAGTGAGTTCTCCGCGTGATTCAACCAGCATATTGCGATAGACTTCGACGACTTCTTTGGCGGAGGCGTCCATTAAAACTTTCCCCGACTTCATGAGAAAAGCGCGTTCGCAAAGATTCTTAACGGCAAAGGTATCGTGGCTGACAAAGATAACCGTAACGCCGCCTTGAATCATCGAACGCATCTTATCCATGCATTTACTTTGGAAAAAAGCATCGCCCACGCTCAAAGCCTCGTCGACAATCAAAATATCTGGTTCGACGAAGGCATTGACTGCGAACGCTAAGCGGGCGAACATTCCCGACGAATACGTTTTGACGGGCTGATTAATGAACTCGCCAATGTCCGCGAACGCGATAATGTCATCAAGCTTTGCGTCCATGACGGAGCGGCTGTGCCCGATTAAAAGCCCGTTCATGTAAATGTTCTCGACGCCGGTCATATCGGGATTGAAACCTGCGCCCAATTCCAAAAGCGACGCGATACGCCCGTTGACTTGCAAAGTGCCGCTCGTGGGAGTGAGAACGCCCGTAATGATTTTTAACAGCGTGGACTTGCCCGCACCGTTCTTGCCAACCAGTCCAACATTTTCACCGCGTCTTATCTCGAAGGACACATCGTCCAGGGCGTAGAAGTCTCTGCTGTAGCGTTTATGGAACGGGTGGAATGTCTCCTTGAGCCGGTCAATCTCCCGTTCGTAAATCCGATAAATTTTCGTGAGGTGCTCCGCTTTAATTGCAATGTCCAAAGGCTTTTCTCCTTACAACTTGAATTGGGCAACTTCGCCGCGCATCTCATTAGCAAGCTCCGATAAAGTCTTGCTGGCGTCGGCAACTTCTTGCATAGCGGCGGACTGTTCTTGGGTAGCCGCGCTTACCGAGTTTGCATTCTCGCTCGAACGGTTTGCAATCGCCTTGACGTGCTCGACCGCCGTTAATATCTCTTTATTGCTCGCGTCCACGGCGATAATATCTTTCAAGCTCCGGTTGACGTTCTCTGTAAGCTTCGCCGCTTGCGTCTCAATGTCACGGAAAGCCGCGCCCGTCTGAGCAACCGATTGCGTACCTTCCTTGACGCTTTGATTGCCCAACTCGATTGACTCGACGGCGGAGGCTGTATCCTTTTGAATCGTGGCGATAAGTCTTGCAATGTTACCCGCCGCCTCGCTCGATTGTTCAGCAAGCTTACGAACCTCCTCCGCGACGACTGAAAAGCCTCGACCTTGCTCGCCAGCACGAGCCGCCTCGATTGCCGCGTTTAGGGCTAAAAGATTCGTCTGACCTGCAATGCCTGAAATCGTCTCGACAATCTGCCCAATCTCGTCTGAACGTTTGCCGAGTTCGCCGATGACTTTCGCCGAGGAACTGACCTGTTGTTCGATATTCTTCATGACATTAACAGCCGCGTCGACCTTCTCTTTGCCGAGAGCCGCATTGTTAGCACTGTCAACGGCAATCTGTTCCATTTGCGTGGCAGTCGTGCGCAAGTCGTCCATTCTGTCGTGCATGTCTTGAATTCGTTCTTCCAACGTTTTAATCGTCCGTTCTTGGTCAACAGTGCCTTGCGTCAATACTTCTATGTTCTGGGCAACGACTGTGATTGATTCGTTCGTCTGCTGAGTGCCGGCAGTAAGTTCTTCACTGGACGCCGCGACCCGTTCCGAACACTCCGAGATTTTAGTCATGAGATTCTTAAGGCGATACTTCATGTCGTTGATAGTCTCCGATAAGGTGCCGAGTTCGTCACGTGACTTAATCTCCAAGTCATCAATGCGCAGGTTGCCCGCCGAAACTTTCTTGACAGCCCCGACGACCTCTCCGACTTGCCCGACCATCTTGCCGATAAAGTAATTGGACGCAAGCCCGCAAAGGATAACAATCACCACGACTGCCAACGCTATCGACAAAATCAGATTGTCCCTCACGTCGTCCATTTCATGAACACTCACGCCCACGAAGAGCATTCCAATCGTCTTGCCCGTGGTGTCTTTAATCGGTTGATAAGCGGCGTAATGATCCTCGCCCATGACTGACGCCTTGCCCACGAAAAATTTCCCTTGAGTGATAACGTTATCAATGACAGCCTCCGAAGCCTTAGTGCCGACCTGCCGATTGCCCGCCGAGTCTTTAACCGTCGTGGCAACGCGAGTATCTCCGTTAAAGATTGTGACCTTACCGTTGCAGATGTTGCTTAGGAAGTCTGCAATCTCGTTCACGCCGTCAATCTGTTGTCCGCCCTTAAAGAGCAGTCCGTTTTGAACGTGCCAATCGCCGTAATAGCGACTGTTAACAATCTCCGTAAGCGACTGAACATCGGCGGCGGCTTTCATCTGTAGCGTTCGGGCAAAGCCTTCCTCCGCCCGAATATATCCGATAATCCCCATTAGCACACACGCGACAATAACGATAACATTAACTGCCAGGATTGCTTTGGTCTTCAGTCCCATTGAGTAGCCCTCCCATACATTTTTTGCAATGATAACAAAAAAAATCCCCCGCAACAATACGGAGGAGAATTTTTCGGATTAGCAGTGTGCTAACGTCACGTTGTCTTTTGGACGAGTTTATTGGAACTGTTCAGCTGATAAGTATCGCCGTTGATGTTAAAGGTCGTGGCGGTGAATTCTTTAAGCGTAATCCTTCCGCTATCGACGGTAAGAGTTAATGCTCCAGTCGACGTGCTATAAGACGAGGTGAACGTCAGATTATCAAGCGTTAAGGTGTCGCCGTCCTCGAAGCCAAAGATAACATCCCTGCCGTCGCCCTTAGCATAATAGAACGTATCGTTGCCCGCGTCACCCCAGAGAGTATCATTGCCCTTGCCGCCGATTAATGTATCCTTGCCGGAGCCACCGTAAATCGTGTCAGCATAGGAGCCGCCGTTGAGTGAGTCATTGCCAGAGCCGCCGCTTAAGTAATCGTTGCCCATGCTACCGTA
Source organism: Selenomonadaceae bacterium (assembly GCA_017534385.1). Lineage (GTDB taxonomy): Bacteria > Bacillota > Negativicutes > Selenomonadales > Selenomonadaceae > Quinella. The sequence goes on from JAFWCT010000002.1 coordinate 7,569, forward strand.
GAGAGTATCAGCGTTATTGCCACCGTACAGCGTATCATTGCCTGCGCCGCCAGAGAGAGTATCAGCTCCATTGCCGCCTGAGAGATAATCTGCGCCGTCGCCGCCGTAGATTGTATCCTTGCCGCTACCACCGTAAATCGTATCAGCACCCGTGCCTCCGCTTAGATAATCTGCGCCAGCATTACCGAAGAGTTTATCATTGCCCGCGCCGCCGTAAATCTTATCTGCATAGGAGCGACCGCTGATTGAATCATTTCCTGCGCCGCCGTTGATTGTCACGTTGGAGCCTTCGTTTTCGATAGTGTCATTGCCAGAGCCGCCGCTTATCGAAACGTTGGAGCCTTCGTTATCAATGTCATCATTGCCCGCGCCGCCGCTTATCGTGACGTTGGAGCCTTCGTTATCAATGTCATCATTACCGTCGCCGCCGCTTATCGTGACGTTGGAGCCTTCGTTATCAATGTCATCATTACCGTCGCCGCCATAGATTTTTACCGTCGCGCCCGCGTTGTCGATGTCGTCAGCACCGTTGCCGCCATAAATTGTCACGCGATTGCCGTCGTTGTCAATGTCATCAGCACCGTTGCCGCCGAGTATCGTGACGCGGTTGCCATTGGACGTGTTCTTGATAGTATCTCTGCTCGTGCCGCCGACGATTGAAACGTAATCTGCGCGGTTCCAAAGATAATTATAGCCCGACGTGCCGAGTATCGTTGAATAGTTTCCGTAATTGCGAATGGTATCCTTGCCTGCGCCGCCGATAATTGATACTTCCGTTGCCGCCGCGTAGTTGCGGATTGAATCATTGCCGGAGAGTGCTTGAATCGTCGCACCAGCGATTGTGTTGCCTAGCGTGTCATTGCCCGTGGTCAAGGTGATAGACTTTGAATCGTCATCTTCAGTAGTTGTCGTGCCGTCCAAAGCCGTGCCATTCTCGTAGAGCGTGTAGCCGTTGGTTATGACGTTCGACACCGTGCCCTCAAAGGACGTAACGTAAGTATCGCCAGTCAAATACCACTTGCTTGACGAATCCAACGAGACATTAACCGTACCTAAGCTCGTGGAAATGGAACTGCCTTTTGCGTTTGTTATGGAGCCGGAAAGGTTGCCCTTGAACGTCGACGAATTCGAGATGTTAAGCGTCAAGGTCGAATCACTGCCAACGAGGATATTACCCGTCAAAGTCAGTCCGCTTGCGTTTAGGGTAGCAACGTTAGACGCACCGCTCCAACCGTCGTCGCAGACCGATAACAAGACGCCGTCGCCGCTATCGTTAATCGTCACGCCATTAAGGCTGATAACCGCCGCAGTGTTCGTGACGTGGAAGAGATGCCCCGACGTGTTGTTGAGGACGCCGCCCGTCATTGAAAAGGTTGCTGTACCACTTGACGAATCGCCCGACATTGATTGATAAAGTATAACCGCGTCGAGGAACTGAGCATTGCCATTAGTCGAGGTGTTACTTGCCGTCAATGTGCAATCTTCTAGGACGACGGAGTTTTGACCTTCAATGCAGACGCCTTCGGAAAGGTTGGAAGTAAGAGACGCGTCCTCAACGAAAATATCAGCGGTGGAATAAATCGCCGGTGAGCCGAGACCGTTTGAAGTGTAGGAGCCGCCGTCAACTGTGACTGAGCCGCCGCCACGGTCAGTCCTTATCGGCGCGGAGGATTGTCCGTTTGTGATTATCGTCAAGTCCTCCGCTATCATCTTGCCGCCGCCCGTAGTCATGATACCGCCCGAACCACTCGCCGAAGTCTTAATAGTTACGTCTTCGATATAAACGGTCGTGCCGTCGCCAGCAACGCCATTTTGCCCGCCATTGCCGCCATAAGAGAAGACCGCATTAGCCCCGACGCCAGTAGTGGTTATCGTGCCGCCGACGATTGAGACTTTGCCGCCGCCCATCGCCATGATTCCGGAGTTAATGCCGTAGAAGTTGTAATTGTCGCCAGCATTAGTCGGACCACCGCTTTTGGTGATGGTAGGATTGACAAGGTTGACAGTACCTGAAGCCAACGATACCAGCACAGCACATTGGGCATCAGTGGTTGAGGTGTAAGTCTTATTCTTATACGTGCCCGATGAAGTGTACTTAGTTGCGCCACTCCAAGAGACACTTGAAGACGAATTGCCGCCTGGAGGACTGCCGAAGTTGTTGCTCTTAATGCTACTTCCTTTCCTGCTAAGAATCGTTTTTAATTATATCGTAAAAATAAACCGTCGCATTAACAACATTAAAGTTTTTTCTGCGCAGTGCATTGCTTCCGTATCCGTATAACGAAAAGTTTATAACTATTGACAGGATAAGTTATTAGTTGTATTCTTGCGTCAATTTTATTTAAGGAGGCTTGTAACTTGAAAATTTATAATAGTGTCACGGAACTCATAGGCAATACGCCGTTGCTTGAGGCGAAGAACTTTTCAGCTAAAATCGGCTTCAATGGTCGGCTTTTAGTCAAGCTTGAGTACTTCAACCCCGCCGGCAGTGTCAAAGATAGGATTGCTAAGGCGATGATTGAATGTGCCGAGCAAGACGGCAAACTTAAAGCCGATTCCGTCATAATCGAGCCGACGAGCGGTAATACGGGAATTGGATTGGCAAGTTTTGCGGCGGCAAGAGGGTATCGGGCAATCTTCACCATGCCGGAGACTATGAGCGTTGAACGTCGACAACTTCTTGCGGCTTACGGCGCGGAAATCGTCCTTACTGAAGGTTCAAAGGGCATGAAAGGCGCGATTGCTAAGGCGGAGGAGCTTGCGAAGGAAATTCCCAACGCTTTTATCCCGTCGCAGTTCACGAACCCGAATAATCCCACTGCTCACGAAAAAACTACCGCTCCAGAGATTTGGAACGATACCGAAGGCTCGGTTGAAGTTTTCGTGGCGGGCGTCGGCACGGGCGGCACTTTAAGTGGCGTAGGCAAGTTCCTTAAGGCTAAGAATCCTTCCGTTAAAGTCGTAGCCGTCGAACCGAAGACTTCGCCTGTATTATCGGCGGGCAAGGCTGGCGCACATAAGATTCAAGGAATCGGCGCAGGATTCGTCCCTGATACTCTGGACACGACGATTTATGATGAAGTCGTCCCCGTCGCCAATGAGGACGCTTTTAAGTTCGGAAGAGAATTTGCTAAGGCGGAAGGGATTTTAGTCGGCATATCGGCGGGTGCGGCACTCGCGGCGGCTTTTGAACTCTCTAAACGCGATGATTATGCCGGAAAAGTCTTCGTAGTGCTCCTTCCTGACACCGGCGACCGTTACCTTTCCACAGAATTATTTAAGTGAGGTTTTGAAAATGAAATTCGAGACAATGCAACTACACGTCGGACAAGAACACGCCGACCCCGTGACTGATGCCCGCGCAGTTCCGATTTATCAAACGACTTCTTACGTTTTCCATGACTTCCAACACGCCGCTGACCGTTTTGCACTCAAAGACGCAGGAAATATCTACGGACGACTGACTAACCCAACTCAAGACGTTTTCGAGCGTCGAATTGCGGCTTTGGAAGGCGGCGCGGCGGCTTTAGCTGTGGCAAGCGGCGCGGCGGCTGTTACTTACGTTGCTCAAGCCCTCGCGCACAAAGGTCAACATATCGTAGCCGCGACCACCATTTACGGCGGCACTTTTAATCTTTTTGAACACACACTGCCCGATTTTGGCATTGAAACGACTTTTGTTGACCCGACTAAGGGCGTTGACGTTTTCGAGGCGGCGATTAAGGAAAATACGCAATTTATTTTTATTGAATCCGTCGGAAATCCTAATGCTACGCTGATTGATATTAAAAAAGTCGCGGACATCGCCCATAAGCATAAAATCCCGCTCGTGATTGATAACACGTTCGCCACGCCGTATTTGATTCGCCCGTTCGAGTTCGGAGCCGATATTGTCGTTCACAGCGCAACTAAATTTCTCGGCGGGCACGGAACTACTTTAGGCGGTGTTATCGTCGAGAGTGGCAAGTTCGATTGGGAGAAATCCGGCAAATTCCCGCAATTAGTCGAACCAAATCCCAGTTATCACGGCGTCAGCTTCTATAAAGCTCTCGGAGCGGCGGCTTTCGTCACTTATATCCGCGCAATCCTACTTCGCGACACCGGCGCGGCGATTTCTCCGATTAGCGCGTTCATTTTGTTGCAAGGCGTCGAAACTTTATCGCTTAGGGTTGAACGCCACGTCGAAAACGCTTTAAAGGTCGTCGATTTCCTCGCGAACAATCCTAAAGTCGATAAAGTCAATCACCCCGCATTAAAAAATCACCCTGACCACGCACTTTACGAAAAATACTTCCCGAACGGCGGCATTTCTATTTTTACCTTCGAGATTAAGGGCGGAGCCGTCGCCGCGCAGAAGTTTATCGACAATCTTAAGATTTTCTCGTTGCTCGCCAATGTCGCCGACGTTAAATCTTTGGTGATTCACCCCGCCTCAACCACTCATTCGCAGATGACTGAAGAAGAATTGCTCGCAAGTGGTATCACGCCCGCCACAATTCGCCTTTCTATCGGCACGGAGCACATTGACGACATTATCGCCGACCTTGAAGACGGTTTTGCGGCTATCTGAGCGAATATCTCCAATAAATATAAAATCCCCCGTCAAATCTTCGACTGGGGACTTTTTTTATCACAAGAACTTTATTGCGGCGTCTTTGCCCTACTCGATAGCAATTTCAACGGCGGCTTTTGCCTTGTATAAAAGTTTTTCCGATTCGCCACGTAGTTTGAACGATTCAGACACCTGCGCGGCGATTTTTTCTTGTATTTCTCGCGATACGACAGGCAACGGCAAATTTGAAAAATATCAACACTTAAGTATTGATTTATAACTACTTAAGTGCTATTATGTCGCTACTTCAATAAATTTTACACAGGAGAAAGTTTGATATGGCATTTACTTACAAACCGCTTTGGAAATTATTAATTGATAAAGGAATGACTAAAAAATCACTAATGAACTTAACTGGAATCTCTAAATCAACAATGGACAAGATGTATCGTGAAGAATATGTTGCATTAAGCGTGATAGATCGTATTTGTGAAAAACTTCAATGCAATATCTCAGATGTAATTTCATATGAGAGGAAAAAATAATGGCTTACGATTTAATTAACGTAGATTGTTTTTCGTGGATGGCTGAAAGAAAAGAAAATAGCATAACTTCAATCGTTACCGACCCACCTTACGGAGTTAAAGAGTATACTGAAAAAGAAATTGAAAAGAAACGCAATGGAAAAGGTGGAATTTGGAGAATGCCGCCTGCTTTCGACGGACACTTAAGAAAATCATTGCCGAGATTCTCTGTAATAAATGATGACCCAAAAGAACGAAAAAATGTTTATGATTTCTTTTCAAAATGGGCTACGCTGGCTTTTAGAATACTTGTGCCTGGTGGACACGTTTTTATTGCGTCAACGCCTCTTTTGTCGGATATTTTAAGCTTAGCAATGAGAAATGGAGGTTTTGAACGTCGTGGTGAAATAATACGAACAGTTTCTACTCTTCGCGGCGGAGATCGTCCAAAAGGAGCTGAAATAGAATTCGCAGAGACTTCTGTCATACCAAAAGGTATGTGGGAACCTTGGGGACTTTATAGGAAGCCTTTATCCGAAAGAACTGTTGCCAAAAATTTACGCCGTTGGAAAGCAGGAGCACTAAGAAGAGAAAATTCCGATTTACCTTTTTGTGATTTGATTCAAAGTACCAAAACTCCGTCGATTGAACGCGATATTTCTCCTCATCCGAGTCTTAAACCTCAAAAATTTATGCGCAAAATAGTTTATGCCTCTTTGCCTCTTGGAAATGGTATTATTTTAGATCCTTTCAGCGGAGGAGGCTCAACACTCGCTGCTGCGATTCATTTTGGTTACGATTGTATTGGTCTTGAAAAGGACGAACAATTTTTTATAATGAGCCAGAATGCGATTCCGAAATTGGCATCTCTTTATCCGAATTTATTTACGCAAACGGAGAATATTTCGGTATCGGCAAGACAGAGGAAAGTTTCTCGCGATTTTTCTTTAATTGAGACGTTATTTTAATCTCATCAGTATTTAAATATACAATTCCGTCACGTAATTTAGCTGTTCCGATATTATTTGTCACGTAAGTTTCCGTTCGTTGAGAATTATTTTGGTTTCGTTGACTTCCAAGATATTTCCAATCGGAATTATCGAATTCATAACCGATTAATTCTGCAATTTCTACTTGAATGAATTCAATATCGCCATTAGAAAAAATTTTATAGCAGATAATGATATGCCAACCACTATGTCCGTTATGTCCTTCACCACCTTTGAAGGATTTTTTTGTTGCTTTGACTTCAAGACCGATAGATTTTGATTCATGTAATAAATCAGGATAAGTTCTTTCATTATTAGCACGATAAATGCTTATATCACTCAATTTTTTTGTGAAAACATTTGAAACTATACCGCTAAAATTATTTGCTTGAATTATTGTACTTAAATTTAATCCTGTATTCTCTCGAATCATTTTAAAAAGCTCTTGAGTTCTTTGTAAGGCGTCAAAAATATTTTTTTGAGTTAATCCTTCAGGTAAAGGAACATTTCTTAAATATTTTTCTGATAACATTTTACTCTCCTATAATTTTAGTCACGCAAATAGTCTTTTCATCAAAATCAATCGCGAAAATATTTTTCATTATAAACCATGCGTCAAGAGCGAAAAATTTCATTCACAACTGATTTTGGAACTTTGAAACTGATTTTGGAGGTCTGAACTGGCTTTGAAAGCTGATTTGAGCTTTGAAACTGATTTTGGAGCTTCAAAAACGGTTTCGGAGGCGATTTTGAGGCTCAAAACGGAAAATCCAGAATATCGGATTTTTCAAAGGGCTAAATGGCGTCATTACGCGAAACAACAAAAAAAGCCCCCTGCAAGGGCTTGAGATAGGCTGAAAAATCCATAATATGGGATTTTTATCCAAAATACCGGATTTTTCATTTTGGGCAAAAAAAGCCCGCGACGATTCGCCTGTCAATCGGCACTGAACACATTGACGACATTATCGCCGACCTTGAAGACGGTTTCGCGGCTATCTGAGCGAATATCTCCAATAAATATAAAATCCCCCGTCAAACCTCGACTGGGGACTTTTTTGTTCGCACAGTGGTTGCTAAGTTCGCTTGTTTAAGCTGGGTGCAATTTTGAGAAGGGCGAAGATTTTCCTCCTCATAGGCAAAAGTTCTTTAGATACTGCGCAAAGCTTTAAGAGTATCGCCAATGGCGTGCGCGAGGTCGAAACTATAGCGCATAACGTCATAGCGAGCACTTACATTATTTTTTTTAGCCGTAGACAAGGCAACTTCGGCGTCTAGCACGTCAAGCAAGATACCTTCGCCGACGTTGTAGCGTTCAGTTGCGATGAAGCGTTCTTCCTCGGCAAGTTCGACTGTTTTTTGCGTTGTAGTCATTCTAAGCAGGGCGATTCGCAAATTTTTATGGGCGGTGACAACATCTTCTTGCACGCCGTCAAGGTCAGAGTTCAAAGCTAGCTTTAGCCGTTCGACTTCAACCTTAGCCGATTCAACTTCCGCACGAGTGACGCCGCTATCAAAAATATTCCACGAGGCACTTAAACCAGCCGATGCATCGGGCGTAAACTTCCATGTACGCGACATTCCGCTTAAATCGGTGCCGACATTCGCTGAAACTTCAGGCAACCAACCGGATTTAGCACTTACAACGGATAATTCGCCCTGTTCAATCCTCAAAGCGTCCGCTTTCAAGTCAAATCGATTCTCTTCCGCCTCCGACAAGTATTTTTCCACGTCATCAAGCTTTAAATGCGTTTCAAAGTCCTCGACCGTCAAATTTGTTATAGAGTCCACCGACATGAGCGCGGCAAGGTTCGTCAAGGCGACTTCGTAAGTTGCGTGCGAGCGGGCAGCCTCTTGCAAAGCGTTACTCGTCTCGACCTGCGCCCGAAGCAAATCAATTTTAGCCTTCGCGCCCGCGTCGAATTGTGCGGCAATCATTTTCTCGTGCTCCATTAAATTTTTTTCCGTCTCCAAGTCGACTTGTGACGTTGCTAAGTTTTCCAGCGCGTTTACGTAAGCCGTGACCACTTGATAAATCAAATCGTCCTGCGCCTTAGAGAATTCAAGCTTTGATATGTCAATTCCCAATTCCGCCGACTTTATCGCCGATTCCAGCCGTTTGCCCGAATACAACGGCAACGATGCACTCAAACCCGTCGACAGGCTCTCGGATTCCTCAACTCCCTCCATCTTGCTGAAACTTGCTCGGCTTGACGAACTTACCGAGACTCCTTTACGACCCCGCGCAGATTTCAATGACTCTTCGGCGACGCGGATTGATTGTTCCGTCCGTTGCAAGCTCGGATTATTTTCCAGTGCTGTTTGAACTGCTTCCTGCACCGGCAACGCTTGCGCGGGCGTCGTCAGCAGGAACGTCGTTAGGATTGCCGTTAAAACTCTTTTCATTGCTGCTCTCCTTAACAATCGGCTTTTCCTTAGCCATGTTTATAACATCATCGGCGGTCACGGATTTTTTCTCCAGCTCAGATTTCTTTTCCGGCTCCAAAGGCTCGTTAAGCGTCTGCGAAAGTGCCGCCTGTGCTTTGCGGAATTCTCTTAAGCCTTTGCCGATTGCCCGCCCGACTTCGGGAAGTTTGCTCGGACCGAACACTATCAGCCCGACGATTATTATCACGATGAATTCTCCCGCGCCTATTCCAAACATTTCTATCACTCCAAAATTTTTTCGGCGCAATTATATCATGTGCTAAAGGTTATTCAAACATTTTTCATAAAAAAAAGCTCCCGCAGGAGCTAGAAAGTTTTTTAAGTCTTATCAAACGTCTTGGGCGAGCGACATTAAGTTATCGTATTGCGAAGAGGACAATAAGCCCGCCTCGTAATCGTTTTGAATTTCTTCTTGCAAGTCTTCAAGATTGGTCGAAGTGTCTTCGCCCTGATAGATTCGAGATAAAACGTCTCGATAGTGGAAAAATCTGCCGGACGATATGTGATTGTCGTACATGGAAAGTCCTCCTTAAGCAAAAAGCCCGCCTTACGACGAGCTTTGAAATTTCTTATTAAATGGCGACCCGGAACGGACTTGAACCGTCGACCTCCGCCGTGACAGGGCGGCATTCTAACCAACTAAACTACCGGGCCGCTTTGGTGACGCCAGCGGGATTCGAACCCACGAACCCGCCGTGAAAGGGCGGTGTCTTAACCTCTTGACGATGGCGCCTTGGTGATCCGCCCGGAACTCGAATCCGGGACCCTCTGATTAAAAGTCAGATGCTCTACCGACTGAGCTAGCGAATCACAACCAACAGCGCGAAATATATCATACCTTTAAAAACTTTGCAAGACCTTTTGAAAAATTTTTTGTTAGAGGATTTTAAGCAGGGGAATTTGACAAGGCGGCGAATAGCTGATAAAAAGTGGTAGGTACCACAAAGAAACTTAGGAGGTTTTTTATAATGGCAGAGGAAAAAGATTTAGTGAAAAGCGATTCTGGACTTGGCGCGATAAAGATTGCGGACGAGGTCGTTAGCATTATTGCTGGTCTTGCGGCTACCGAGATTGACGGCATCGCGGGCATGAGCGGCGGCGTTGTCGGCGGTATTGCTGAAATGCTTGGTCGTAAGAACTTCTCCAAGGGCGTTAAAGTCGAAGTCGGCGACGTTGAGGCAGCAGTTGATCTTTTTATCATCGTCAAATACGGCGCAAGAATTCCCAATGTTGCGTTGGCGGCTCAAGAGAACATCAAACGCGCAATCGAGACTATGACGGGGCTTCGTGTCGTGGAAGTCAATGTTCACGTGCAGGGCGTCAGCTTCCCCGAAGAAGAATCTAAAGAAGAAGACGGCACTAGGGTTCATTGAAAGCACAAGGATTTAATTTTGTTGGGAGGTGAAGAAGTACTTTGGGGATAATAAGACGCCTTATATTACTTTTTTACGTCCTGGCAGTGCTAGTGGCGTTGGTTGTATGTGCGGGCATATGCTTGCAATTAATACCAGCGGATATTTGGCAAAATGAATTGAAATTTATAATTGCACGGGAAGAGACTTTGATGGTGTTGGCAGGCATGGTGTTTGCAAGCCTGATTCTTTTGACGGGGGTATTTACTCGAAGTGCAAAGGGGCTATCGCTCGCGTCGGGTGATATTCATTTAGAGGAAGGTAAGCCCGGTGAAGTCAAGGTTACAGTCCCGGCGATAGTCGGTGTTGTTGAGCGGGCGGCAATTACGATTAATGGCGTTAGAGAGGCGGAAGCTTCCGTTTACAAGCAAACAGGCGACATGCCGATAAAAGTTCAATTAACGATGACACTTGCCCAAAACTTTTCGGCTCCTGGTGTTAGCAAAGCGGTGGTTGCCGCAGTTGGCGACGCATTAAAGACAGTTCTTGAATTGTCAAATGTGCCAGTAGAAGTCAAGATTAATGAGATTACTCATGCAATTGTCGAACGCGATAAGCGTGTCGTTTGAGGTGTCGATATGTTAAAAGATTTGGTAAAAGGCATTAGGAAAATTATAACTCGACCTAAAAAGCTCGTGGCACTTTCGACGGCGCGGACAAGTAGCGGAGATTTTTTGTTGAAGAAGACGGATTTCGGGCTTGTTCGCGTGGAATTCGAGACTGTCGAAAAACTTGCCAAGCGGGCATTGTCGGAAGTCAAAGAACTGCAAGAGGCAGAACTTGTTGTAGAGAAGGTCAATAGCAATGTGACGCCGATGAAAATCCTATTGACGGCAATCTTGGCTGAAGGTTATTCTGCACCGGGAGCAAGTCAGGCGGCGGACAAAATAATCAACGCCGCACTGAAACAAGCCCTAGGCGAGGGATTTTACGTGCCCGTTGAGGTCAGAGTCAACCAGATAGTGCCAGTTGTCGCACCTAAGCGGCGTGTGAGGTAGGCGGTGATTTAAATGATCGAGGCAATAAAAAATTTTGTTATCGACCTGTTTGAATCGCATCGCACAAGGAAAATCGGCTTTATAACGGGGCTTATCACGGGCGTAGCAATCTTGTTACTCGGTTTCTTCAACACGCTTTTTATCTTTTTATGCGGAGTGATAGGGCTGTTCGTGGGGTCACGTTTTGACAGCAAAGATGACTTGGTTGAAAAAATTCTCCATAAGCTCGACGAGCTCTTGCCGGAGAACATTCAGCGTTGGTAAAAAGAGGAAGGGTTTATGAGTCGCAAACTTGCACGAGAGGCAGCATTCAAGGCGTTATTCCAGTTAGATTTTAATTTTGAAGAAGACAGTCGCGAAGAGAGTGAGAACCTTGCGATAGAGACTATGTTTGACGACGAGCCGCGCTTAACGAGTAAAAGAGATTTTGCTTATGTTGAAAGCTCGGTTAAGGGCACGCGAGCACATCTCCAAGAGATTGACGCAATGATAACAGCGCACTTGAAAGGTTGGACTTTGCCTCGAATTATGGCGGCTGACAGAAATATTTTGCGACTCGCCGTGTACGAGATGAAATTTGTTGAACCAGCAATCCCAAAAGGCGTCGTCATAAATGAGGCGGTGGAGCTTGCTAAGAGATACGGCACAGATGATTCAAGCCGATTCGTGAACGGCATACTTGAATCCATTTCAAAATAAAAATTCCCCCCGACGGTCGATTGACTATCGGGGGTTTTCTTATGCCCTTATCGCCTCAAGTAACGCCGAACAGCTAAGCAAAATGTCTTGATAGCTTGCGGCGTAGTCGTCGGTATACCACGGGTCGTCAACGTCGCGATGTTCGCCCGCAAAGTCCATTAGCAGAAAAATCTTCTTATCGGGGTCGCCGCCGCAAATGTCCTTCATGTCCGAGACGTTGGAACGGTCAAGCCCAATCAGATAATCAAAGCGGGCGTAGTCACTGGCAAGCAGAAGTTTGGACGTGCGCCGCGTGAAAGGGATATGATTCTTCCTTAGCTCATGTGCAGTGCCTTCGGACATTGGCGTACCGATTGACGGATAACAGCCCGCCGACTCGATTAGGAAATCCTTTTCAAGCCCCGCGCCCGCAACCAAATGCTTCATGACGAATTCCGCCATAGGTGAGCGGCAAATGTTCCCGAAGCACACGAAAATTATTTTTGTCATAAGCTACCTCCATAAGCAAGCGATAATCAGTGCCGGCAACATGTTCGCGACGCTGATTTTTTTGTTTGGGAAGAGCAAGTTGACGCCGACGCCGCAGATTAGGACGTTACCGACGCTTGAGAGATTCGCTAGAGCCGCCGCCGTCATGAACGGTTCGATTAGCCCCGCGCCGAAGGTTACTGCCCCTTGAAAAAGTCCGACGCTCACGAACGAGAAGATACAACCCTTGCCGAGGCTCGCCGTCATCACCAGAATAATTATCGCGTCGAGGGCAGACTTTGCAATTAAAATCGTGGCGTCGTGTAGTAAGCGGTCGTTAATCGCGCCGATAACCGCCATAGCCCCAACGCAAACTGTAAGCGACGCCGTGACGAACGCATCAACAAATTTCGTATCGCCGTCATTGCCCGAACGATTTCGCAACCAAATGCCTAGCCGCTCAAACTTGCCGTCAATGTCGATGATTGCTCCGATTAGCCCGCCGCCGATTAGGCTTGCGATTAAAAGCATGGTGTTCAAGTTCTTCAACGCGCCGTCGATGCCGAGGAAGATAACCGCCAATGCGCATGCGTCTTGCAATGTCCGCTGAATGTTCGCCGTCAAGAACTTCCCGCCGAAAAGACCAATCAGCCCGCCGCCGATAATCCCCACGACGTTAATCAGCGTTCCAAGCCCTGCGAAGTGAAATTCCGTCAAAGCGTCTCCAACTCCTCAGCCGCGCCCAATATCGCAATCATAGCATGTTCAAAGGTCAAGCCGCCCTGCAAGTACACCGCGAAAGGTTCACGCAACGGAGCATCCGCTGATAGTTCAATCGACGCGCCCTGAACGAACGTCCCAGCCGCCATGATAACTTTGTCTTCGTAGCCGGGCATGTCCCACGGCTCCGGCGTCGCGAACGAGTCCACGGGCGAATAACTTTGTATAGCACGGCAAAACTTTATCAGCTTATCCGCCGTGCCGAGTTCAATCGCCTGAATAATATCGCCGCGAACGTCATTGGGCAACGGGCTGACTTTATAGCCGAGCTTATCAAAGACGCCCGCCGCGAAGATTGCGCCCTTGAGAGCCTGTGCGGTGATGTGCGGAGCCATGAACAGTCCTTGATATAAAAGACGCGGCGTCCCTAAGCTCGCGCCGAGTTCGTCGCCCATACCCGGTGCCGTCAAGCGATACGACGCAAGCTCAACCAAATCACTCTTGCCGACGATGTATCCGCCCGTGGGAGCAAGTCCGCCGCCGATGTTCTTTATAAGACTGCCCGCCGCAATGTCCGCGCCGACTTCGACAGGCTCCCGCATCTCGACGAATTCACCGTAGCAATTATCGACGAACGTCACGCACGCCGGATTAGTCGCCTTGACTGCCGCGCAGATTTGTTCAATGTCGTCAATCGTCAGCGGCTTGCGCATTGAGTAGCCTCGACTGCGTTGAATCAGTGCCAGCTTAGTCTTCGGGCTTATGAAGTGCTTGATAGCTTTGATGTCGACGTTGCCATTGACCAGCGGCAGTTCACGATAGCCCACGCCGAATTCCTTTAGCGAACCTTTAGCGGCGTGTGCATGACCAATGACCGTCTGCAACGTGTCGTAGGGTGCGCTCGTCAACGAAACCAATTCATCATCGGGGCGCAGGATACCAAATAGAGCCGTCGCGATTGCATGAGTGCCCGATACAAATTGCGTGCGGACAAGTGCCCGTTCAGCCTTAAAGACTTCAGCAAAGAGTTCGTCCAACTTCTCGCGCCCGATGTCGCCATAAGCGTAGCCCGTCGACGTTTTGAAGTGCGCGTCCGAAACTTTGAGCCGCCGCATTGCCTCCAAAACTTTCAGCGTATTGCGTTCGGAAGTCTCTTCCACGTGTCCGAAGTTCTCGGCGACCTCGGCTAGCACAGTTCTTTTCAAGTTAAGCAAAGTCATTCTCCTCTAGGCATAGAAATTTTCAGAGCGTCGCGCAGATTGTCCACGGGCAGCAGTTTGACTTTATCCGCTGACGACTTCGACACCTCCGCAAAGTTTTTCTTCGGCAGGATAATGTTCGTAAAGCCCATGCGGATTGACTCTTCGACGCGTTGACGAGACTTACTGACTGCCCGAACCTCGCCGCTTAAGCCGACCTCGCCGAAGATGACGCTTTGCGGCAAAAGTTTCCTGTTCGCAAAGCTCGACGCCAACGCAATCGCTATCGGCAAATCGGTCGCCGGCTCATCAATCTTTATCCCGCCCGCCGTCTTGACGTAGACATCACACGCGCCGATACTTAGCCGCAATCGCTTTTCCAACACCGCAAGTAGCAGTTGAATCCGTTTTATGTCTACGGCGTCTGAAGTCCTGCGCGGCGGCATAAAAGGTGTTGGGGCAACCAACGCTTGCACTTCGACGAGCAATGGGCGCGTGCCTTCGACGGTCGGGACGATTACGCTTCCAATGTCGTCGGCTCGTTCGGGCAAGAAAAGCTTCGACGCGTCGGGCACGTCCTCAAGTCCAGTGTCGCGCATTTCAAACAATCCAATCTCACTCGTCGCGCCGAATCTGTTCTTTATCGCCCGCAATACTCGGAAGTCTGCATTGCGCTCGCCCTCAAAAAATAAAACCGTGTCGACGATGTGTTCAAGCACTCGTGGACCGGCTAAGTTCCCGTCCTTTGTTACGTGACCAATTATAAAAGTCGTGACGCCTAAAGACTTCGACAGCCGCATTAGCCCCGCTGAACACTCCCGCACTTGCGACACGCTACCAGGTGCGCTCTCTATCTCTGAACGGTAAATCGTTTGAATCGAATCGACTATCAGCAACTCTGGCTCAAGGTGTTCGACGTGATGAGTTATCCGCTCGAAGTTGTTTTCCGCGCAGATGTAAAGTTCGTCGGCTAAGGCGTTCAAGCGCTCGGCACGCATTCGGATTTGCCGTGAGCTTTCCTCGCCCGTCACGTATAAAACTTTTCGTCCGCCGCGTGCCACGTTAGCACAAACCGCCAAAGTCAAACTCGACTTGCCAACGCCGGGGTCGCCCGCAATCAAGATTATCGAACCTGGAATCAGTCCGCCGCCCAATACCCTATCAAGTTCGCCCGAACCCGTCATGAAGCGCGGCAACTCTTCCATATCAACTTCGGCAATCCGTCGCGGCGTCTCAAAGGTCGTCGTCAATGCGCGTGAACTTTTCGTATCAGCAACGGCAGAGGTTTCCTCTTCAACAAGCGTATTCCAATTACCGCACGCAGGACATTTGCCCAACCACCTAGCCGACTCCGCGCCGCACTCTTGGCAGACGTATTTAACTTTCTTCTTCGCCAATGAACTTCCACTCCTTATCACTCGGCAAGCTTGATGAATGGTGACGTATAATTGAAGTCGACATACTCGACGGGGTGCGGATTGGTCGCAAGGTCGCGTAGGAAATCTTCCGTGAGGCGTGCCTTCTCGTCGAGGCGTTCAAGCTTGCCAATGCGTATCTGAACTGCCCGCTCCGTCGCCGTGTACATGACGATATAATCCGCCTCGACAATCGCAACCTCGCTTAGACGGTTAAGCGTGTCCTCATTGAGCCGTTGCAGGAAGTCGAGAATCTTTTTAACAAGTTCATCGTCCACGGTGTCGCCAATGTACAAGTCGCGGACGGCTGCTCCAGTTATCATCGGGATTTGCATTGTCTTTATCGTCTTGTAGCTGTCGAGAACCATTCCGTTGTGGTCAAGGTCAAGATAACCGTAGTCGCAAGTAATCGTCGCAAGCGGTCTCCGTTCTTTAATCTTTATCTCCAATGTGCGCGGCAATCTTCGACGGACGCTAACTTCCTCAATGCGTAAATCCTTCGACAGGCGGCTTTGCACAACGTCAGTCTCCAATTGGAAGAGCGGCTCGCCAATGTATATGTTGCCTATGCGCAGGATGTCTTCTTCCGTCAGATACTTCACGCCGTCAAGTCGTATCTCCTTCAGCGTGAAGAACGGCACGTAGACAAAGAAACCCAATACCGCCGCACTTACGACAAGGAATATTAAACCTCGGAAGACTCGCCCGAAGCTCCGACGCCTTCTTATCACTGCCATAAATATTTCTCCTCAATATTTGCTGATAAAATCAACATTAATTAAGCGAACGCGATATTCCAATGTCATATCTGCCTAAAAAATTTGCCCTCGCATTGGAGGGCATTGTCAAGAGCCTTAGCAAGTCTTTTATCACGGCGCATATTGCTTGATTCCCAAATCCTACATCTACTTTTTCTATGTCGTCCACCCCCTTATAAGGCATTATAGCTATTCGACTGCGTTTTGGCAATGCTTCACAAAAGATTTCAGGACATAGAAAAGTTTTGGTTAAGCGAAGTAAAAGCCTTGGACAATAAACGGATTTTGTCGTTATCGAGGGAATTCCTACATCACAGCGACTGATAGAACTCGTCGAAGTCTCGCAAGCTCTTGTACATCTTGAATAGTTCCTTCTGCAGTTGCTCCTCGGTGATGTTCAGCGGGAGGTCATAAGCCTCAAGGACTGCCCTATCGTTAGCCGCGTGAGCCTTGCGCAAGTCCTTTGGCATAATCAGCGGGTCATAAAGGTCTGCAAAGCTCGCGTCGGGATATTTGCTCCTTGCGAAGAGTATTTCCGCCGCCGTAAGCTCCACTTCCCGATTGAACGGCGGCCACGGAAAATTATTGTACACCACGTCCGCCGAGTATCGATAATCAGACTTCAATCGCCCGCATGTCGCACGCATCCACGCCATATGCGGATAACTCGTCAGAACTCCGAAATGCCAATACATTGCCCCAGGCACCATCAAGTTTGCGTCGCCGCAGATAATATTCGCGTCCATGTAGCCAATCGGAATATATTCGCGGCGTTCGGAAGAGTGACGCGGAAATAATAAGTAGTTCGTCGTCGGCTGAGCAATCTGACAGAACAGCCAAGGGGTCGCGGCAAATTTTCTAGTCGGCTCTGCTTTGCTTGCTAATCGAAAATCTCTTACGGCTTGCACCCGCTGATAGACCAGCGGCATACGTCTAAGTTCATTGGGCGGGCAGTCGACTAACCATAAGCAATAGCGCGGCAACTTGTGAATGAACTCTCTAGCCCCCACGAACGGACGAATCCACTTAGCCGCCGTCGGGTTCTTTGCAATGAGTTCGTCGCGTTCTTCGGGCGACAGCAATAAATTTCCGCCGTCACGGGGCATACTCCCAAAAAGCATTCGCGGCACGGTGTAAATTTCTTCGCCGAGCCACCGGACGTAAGTTTGCTTGCCGGTTCGTGCGAAGTGGTTCGGGTAGTCATTGCAGTAGAAATCCTTGACTTCAACCTCAATGTAGCCGGTCATGTCTTCATCGTAAAGCTTAACCATGTCTTCCTCCTCCGTCAAATTGATTCGCTAGCCTCGAAGATGATTTTGCCGCCGAGCTGTCGACTTTGCCACGCCGAAGAGATTTTCTGTTCGACGGTCTGGATAAAGTCGCGGGGCAAGTCATTGAGCAAGATTAAGAATTGGTCGCGGCCGAGTTGTGTCACGCAATCGCGCCGCCGAAGGTTTTTAATCAGCACCTCTGGGAACTCGTCGCGGGCATTGTCGTCGGCAGTGTCTAGTGTAAGCCTAAGGAATTGCGCCGAGCCGTGGGAATTTTCATTGAGCCGCGCCGCGAACTGATAAATCGCCTTGAACTTGTCGAAGTCTACGAAGAACGCGCCCGCCTCGTGATTGCGTTCGTCAAGAAGCAGTTGCGTTTCGTAAATGGTTCTGCGTTCAACCTTCGCGGCAATGTCATCGCCGAAGAACACGCAACCGTGCTTGCCGTGGTGCTTGACGAGATAAAGAGCCTTATCCGCCTTCTTCATTAGGGTCGTGAAGTCGCGCCCTTCATTAGGAACAAAGACTGCCCCGACCGACGTGCCGAGGGGAATTTCCATATCCTCGCCCATGAAGTTCTTCGCGCTGATTATCAGCTGTCGATTGAGGAAGCTCGCCTTGTTGAAGATAACTTTTTCATCGTGAACGCTCTGGCAAAAGACAACGAACTCATCGCCGCCCATACGCCCAGCCACGTCCGTCGAACGAATCACGCCCTTAATCAGCTCGGCAAAGCGCGTTAAGATTTTGTCGCCCATTGCGTGTCCGTACAGGTCATTGACGAGTTTGAAGTTGTCTAGGTCAAGCAACATCAACACGCCTTGACTTGAAGCGCACAGCTTGCCGACTTCCCTCTGCGCGGAGGTTTTGTTAAGCAAGCCGGTCATCATGTCGAGGTTCGCCGCCGCCGTCAAGCCTTGAATCTCATTGAGTTTATCCAAAACGTTTTTCACGCGGCGCAGGAGTACCTCGGCTTTAAGCGGCTTGCGAATGTAATCAGCGGCTCCGATTTGAAAGCCTTTACTCTCTGCCTCCTCGCTGTCATCGGAAGTCATGAACACAATCGGCACGGGTTCGGAGCTTTTCTCCTGTAGTAGCCTATGCAATTCGTAGCCGTCAATGCCTGGCATGATTAAATCCGATAACACGAGGTCGGGCTTCTCGCGCTGAAAGAGTTCGATTGCCTCTTCACCTGACGCCGCGCAGATTGTCTGGTAGTCCCGCGACAGGATTTTAGTCGCTATCCTCAGCATTATTCGTTCGTCGTCGACGATTAAGATTTTTTGCATTGTATGTCCCTCCGCCACGTGTCCAATTCCTCGCGAACTGTCTTATAAGTCGCCAATAAGTCGTCGTGATTGCGTTTAACCTCGTCAAGTCGTCCGTCCTTAGCCGCGAACTCTTGAGCCTTAGCTTTGTCACTAAGCTTAACCGCTCCGATAACAAGAGCCGTTGACTTCAAAGCGTGCGCCGCCACCCGATAAGCCTTTAAGTCTTGCGCAGTCAATGCCGCGTTGAGGTCGGCTGTCTTATCGCTGTTAATGAACTCTCCCGCCATTTCCACGAAGAACTCTTTGCTGTTCATGCAGTTGCTTAGCGCAGTGTTCATGTCGATTGACGGCAAGTCGTCTTCAACATGCGCGGGTTCGTCGTCAAGCTTAAGCCAAGCTCGCAACTCGTCGAGGACTGTCTTATAAGTCGCCAATAAGTCGTCGTGATTGCGTTTAACCTCGTCAAGTCGCCCGTCCTTAGCCACGAACTCTTGAGCCTTAGCTTTGTCACTGAGCTTAACCGCTCCGATAACAAGAGCCGTTGACTTCAAAGCGTGCGATGCCACCCGATACGCCTTTAAGTCTTGCGCAGTCAATGCCGCGTTGAGGTCGGCTGTCTTATCGCTGTTAATGAACTCTTCCGCCATTTCCGCGAAGAACTCTTTGCTGTTCATGCAGTTGCTTAGCGCGGTGTCCATGTCGATTGACGGCAAGTCCTCTTCAACATGCGCGGGTTCGTCGTCGCTAAGAATGATTTCAGGCGGCAGATACTTCGCGAGGATTGCCTCCAAGTCGTCAGTGTCAATCGGCTTGCTTAAGTAGTCGTCGAAGCCCTTAGCTAAATATCTTTCACGTGCGCCGCTTATGGCGTTGGCAGTCAGCATGATGATTTTAGTTTCGGCGGGCAAGTTCATAGCTTTAAGCCGCTTTAAAGTCTCAACGCCGTCCATCTTAGGCATCATGTGGTCAAGGAAGATTATGTGATAAAAATATTTCGCCGCGAACTGTAAGCATTGCTCGCCGCTGTCAGCCAAGTCAGGCACGATTAGATTTCTCTTTAGCAAGCCGTTGATAACTTTCAAGTTCATGTTCATATCGTCGACAGCCAAAATCCTCGCGGCGGGTGCTTTGATGAAGTTCTTAGTCTCGACGCGTTTAAGCTTGCGGTCGGCATGGTGTTCGCCATAAACGCCAACGGGTGTCTTGTCGATAATCTTCTGCGGCAGTTTAAATGAGAAGTCCGAGCCTTTACCGTAGACGCTTGAAACTTCAAGGTGACTGTTCATCATGTGGAGCAACTCTTTGACGATTGAGATACCCAAGCCCGTGCCCTCAATGTTCTTGTTCTTAGTCTCGTCTAGGCGTATGAACGATTGGAAAAGCTTTTCAATGTCCTCTTCGCGAATACCAATGCCCGTGTCCTTAACGGAGACATAAAGAATCAAATTATCGTCGTCGACAATCTCGCCGCTCATCGTCAAGGTAACAGTGCCTTCCTCGGTGTACTTGACGGCGTTGCTTAGAATGTTCGTTATGACTTGCTTAACGCGCATGTCGTCGCCGAAGAGCACCTTTGGTAAGTTCGGGTCAATCTTGGTTATCAGCGAAAGGTTCTTTTGGTTAGCCTTCTCGTAAATCATATTAACAAGGTCATCAACCATATTGAGCGTCTCGTAGCGTGCGGGAATGATTTCCATCTTACCATCCTCAATCTTGCTGAAGTCTAGGATTGAGTTAATCAGGTTGAGGAGCGTGCGACCCGCGCTAGCTATGTTCTCTGAGTATTCGCGTATGTCTTTATCTTCGGACTCGCGCAGAATCATTTCGTTCATACCGAGCACTGCATTAATCGGAGTTCTAATCTCGTGACTCATCTGCGCTAGGAATTGCGACTTAGCTTGCCCAGCGTTTAGGGCAGTCCTCGCCGCATCTTTGAGTTTCTTTTGAACCTCCGTCTGCCAACGCAACAGCCGATTGATAAGCGCAAGGACTAGGCTAACACAGATTACGTAAATGACAATGAAGATTGCCGGAAAGATAATCGCTTGCCCATAAATGTTATTCCACTTGTTAGCAACAACAACCGTAAAGCCCGACGGCTCATTTGTCTTGGCAAGGCAGGTCATGTAGTCGCCGCTGAAGTCTTGCATTAAGAACTGCTCGCCCGCCTTGTAGACTTCTTTATACTCGGTGTCGTCAATGGCAATCATCTTTTGCGGCGTCATCTGATAAGCGGCGTGCGGGTGATTGATAATCATGCCGCGCTTATCGACGAGGAAGGCATACCCTTCGGCGGTGTAACTGTCGTCTAGGATTTGAATCAGCCTATCAAGATAAAAATCAATGCCGAATATGCCGATAAACTCTCCGTCCTTGCCATGGACAACTTGAGCCACAGTCACGCAATAATTGCCCGTGCGCGAATCAATGTAAGGCGTCGACACTGTGAAGGCTTCAGAGGAGTTTTCCGTCTCTATATACCACGGACGCTGATTAACCTTCCAATCCGGGTCGGGCGAAGTCCAACCGTCATTCATGATAAGCGGGTGCGCCTTATCGGGGTTGGCAAGATAGCACGCGGAAATCTCTGGATATTCTTGGGCAATGTCGTCTAGGAACTTCACCGCCTCGGCGTAGTCGTTCATGAGTTCGGGACGTTCGCTTATGACACTGGCGAACATGCCAAGGATACTCTTCTGTTCAACAACCCAACTTGTCAGGCGATTCTCGTAAGTCTCAACGTCGCGAGTCATCTTGGTATCGCCCCAGCCTAGGTTCGTGTGAATGGAAATTCCTACGCGGAAGATAAGCGCAATCGTCAAAACCGCGATAATCCTCCGGCGTGCAGTCCGACTGACTTTGGACAGGTGCAAATTCTTCTCGGCTTTCTTATCAATATCCGGGTCTTCCTTGACGAGCGTCGAGAAGGACAGCAGGTTATTAATCATGTCCGACAGCTGCAAGGCGCATTCACGAGCCTTAGCGGCACTTTCAGCGGGGTTATCGTCGCCGCCCAATATCGCCGCGTTAGACAGCTTCAAGATTTTTTGAATAGGTCTGTGCAACTCCTTAGATATGTTCGATAGGAATTCTTCCTTGGCACGCAGAGCTTTCAAGGCTTGCAGGCGATTCTTCATGCTATTTAGCGAATAGAAAACCATGATAAGAATCATCCAAACGTTGACGGCGAAACTAAGCATAAGGTGATTATAATCGTCGTGATAAAGTGCGGAGTTGTTTACGCAAAGAATCATATACCAGCCGTTGTCCGTCAAGCTTGAGAAAACTGTATGCGAGCGTCCAGCTATTTCCGTTTTAAAGCTGTCGCGTGTGTTCGACTTCAACACGGCGTCGAGGATTCGTTGATATTCGGGCAGACGTTGTTTAAGGTTTTCGCCGACTAAGCTTTTGTCGCGGTAGCCGACAATCAAGCCGTCCTTGGTGACGATAAGAGCTGTGCGGTCGTCATCGATGTTCAGCTTGTCAATAGACTTCTGCGCGTTGGAAAAGTTAAAGTCGAGTGCGACGACGGTATTTTTATCGGACAGCATCATTGACACGCTAAAGCACAGTCCATGCCCCACCGCGTCAAGATAAGGCTCGGTGATAAAAACCTTGCCAGGAGTCTGCGCCGCGCCTTTATACCAATTCCTATCCGTCACATGAAAGCTATCGGGTAACGTGCCTTCAGGCAGAAGTATCCAATCCCTTTGGGCAATGTAGACGTTAAAGCATTCGCCGTTGGATAAAATCTTCTGTTCGCGTTGTTCTTGCATGAAGAAATCCTTTATCTCGTCGTGCGAGGCTCCCGACGCTAGCATTTGTTCAGCACGCATTGCCACCCGCAAAGTCATTCGTTCGGCGTCATCAATCGTCCGTTGCAGTTCGGAGCGGATATTCTCCATTTGCAACTGCCCTAAGCTTTCAGTCTGGTGCGCCGTCATTTGGAAAATAAAAAAGATATTCATCGCGACGATTAGGATAAAGACTCCCATTATCGCCGCTATCGTCAGGAAGTCTGCGCGGCTTCCCGTCTTCAAGATTTGCCACTCGTCTTTAACGCCAAGCATCGTCTCAACTCCGGAATAAAATTTTTGCGTTGAATTCGCCTTGCCGCCGTCAATTTCCTTGCTTAAAAAAAAATCTTTTGTTACAATCAGCACAAGACGAAAGGGGGAAACTTTATGAAACATATTGGCTTAGTTGAGAAGGACGGCTGGCTTGAGCCTTATGAAGAGGCGATACGCGGTCGGCATGAACACGCGCTTTGGAAGATTGGACAACTCACCCAGGACGGCAAGCGCACTCTTGCGGACTTTGCGACCGGTCATCTTTACTACGGATTGCATAAGACGGATTATGGTTGGGTCTTCCGTGAATGGGCACCGAATGCGTCGGCAATCTATTTAATCGGCGACTTCAACGGCTGGCAGAAGACTGAGGAATATCGTTGCAAGAAGCTTGACGGCGGCAACTGGGAGCTGAAGCTTTCGGAAGGTCAACTCAAGCACGGCGATCTTTATAAGATGAGTGTGCGTTGGGATAACGGCGAGGGCGAACGTATTCCGGCCTGGTGTCAGCGCGTCGTTCAAGATGACAATACTAAGATTTTCTCCGCGCAGGTTTGGAATCCGCCGCAACCGCACGTTTGGCACGATGAAGGCTTTAAGATTGACACGAATCCTTTGCTTATCTATGAATGTCATGTGGGCATGGCGCAGGACGCTGAGAAGGTCGGCACTTATACCGAGTTCAAGGAAAACATTTTGCCTCGCGTCAAGCAGGCGGGCTACAATGCAATTCAAGTCATGGCGATTCAGGAGCATCCTTACTACGGTAGCTTCGGTTATCACGTGTCAAGCTTCTTTGCGCCGAGCAGTCGTTGTGGCACGCCCGAAGAGCTTAAGGACATGATTGACACGGCTCATCAAATGGGTATCGGTGTCATAATGGATATTGTTCACAGCCACGCAGTCAAAAATGAGGTCGAAGGTCTCGGTAACTTGGCGGGCGACCCGAATCAGTTCTTCTACGCCGGCGACCGTCACGAACACCCCGCTTGGGATAGTCTGTGCTTCGATTACGGCAAAGACGACGTGTTGCACTTCCTCTTGAGCAACTGCAAGTATTGGTTGGAAGAATATCACTTCGACGGCTTCCGCTTTGACGGGATAACCTCCATGCTTTATTACAGTCACGGACTCGGCGAGGCGTTCTGCGGCTACGGCGACTACTTCAACGGTCATCAAGACGACAACGCCATTTGCTATCTTATGATTGCTAACAAGATGATTCACGAAGTCAAGCCCAACGCAGTCACCATTGCCGAGGACGTTAGCGGTATGCCTGGACTCGCTAGCAAGTTCGAGGACGGCGGCTTTGGCTTCGATTATCGTTTGGCAATGAACGTTCCCGACTACTGGATTAAGATGATTAAGGAACAGCGCGACGAGGATTGGAAACCGTCTTCAATCTTCTGGGAGATGACTAATCGCCGCGCAGATGAAAAGACAGTTTCCTACGCCGAGAGCCACGACCAAGCGTTGGTTGGTGACAAGACGATTATCTTCCGGCTGATTGATGCCGACATGTATTGGCACTTCCGCAAAGGCGACGAGAATGACATTGCCAATCGCGGCATTGCTCTGCATAAGATGATTCGGCTGGTCACGCTGTCGACTTGCAACGGCGGCTACCTCAACTTCATGGGCAATGAGTTCGGGCACCCTGAATGGATTGACTTCCCCCGCGAAGGCAACGGCTGGTCTTACAAGTACGCAAGGCGTCAATGGCACCTGCTCGACGACAAGACGCTTTGCTATCACGAGCTGGGCGACTTCGATAGGGCGATGATTGCAGTCATCAAAGCTGAACCGGACTTTGCAAGACTGCCCGTCCGCGAGATTTGGCATGACGATGCCGACCAAGTGCTTGCTTATATGCGCGGGCGTCTGCTGTTCGTGTTCAATTTCTCGCCAACCAAATCATTCACGGGCTACGGCTTCCTCGTTCCCAAGGGCAATTACGATGTCATGCTCAACACCGACGATAAGGCGTTCGGCGGCTTCGGCTTGACGGACGATACGATTGTTCATGAGACGAATTACGACCCACTCTATGACCGCGAAAACAAAGACTGGCTCAAGCTGTATATACCGGCTCGCAGTGCCGTCGTCCTGTGGAAGAATTAATTGTAGGGACTAGGGACTAGGGACTGGGGACTAGTTCTTAATTCCTCACTCCTAATTCCTAATTGTATTAGGGACTGGGGACTAGGTTAACTGGTTCCTGGTTCCTTTTTGTTGGAGGCGATTAGATGATACCTGTGTTAATCGGCGCGGCAGTCGGAGCGGCGGCGGCTTATAAGTTCTTCGGCAATGAACGACACGACTTAGCATTGCAAGAGGAGACTTCCACGCGAATAATCTCCGAGGAAGAAGTCCCGCCCGATGTCTTGAAAAAGATTCAAGCTAAGCAACGCGAACGCCAGAAAAAGTTTTGATTGTTAAGGCGGCGTCCTTGTGTTAAAATCAGCAAAAGATTTTGATTGAGTAGAAAGGCTGAGGCTCATGACGGACAACAATTACTATAACCAGTTGGCTCAGCGGGCAACCACTGACGAAGAGGCTTTCGAGGAGCTGTACGAATACTTCTTCCCGCGAGTTTATAACTTCATCTATGCGCGGCTAAAAAATTCTGCGGACGCCGACGACGTGACGAGTATAACCTTCATGAAGATGAACGAGAATCTTGACAGCTACAACCCAACCCGCGCCGCCTTCTCGACGTGGCTTTTCCGTATCGCAAACAACTCCTTAATCGACCACACGCGCCACAGTGATAAATCCAATGAGACTGAGTGGGATGAATGCTTCGACCCTGCCGCACCCGATTACGAGGAACCTGAACGCCAAATCATTGCCAGCGAAACTAGTCGCGGACTTCTTAAGGCTTTGGACAAACTAAGCGAACGCGAACGCCGAATCATTGAGCTTAGGTATTGGGGCGAGCAAGATACGCGCACAATCGCGGAGCTGTTATCAATGACGGAAAGCAATGTTCGTGTCACACTTCACCGCACGCTCGGCAAGCTGAAAAATATTTTGGGCGACATGTAACGAATTCCGCTCGACAACGTATAAGCTGTAAGAAAACTTTAAGGAGTGATTACAATGACGCTTGAAGAAAGATTCGCGCAAATAGACTTTTCTCAGTTCAGCAAAGTTAAGGACAGTCTCTTGCTCCGGCTGAAACTTCGCCGGCGTGCTATCAATGAAGAGATGTCGCTTGACGAACTGGACCAAGTAGCGGCAGCAGGTAATCCGAACATAAAAAAATATCCGCCGCGTGAATAAACTAAAAACCCCCGCCGATTGTTGACGGGGGCTTTTTTATTTGTCGAATGGCTCTTGTGATTCCTTTAGTGCGTCGTCGTATTTGTTCTGGACAGTCGCCGCCTCCAATGACTTTGGCGAAGACTTGCCGGCTTGCTCAGCTTCCGTATAAAGCAACGCATCAATCGTCACGGGCACGCCCATTGCCTTTTCAAGTTGGGCGCGGCTCGTGTTGTAGTTGTAAAGCGCGGTGTAGTAGTTGTTGCGGGTCTCGACAACTTTTTCCTGCGCGTTCATAACGTTAAGGTTGGTGTCGACGCCTTCGATATAACGAATCTGGGCAATGGCGAATTCTTCTTCAGCCTTCGACACGGCGGCGGCAGTCACCTCAATATTTTCTTCCGCAGTCCTTAGGGCAATGTACGCGCTGTGGACTTCAAGCTGAATCGTTTCAATCTGTTGTTGAGCTAGGGACTCTGCGCGGCGTTCGATGGCTTTGGCTTGATGAACACTGGCGGAGGTTACTCCGTTGTCGAAGATATTCCAATTCAGCTGCAAGCCGACTGCCCATTGCTCGGCGTTGTGATTGGAGCCAAAGACATTCTCGCCCGACTCGCTACCTTGAATGACTGCGCTGACGTTCGGACGGTAACCACTCTTAGCGGCGTTGGTCTGAGCTTCGGCTTGCTTGACGGTGTAGACTGCGGCGATACCGTCGGGGCGATGATTCAATGCATAGTCAAGGCAATCCTCTTCCGTCAAGTTGTAATGGACAAAGTTTATCTCGTCGCTCGTAGCAACCTCCGTATCGACAGGCAAGCCGAGAATGTTATTAAGCTGTGCAATGGCGGTTAGGTAATTGCCCTTCGCGGAGTTCAAGCTCTGCTGACTGTTGGCAAGCTGAACATTGGTAGCAAGCACGTCCGACTTGGCAACAGTTCCGACCTCGTATTGAATCGCCACGGTGCGCAAGTGTTCCTGCAGAAGTTGAACCGCTTGCTTTTGAACGTCGACCAATGCCGCACGCTGAAGGACTTGATAATAAGCAGCCGACGCCTGATACTTAACTTGCTGTCGAGAATTCTCCAAAGTCAAATCCGCCGCGTTCAAACCGTAGCGAGCCGCCTCCCGTTGATTTTCAAGACGCCCGCCCGTATACAGCGGCATTTGCAAGCTTAAGCTGTTGTAGTTCTCGTTCTCGTAGGAAGGATAAAGGCTCATGTTCACATTAGCACCCATATCCTTGGCGACTTTAGCATCATCATGATTGTTGCGTCGACCGCTCCTGCGATAGTATCTGCCGCCAATGCGATTGAGTGACGACGACCAACTAAGAGTAGGACCCGACTGACGTCGCACAGCTGACAAATTCCAACGAGCTGCCTCTCTCTCTTCGGCTGACTGTTCGATTAATCGATTGTTCTTCAGCGCAAGGGTTATCGCCTCGTCAAGCGTCAAGGTCACACCCTCGGCGGCGTAGGTCGTGTTCGTGGAAAGGAGAATCGCCGCCGCCATCGTTGCTAGAAATTTTTTCATGCTGAATCCTCCTTAAGCCGTCTGCCGTTTAACCAAGCTAGCAAAGATACCGCCGCGTGCAACCAGTTCATCAAAGCCGCCTTGCTCGACAATCCTTCCCGCGTCCATAACCAGAATCCTATCGCAGTTGCGAATAGTCGACAGGCGGTGCGCAACGATAATCCGCGTGGCGTTTAGGTTGTCCAAACTCTTCGTGACGATTGCTTGAGTGCGGTTATCGAGTGCGGAAGTTGCCTCGTCGAAGATAAGGATTGCAGGTTTAGTGACGAGTGCGCGGGCGATTAGAATCCTCTGACGTTGCCCTCCGCTGATATTTGTACTGCCTTCACTGATGACGGTTTGCATACCCATTGGCATCATCGCAATATCCATAGCAATGCCCGCCGCCTCAGCCGCTTGCCAAGCGTCCTCTTGCGTCAAAGCGTTCGTGCCGATTATGTTCGTGAATATGTCGCCTTGCATAAGCTGACCGTTCTGCAGGACGACGCCCATTTGAGTTCGCACGCTCGGCAAGTTCAAATCGGCTAAGTCTTGCCCGTCAAAGTAAATCGAACCTTTACGCGGCGTCTCGAATCCTAACAGCAACCTTACAAGCGTCGACTTGCCGCAACCACTGCGACCAACTATCGCGACGTTCTCGCCGGCGGCAATCTTAAAGCTCACGTCGTGCAGAACGTCTCGACCTTCCACATAACCAAACGTGACGTTGTTAAGTTCAATCGCGCCGTTAAGAATGCCAGCGTCAGCCTTCTCGCCAATGCTCTCTGGAACTTCTTTAAGAATCGGGCGGAGGTTTTCAATGTGCGGCTGAATCGCGAAGTATTGACCGACCAAAGGAATGATTCCGTTCAGCGTGGCATTGAAACTGGAGAACGCGCCTTGAAACGCAATGAACTGCGCGTAGGTTATGCCTTGAATCGTTTGACCGTTCGGCCCGACCTCGTTCATGCCGTAGACTGCGATATAGTAAAGGCACATCGTCAAGATAAACGGTTGCACACTGCCGATAATCATGTTGTAGTTGCTCTGCCAGCGTAGCTTTAAGTTCCATTTCCACGTTTCGCCGAAGACCGAACTCCATAACCAGTAAGCTTGATTCTCCGCGCCGTGCTCTCGGAACTTGGCAAGCCCTTTGAATATCTGTTGGACAATGCCAGCCTCTTTATTGTTCGCGGCGATAAGGTTGCGTTGGAAGCCGATAACGCGACGATAGATAAACGCCGTGATAATTGCATAGACGAACCAGACCGCCACTGCCGCCGCCGTCAACTTGAGGCTGTAGTAGCACATTAGGAAGATTGACCAGAAGCTAAAGACGAATCCGAATAGCCCGCCGATAAAGTCTGCGCTAACTAAGCCTTTGATGACATTGATACCGCCCATGCGACTTGCAAGCTCGCCCGACGTGAACTGCCTAAAAAATTTCGTCGGCAAGGTAAGCAGTCGGCTCCATAACGCTGCCTCAGTTGCCATGTTCATACGCGTCGTTATTCGCATGATGGCGATTGTCCGGACAATACTCAAGCTTGCCGTCGTAAAGCTCGTGACCATGATGACTTGCGTGACTGTTGCCAAGCCTTGACGGTCTAGAATCGGGATTATGTCTGCGAAGATTGTTTCCGTGACGATTGGCATTACAAGCGGAATGATTCCCGCCACGAGGCTTATCAAGATAACCGTCCGATAATCGGCGAACCAACACTGCTTAAAGATAAACTTCATCAGGTCGAGTATCTTCAGCTCCCGCGAAGGAAAGCCCGCATAACATTCAAACGCGCTCTTGTCAATTTGTGCGGCGACCTCGTCGGTTATCGGGAAGCCTTCGGGTTTGTCCTTGTTGATGAGTTTGTACTTGCCCGGCGCAATCGGTACGAACACCGATAAAATTTTCTCCGCGCCGTAATAGCCAATGATAACGCCGCTATCGTTCTTGTGCCAGTTGTCGACGAGTTCAATCAAGCGCATTTGCATGTTGCCCTTTTGAATCAGCCGCCTAAGCAGTCGTATCTGGTCGAGTTTGCGGACAAGTTCGGCGTCGAGTTTGATATTATCAGTCGGCATGTTCAAAGCCATTGCCACCCGCCGCACGATAAACGACGCCTCCTCCAATCTAACGGCGCGTTCAGTCGTCTCGGAATAAGTTGCAGTCTCTTCGCCGAGCAGGTTGGCTATCGAGTTGTCCATTATCCGTCGCTGATTACGTGCGCGGACTTCGACGCGGTTAGAAAATCTCTTATCCTCCGCCGCGAACCGCACGCCTAACAGCATGGAAAAGATTTCTTCGTTCTCGCGGAAAGCTTGCGTTAAATCTTCTGCGTCGTCAAGTACTGTGCCGTTTAGCCATGGGATTAAAGTATCGTCGCCCTTGTCCGCCATAAGTCTCAGCCACGGCAACTTAATCAGCTCGGCGAACCATCTACGCATGAAAATTTTCAGCTCGTCGGGCGGCACCTCGTCGAACGTCAAGATTTTTATCCGCGTGTCTTCGGCGGCATAAAGGAGCGTATCGGTCTGCTCGAATTCGTCAAGGCTGGGGAACGCTACGCCGCCAGTATCAAGCTCGCATAAGAACTGCTGACGGAAGGAACCTTCAGCGCGTGTCACGGCGTAGACTTCAAGCTTGCCAATCTCGACCAGTGCTAAGCGTTCGCCGTCCTCAAGTCGTATTCGTTCGCCCGCCATTAAATTTTTTTCAAAGCGGCTCAACTTCTTGGCTCCTCTCCTCAATCAATCGTCTATAAGGTCCGTCATGCTGAATCATTTGGCGATGAGTGCCGCGCTCCACGACAACGCCCTTATCCAAAACAATTATCTCGTCGCAGTCACGAATCGTCGATAAGCGGTGCGCCACGATTAAGCACGAACAGCCACGCCTACGGATATTTTCCAAAACAGTTTGCTCGGTCATTGGGTCAAGGGCAGAGGTCGCCTCGTCGAGAATCAACAGCGACGGATTGTTTGCTAAGGCGCGGGCTATCTCTAAGCGTTGACGTTGCCCGCCGCTGAAATTCAAGCCGCCCTCTGAAACTTGCGAATCGTAGCCCTTTTCAAGTTGCAAAATGTCTTCATGTATGCAAGCGTCCTTCGCCGCCTGAATCACATCACTGCGCCGAACCGAATCATCAAACAGCGTCAAGTTCTGCGTTATCGTGCCGGTAATTTGGAATACATCTTGGTCGACGGCGGAAATCGAATTCACGATGACTGCGCGGGGCAATTCGCGACGTTTAACGCCGTCAAAGCGAACCTCGCCGCTCCATTCCTCGTAAATGCCCGTGACAACTTTGGCGACCGTCGACTTGCCGGAACCACTCGCGCCGACAACCGCCACCCAATGTCCTGGCTCTATGTGTAAGCACAATTTATTTATCAGCGGCTTTTCCAACGGACTGTAACCAAAATCAACGTCCTTAAGCTCAAGCTCACCATTAAGCCTCGCAACCGGCTCATCAGAAAGTTTTTCCTCGCGGCAGTTAAGGTCGTCAATCTCATACTTGCGCACATCGTTTAGGCGTTGCATTTGCATTTCAGTCGTCTGCAACGTCGAACCTAAACCGAGCAATGAACCAACTGGAGCTTGAAAGCTACCCATTAGCGATTGAAACGCCGTAAACATGCCAGCCGTCAACACGCCGTCCATTATCGAGAAACCGCCGATTGTCATAATCAACGCGCCGTTTATGCCGCCAAACAACGTTGGGATAATCGTCGCTGTCATCTGCCATAACGCAACTTCTTGGCTTGCATTGAGAACCTTTGCGCGATAACCTGCCCACTTCGCAAAGAAATCTGATTCGTTACCGTTCGCCTTAATCGTCTCAATCATCATCAAGCCGTTCATCGTCGTGCCGTATTCCTTGCCAGCGTCCTGCTGAATCTTCATGTTCATATCGGTTAAGTGTCGCCTCAGCGCGAAGAAGACGATTATATTTATGCTAGAGAAGAACACTCCGACCAGCGTCAAGACTACGTGATATTGCAGGAGCAGTAGCAAATAAAAAATCGCGACGAGGAAATTTAGAATCGCCAATGCCGCAGGTCCACTAAGAACGCCCGCGATTGATTCGTTAAAGCTGACACGCGACGCAACCTCGCCGGCAAAACGCTGATTAAAGAACGACATAGGCAACCGGAGCAAATGCCAGAAAAAGCTTGACGAATCAGCCAACGTTAATTTCTTCTGCCAACGTGTCAAGATAACGGCTTGCAACCACGTCATCACACCGCACACGACAAAAGATACCGTCATTGCCAAGCAGAAGTTGAACATCCAATCCGTATGCTTCTTCGCCAGTATGTCATCAAGAAAGATTTGACTGAACACGGGCGAGGCTAGCCCTGGGATTATCATGCCGAGGTTTAAAAGCAAAATAAAAAGCACAGCCCATTTATCTTGAGCGAGCTTTTCAGCGACGGCTTTAAAGATATTGTAGCGTTCACCTTCGGGCTTGAAGTTTTCATTGGGCACGACGTGCAAGGCAACGCCAGTATAAGACGTGCGGAAGTCGTCCCATTTAACAGTACGCCGCCCCATTGCCGGGTCATTAAGATAAACCGTGTCGCCCTTAATACCTTCCAAAACCACAAAGTGATTGAACTCCCAATGGATAATCAGCGGATACGAGCCGACTTCCTTAAGCCTGTCCGCGTTCCAACGATAGCCATTAGCATCACAGCCGCGATTGCGAGCCGCTCTGATAACGCAGCTTGCCTTCGAGCCGTCACGATTAACGCCGCATTCTTGACGCACCTTTTCTAATGGCAACCACAACTTATAATGCGCCAGAATCATCGATAAAGACGCCGCGCCGCACTCGGTAGCCTCCATTTGTAAAATTGTCGGCACTTTGACTCGTGTCGTGTTTATCCCGAAGAATTCTTTTATCTTGTCAATCATCATCTGCTCCTGAGCCACTGACTTAGCTTGTAGAAAACTTTTTCAATCGGCGGCTTGCGTTCAATGATAATCGAGCCAGTGCAGAAACTGCCAGCCGTTACCAATCTGTGTTCGCCGACGTGTGAAGTCCAAAGGTAGCCTGACTTATCGTCCGAGTCCTTCACGAGGTCAAAGACAACTTCCATTAGCGACGAGTTCTGCGCTTGCAAAATCCATTGCGCCAGTTGTGCGTTGCCGAGGTGTTGTTGAATGCCCTGTGCGGTTATCGGATATTGTGAGACGCTACGCACGACGCCGATTAAACTGCCTGTCTGTGAAACGTCCGCGCCATTGGGAGCAAGTTGAATCGTCATGCCAGGTTCAACGCGCTTGCCTTTGTCGAGTGGAATATATAAAAGCCCCGTCAAGTCTTCGCGGTTTTGAGTAATGCGCACGGAGCAAATCGGAGTACCTGCACTAATCATTGAGCCGGCATCTACCATGACTTCATCAATAATGCCGTCGTAATCGCTGTAGACATCTTCCGCCACGTCCTGTTGATAGCGTTTGGCGTCGTATTGATAAGCACGCCCCATAGCGTCGCGGTCAGAGGAGGCTAGCCCCATTCCGTATTGAGCCATGCGAGTATCTGCGGACTGTTCGGCTTGCTCCATGTGCGCTATCAAGTCGCCTTTCCTAATCGTCATGCCCGGTTGAACATAGAGGTGCGCAATCTTCCCGTTGGCAATGTGGGTAATGTTCATAACGCCCGCCGAGTCCATGATTAAGCCCATGCCCTCTGCCTTGACTGTGAACGCGCCATAAATCGACCAAAGCACTACCGCGAACAGTAGCACGAGTATTGAGATTAACGCCATCCAACTAACGGGCGTCGTTATTGGCAACATAGTATCGAGCTTTTCGGGCGAACGCAATTTATCTAAGGCTTCTTGGCTAAAGATTTGGCTATTCTGTTGCCGCATTAGTCATCGCCTCCCGTCAATGTCACGGTGACTTTCATTCCGTCCATTAAACCTTCTGCCGCCGAGGTTACTACCGTTTCGCCCTCTTGCACGCCCCAAATTATTTCAATGTAATTGCCGTCGTCAACTCCGGTTTTCACTGCGCGGCGTTCCAAAGTGTCTTGAGCCGTCACGACGAAGACTGCATTGCGATTTGAATCAATCATCGCGGCTAGCGGCACAGTCAAAAATTTCTGCGTCTGTGAAGTCGTCAAGATTGCTCCGCTGTAGGCTTGCGGCTCCAATAGCCCAACCCGATTATCGACCTGGCAAACAATCTTCCTTAAGCTCGCAGGTTCATTCAAGCTCGGCATTATCTCTTTGATATAAACAGAAAAAATCTCGGCGTCACCACGATTGCCCGCTGCATATTCCGTATCATAAGCCTTGCGCAGGATTTGACTATTCTTAAAGGTTAGCTCTGCCCTGTCGCCGATTGAGAACCTTTGCGCGTGTCTATCTTCAATGGGCAATGAGAAAAAGAGACGTTCAAAGTTCCCGACCAATGCAAGAGGCGTGCCCGCCTGAACATATGCGCCTTGTTGCTTATACAAAATCAATATCTCGCCGTCAATCGGGGCTATCACGTCTTGCCGGGCGGATTGAACTAATAATTGCTCTTTAATCGTCTGGGCTTCCTTCAATGCCGCCTCTGACGCAAAAAAAGCCGCCTCTGCCTCGTCGAATTTCTCTATGGACGTGGCATCGCGATCCCTTAGTCGTTTGTAGCGGGCGTAATTGTTCTTGGCGTTGGCTAACTGGGCTTCTGCCTTGGCGATTGAACTTTCTGCCTGCTGAATCTTAAGCGGTATCTCGTCATTGACCAGCGTGAAGAGTACTTGCCCGCGTCTTACGTTCGTGTTCTTCGATACGTATATTTGCTCTATGCGCCCGTCAATCAGCGCGACTGTGTCAGCCATGTCCTCGGAGTAAAAGTTTATCGTCTCCAAAAACAATTTCGGGTGCATGCCGCGGACTCTTGCCTTGGCTCCTTGCAATGGTATCGTTCGACTTTCCATGCGTTCGGTTATTTGAGTCTCGCCGCTCTTATTGAGCCACGCCCCATAAGCGACCATTGCCACCGCGAACAACAATATCATCACGAGCCCGACCATATAAAGTTTCTTCATCAGCCGACCTCCTCTCAATGTAAGTATAAATCAGGCTAAATAATCTGTCAAAGAAAAAACCCTCCGACAGCTTGCCGGAAGGACTATTGCGACTAGTAAAGCGTTTAATCTTCGATGATATAAGCCTTGAGGATTTCTCCGTAGTAAGCAACGTGCGGTTCGGAGTGCGCGGTGTTCGGGACGTAAAACTTATTGAAGCGGCTGTTAATGTCCTTAAGCGGTTGCAACTGACTGAACACCACGCGGCATTCCAAAGTAAGTGGGAACTCTTTAATTGCGGGTGGACGAACAATATCAGCCTCGACGAGGTGCAATCCTGCCTTAGCAAGCTTGTCCATATCGCGACCAGACTTAGTGCCGCAAAGCCCGATTGCCTTAGCTGCCTCCTTAGTCAGCTCTCCTACGGGTGCGCAGATTGTGAATTCGCCAGTGCGTTCGATAAGGTCATGCGTGAAACGGTTCGTGCGCACGTAAGCCGCGAAGATTGGGACGCCCCATTCAATTCCCAGCGTGCCCCAACCGATTGTCATAGCGTTGACGCAATCCTCAGCCTCACTTGTCAGCAGAATTCCTTTGGGCAATGCCTTGATGATGTCGCCGGCGTAGTCAAACGGATTAATTGTCTTCTTCAAGATGATTCCTCCTAAAAAGTTTCTGTCATTATAAAAGGTGCCATCGACCGGTGCAAGCTTCAAGATTGAAATATCAAGCGAGGTATGCTAAGCTTTTATGCGAGGTGACTGGATATGCGAATGACGATTGTTGAGATGTTGAAGAATGCGGGCGGAGATTTTATATCGGGCGAGAGCATCGCGGGCAAGCTTGGAGTCTCTCGTACTGCCATCTGGAAGCATATCCAAAAGCTTCGCGAGAATGGCTACGAGATTTTAAGTAGCGAGCGATGCGGCTACAAGCTAAAGGACGCGCCCGACCTGCTCTTGCCCAGCGAGATTCAACTTGGGCTTAACACAGAGATTATCGGCAAGGAAATGGAGTATCACCCGTCCGTTGATTCGACGAACCAGGTTGCGAAGAAGTTAGCGTATCACGGAGCGCAGGAAGGGACGATTGTCGTAACCGAAGAGCAGACTAGCGGCAAGGGTCGTTTGGACAGGAAATTCTTTTCGCCGCGGGGCAAGGGCATATGGTTTTCGATTATCCTGCGCCCGAAGTTTTCTCCGCACGACGCGCCGAAGTTCACGTTAATGGCGGCAGTGGCGGTTGCCGAGGCTATGGAGCGTTTCAACCTCAAAGCTGAAATCAAATGGCCCAATGACATTATGCACGACGGACGCAAGCTCGTTGGCATATTGACGGAGATGACTGGCGAACTTGCTAAGATTTCTTACATGGTCATTGGCATTGGGATTAACGTGAACATAAGCCGCGACGAGTTCCCCGAAGAACTTCAAGGCGTTGCCTCGTCTTTGTCCGAGATGAATGGCGAGCCTTTATCGCGCGTCAAGTTCTTCCGGGCAGTGCTTGAGGAGTTCGACAAGCTTTATATCGAGGTCAACGCGTCGGGCTTCACGAAGGTTCTTGCTCGTTGGAAGACGTACAACATTACGCTCGGCAAAAATGTTCGTGTCATATCGGCGGGCGACGGCAAGACTTTCACGGGCAAAGCTGTCGATTTGAGTTCGGAAGGTGCTCTTATCGTCGAGACTGCTCAAGGTCGGCGGACGGTTTACGCAGGAGATGTCTCTATAAGATGAAACTTAGCACACGCGATATTGACATGCTCCACGGTTCGCTGTGGGATAAGATAATTCTGTTTGCGTTGCCGCTTGCATTGACGGGCGTCATGCAACAGCTCCTAAACGGTGCGGACATTTTTACCTTAGGGCAATTCGTCGGCAAGAATGCAATGGCGGCAGTCGGCAACAACATTTCGACGGTTGGACTGATTCTTAGCTTGATGATGGGCTTGAGTCTCGGCGCAAACGTCGTTATTGCTCAGAACATTGGCGCACAAAAAATTGACCGTGCTCACTCGGCAGTGAACACGGCTTTTGTTTTAGCGATTGGCGCAGGAATTTTCTTTTGCCTCGTCGCGGAGTTGTTGGTTGCCCCGATATTTTATTTCCTTGAGGTGCCTAAAAGCGTTGTGGGCATGGCGGAGACTTACCTTAGAATCTTCCTGCTTAGCTTGCCCGCGATAAGTCTTTACAACTTTCAGGCGGCGATATTTCGTAGCAAAGGCGACACGCGCACTCCGTTGATTGCATTGGCGGCGGCAAGCGTCGTGAATATCGCGCTGAACCTGCTGTTTGTCCTGCAGTTTAATTTAGGCGTGGCGGGCGTGGCGGCGGCTACCGTCATTGCCAACGTCGTCAGCGCGATAATCCTACTGCGTGCCCTGCTCAAGTCCGAAGGCGTCATCAAACTCGACCTAAACGCCCTGCACGTCGACAAGGAAGAACTGCTAGAGATTGTCCGAATCGGATTGCCGGCGGGCATTCAAGGCATGGTCTTTTCCCTGTCTAACCTGCTGATTCAAGCGGCGATAAACTCCCTCGGCGCAGATGCAATGGCGGCTTCAGCGGCGGCGTTCACGATTGAGATTAACGTCTTCTGCGTTGTCAACAGCTTTGGGCAGGCGGCAACAACCTTTGTCGGGCAGAACTATGGCGCAGGCAATCTTCCTCGTTGCAAGCGGGCTATGTGGGTTTCAATGGGCTTAAGCGTAATCTTTATGCAGACGCTTTGTTGTTTTATCCTGTTCTTCGCCGAGGAGGTCTTGAGCCTCTTTAACAGCGACCCAGAAGTTATTCGGCTTGGCGTGATTCGGCTGTGGTACATTGTCGCCCCTGAGATAATCAACGTCATCATGGAAGGCTTATCGGGTGCTCTGCGCGGCTACGGAATCTCCTTAACGCCCGCAATGATAACTTTGGTCTGCGTATGCGGCGTGCGTGTCATTTGGATATTCACTGCCTTTGCAAAGATACCCGTCTACGCGACGTTGATGGCGGTCTATCCGATTAGCTGGTTCATCACGGCGATATTTTTAATCGCGGCTTACTCCTATCACATGAAACGCTTAAAGCCCGTTCGCCAATAAATTCAATCCTCGAAGTCAAAGAGCGTTGGAACGTCGTTAGCCTTCGGATAGGCAATGCCCATATGAGTATAGCCCGCCTCAGTCACGACACGACCTCGCGGCGTGCGCATGATGAATCCCAACTGCAATAGGTACGGTTCGTAAATGTCTTCGATAGTCTCACGAGTCTCACTTATGGACGCGGCGATTGTCTCTAAGCCTACCGGACCTCCGTGGAACTTTTTTATCATGGCGTCTAACATGCGTCTATCCGTATGGTCAAGCCCGACGCGGTCAACTTCCAATGCCAATAACGCTCGGTCGGCAATGGCATCAGTTATCGTCGTCAAGCCGTCAACCTGCGCGAAGTCCCGAACACGCTTAAGCAGACGATTAGCGATACGCGGCGTCCCTCGTGAACGTCTAGCAATCTCTGCGGCTCCATTTGCCTCAATCGGTATCTTGAGAATCTGCGCGGCGCGAGTGATAATCTCAACTAATGCCGCCGTCGAATAGTATTCAAGACGACTGATGACGCCGAATCTATCCCTAAGCGGCGGAGACAGGGCACCCGCTTTAGTAGTCGCCCCAATCAGCGTAAAAGGAGCAATGCTTACACGGATACTCCTTGCACGCGGTCCTTTGCCAATGATTATGTCAAGCGCGAAGTCTTCCATTGCCGAATACAAAATCTCTTCGACTTGTCGGCTTAGGCGGTGAATCTCATCTATGAACAGCACATCCCTATCTTGCAGGTTGGTTAGGATTGCGGCGAGGTCTCCAGCGCGTTCGATTGCCGGCCCAGAAGTCTGACGGAAGTTCACTCCCAGTTCGTTAGCGATGATTGCTGCTAAGGTCGTCTTGCCTAAGCCTGGCGGTCCGTAAAGTAAAACGTGGTCGAGGGCTTCGCGCCGATTGAGTGCCGCCTTGACGAACACAGATAAATTTTGCTTAGCTTTGTCCTGCCCGATATATTCATGCAGTCGACGTGGACGCAGGCTGTATTGCCAATCGTCAACGGGTTGTTCAATCGCAGTGATTATTCGTTCGTCCAAAAGTCATCACCGACCTTGTTGCCTCTTAGGAAATCGGAGGCGGCAAGTTTTTTTGCGTTAGGGGCTTGAAGTTCCAAAATCTCAAGCGAGCCGTCGCCCGTGCCTACGAAGAACCTTTGCCCGACGATTTTAATTTCAGCCGGCGAAAGTTCTTCCTCAGCCAGCCGCGTCCGCCAGATTTTATATCGTCCAGCACGTGCCGAACCATATAGCCCGCGAACGAGGTTATGAATCTCCCGCGCAGGTCTTTGCCAGTCGATAAGCCCCGTGTCTTTCTTGAGGAGCGGCGCATACGTCGACAGAGAATCATCTTGCTTAATCGGTTGCAGTCCGCCATTCTGAAGTTTGTACAGCGTCTTAAGTAGCAAGTCCGCGCCAACCGTCATCAAGCGTTCGCGCAGCTCAGGCAGAATCATATCGTCGCTAATCTTAACTTCGCTTGTCAATAGAATGTCGCCCGTGTCAAGTCCGGCGTTCATCTGCATTGTTGTTATCCCCGTGACCTGTTCGCCGTTAATCATTGCCCATTCAATCGGAGCCGCCCCGCGATACTTCGGCAGTAGTGACGCGTGAACGTTTATGCAACCGAAGCGCGGAATGTCTAAGATTGCTTGCGAGAGGATTTGTCCGAAGGCAACGACAACGATTAAATCCGGCTTGAGTTCGGCGAGCTGTGCGACGACTTCTGGAGCTTTGACTTTGATTGGTTGAATCACACGCAGATTATTTTCCTCGGCGAAGACTTTGACGGGCGGCGGCAGGAGTTTATGACCGCGTCCCTTAGGTCTATCTGGTTGAGTGACGACGCAAAGGATTTCTGTTTTGTCGATAAGGGCGGCGAGACTCGGAACGGCGAAGTCGGGCGTGCCCATGAAGATTACTTTTAACTTGTCCATGATACCTCCTTAAGGCTTGCAACGTTTGCAGGGAACATAGCCCGCGTTAATCGCCTCGTCGCGGGTGTTGAAGTTGACGCGATTGGCGGAATTCATCTTGCTGACGCTTGAGCAGTCCGCGTAGTGAAACTTTCTGCTATTAGCGTTGCCAACGTAGCTTGACGCGAGCACCGTAGCAAAGGTCGCAGTCAGCATGACCCCCGCCACGATTGCCGCGATAAACTTTTTCATGACGTAACCTCCTTAAAGTTAGTCGAAAGGATTTTAAAACGAAATTAGGAGCCGCCATGAATGACGACTCCCGCCGCGCTTTTACATTATGTAAAAAGCGGCGCACTAGCTTTGATTGTTGATGACGTGTTCGCAGTGAAAAGCCTTATGCGACCTCTTTTGTAACCTTTTCTTTGAACTTATCCAGAACTCGTGCAAGAAGATTGATTGAACAACTACAGTTGAAAAACTCTGGGGTACGCCCTTATACGAGCATTTTAACAACATAAACTGGAGTTGACAAGGAAAACTTTTCGGGATTTTCATGTAAACTTATCATCTGCCTGTGACGGCTAAAGGAACTTGCCTATCAGTATCGCCATAAAAAAAGACCGCTTTACAGCATGTTGCTCAGCGGTCAAAACTTTTAGAAGCGTCGTCGCAATGCCTTGGGCTTATCCAGAACTTCGCTTAGGACGAAAGCTTGCATGACGTTTGCGGGCGTCAAGTTCAGGTCGAGTTCGTTAGCCTCTTGTGCCTCGTGAACTTCCTGCGCGGAAATCTTTTTCGGGCGCGGAGGCGGCGTTAAATTCTTTGTACGAACTTCAGCTTGCCTTGGGCTTTCGATAAAGATTGGAACTTCCTCGCCGGGGAAATTCGGGTCGCCCTGTATCGTCGGTATATCGAAGTCAGGCGAGTTCTCTGGCGGCGGGAGGCGTCTTTTTTTGCGCTTGGCTAGGTTGTCGATAACCGTGATTGCCAGCCAGATTAGAAAGATTGTTGCCAGTTCCATTAAATCACCACGCTTGCTATCTGAGTAAAGCTAAGACCGAACTTGAATGTTGATTTGCTATGGCGAACATCGATTGGGTTCTATCCCTATTGAAAATGTCCAGCGCGTACAAGGTAAATGTCTTTGCCATGTTTGCATTGCGTATCAGCGAGTCCGGTTCTTGGATATTATTAATCTCTATTGATAGACTGTCTGCAATATAACCGAGTCGCTTTTCAGACGAGCCAATCATTTGTATTTGTTCAGTGGCTTTATTCAAGGCGTTTTCTATGGTAGATAAAGCCGCGTCTGCGTCTGCCTTTGTCGAGATGCTGATTATTTTACCGTTTGCGCCTTTCAGCCCGAAAGCTTCCGAGCGCATATCATCAAAGCCGAAATTCATCGTTTGACCGGCAGTTTCACCGATTTGGAAGCTGATAGAATTATCTTCCCTCTCGTCCGCCGCAAAGGTTGTAGTCTTGAAGTTATTCAACGCGGCATTAGCAACCGATTTAGCATTGCCCGCGCTGTCAGTAACGTTGATTGAGATTCCCGAAATCTGTCCTTCAAGCCCTGGGAGGCGAGCTGTTACACTCAAGCCGTTGCTGTCGTTTTGAAGAGCAGGAGCCGCCATTAACCTATACTCTGCCATATCCTCATTGAATTTGGCTAACTCCAAATCGTACTTCGCCTTATCCTCTTTGTATGCCGGAAGAGTTTCATTTATGTACGTCAAATATTCGTCGCGTTTCCTATCGTAGTCTTGCCATGCCGTGAACTTATTGTACTCGTCCCAATCCCTTTGATTGTCTTCATAAAGTTTCCTAGCCGCAATGTAATCTATTGCCGTCTGCGCGGAATAATTATCAACGGCATTATTGTAAGTCGCTAAGTTAATGTCATACTGCGCTTGCTCCTCAGGAGTTGCCTCTTCGCCGAGTTCGGGTTTATAAATAATCTGTGCTCCGGCTTGAATTGCTTTATCGTAGGCTTCGTATTGCGTCTTAGCCGTGTTGTATTCTGCATTTGCGGCATTATAGGCATCGACTTTATCGGCGTAGTCGGAATCGTTAAGCGCGGTATTTATGGTGGCAATTACGTCGTCACTTAAAAGCACCTTTTCCTCGTCCGAAAGCCTTTGATAACTTTCAGAGGCAGTCAAATCAGATAACTTCATTATGGAGCCGTCGCTTTGTCTTTGAAGCATTTCACTTTGCAAGGAAGAAATGAACTCGTCGACATTTACAACAGGTTGCTCCGCGTCCGGAAGACTTTGATTGCCTTCAGCGGCAGGCAAATCCTCCTCAGGTAAATTAGCGGGTTCATCGTCCTGTAGAGGAGTTTCGTCCTGCAAGTCAGTATTGCCAATACTTTCAGGCAGATTTCCACGCAAGCTATCACCGAGTGCCCTTACAGTAGTCCCAAGCTCTTCATAAGCTGAAGAAACTTCCTCGCCATTGGGTTCGGTTGGAATAGATTCAGCCGGAATCAAAAGCGTTTCGGGTTCAGCTATTACGCTAGGTGCCTGTGAAAATACGCGCTCAGGTCTGTCGAAGTTTGGCTCAGTGGGGTCAACCTTCTCTTCTGGTATCATAGGCTCATCTCTAATTGGAGCAGGGGCAGTCACTATTCCGCCGCCACCTCCAACAAATGCCGCGTCAGTTAATGTTTTCCTTCCGTCTTCAGTTTCTGTCACACCGTTTATCTTGTTAAGGTTTCTAAAAATATCTTCGAGCGTGTTATTATCGACGGAAAAGCTTGTAGTGTAGATATTGCCGTCCTTGACATAGGAAGCAGTGATACGGTCGGTAGCGTCAATTCCGAGGCTTGCGCCGTTGCTACTTTGCAATGCCGTCAATGCGGTATCCGCTGTCGTGCCGCTATACAGCGAGTTATTGCTAAGCACAGTGGCGATTGCTTGATTGCCAGTCGTGGCAGAGCCGTCAATCAGATTTCTGCCGTTGAAAGAGACTTGCGCATTTTCCGAGATTTGATTGACGAGGCGATTTATATCCCTTTGAATTACGCGGCGGTCGTCATCCGTAATCGATTCATCGGTAGCACTAATCGCAAGCTTTTGAATCTCTTTGATTGAATCAACGATTGAATCGCTACTTCCCTGAGCAGTCTTAAGGAGAGCGGTATCATCTTGAATATTTTGAGTTACTCGACTTAGAATGCGTGTCCGAATACGAAGACTTTCTTCAATTGCGTAGGCAGAGACATTGTCTATTGCGTCGTTGATATTCAGACTGGTTGTAGTGGTTTTTTGTACTTCTCTTCGGCTGTTTGTTGTGTTTTGTTTGAGTATCGACAGCAAGTTTAGCGTGTCGAACTTAGTATTATTTACCAGCATCGCCATAAGAACTCCTCCTTGGTAAAATTTTTCCGATAACTTTAGCCGCATTGTATCAGAAAATCTCTGTTATGCAAATGCTTCGCACAAAAAAAAGCCTCACACGTTTTGACGTGCGAAGCCTGAAAAAATTCAAGTGATTTTGGTTAGCAAAGTTTTTTCGCGGACAGAAATGACTTGCGTCTCGTCGTCGAACTCGGCTTGAAGGAAATGGAAATTGGCGACGCTTTTGCCAAGACGGTCGAGCTTCTGAATCAGTTTGAGCTTATCGTCTAGCGTCGTGCGCAATCCGAAAATAATTCCCGTCAACGCGTTGATACTATAGCGCAACTTCCGAGCAAATTTGTCTCCGTAACGATAAAATCTGTCCGACAAAAAAATTCTGTACTCGTGCTCGTGATTCCAATCGATGAGCTTGTTATAAAATTTTTCGTGATAATCTTCGTCATATTCGCCCGCAGTCGTATCGTCAAGCTTGTAACTTTTAACACCGCCTTTGCCAGTCAACCAATCCTCGACGCGGATAAATTTCAAATGCCGCAACGTGTCAAAGAAATTCCGCGTGATAAATTGCACACTGTACTTAATCGGCTTGACCTCCAAAGATTTGGCGGCAAGGTGAATGAATTCGCGCCCGTCAAGCGTCTCGGTCTCGTAGACAAAACAAATACCGCAATGATTGTCAGCGTAATTGCCCCACATCGCCGAATTCGTCGGGGTATCGGAAAAGCACACGACGTAGCCATTGGGGTACATGATTTCCCTGAGCTGTTCGACGTACATGCGCGGGAAGATGAATCGTAGCCAAAGCAGACGTTGCTTTAAAGTGTATTCGGCGGCGGTCGAGCTACGGTGATTCAATTTCAGCGCGAGCAAGCCCGATTCCATTAAGTCGCAGTTCAAGTTTTCAATCTCGTCGATTCGTCGTTTACGTTCGGAGTCGCTGATGCCTTTGAGTTCCGCGAATGAGATCTCGTATTCGACATCGAAAAAATTTTCGTCGAAGTCGTAGCGAATCAGGCTTAGGTCCTTGCACTTTTGCACGCACAAGCGGCAAGCGTCATCGGTGACTGTGCGCAGGATAAATTCCATTTCCCTGCCGTAGCATTTAATTTCGTCGTTGCCGTAGAATTCGACGACCTTTTGAACGCTGTTCGCAGTCAAAAAAGTTTCGCCAAGTTCCGCAAAGGTTCGGCTAAGCGGTGAGTTATCGAATTGGTGAATGTCCGGTAAGAGGATTTTGTTATGCAAGTCGCTCAAGAAATTTTTCTGCGCGGCGTAAAATTTCCCTGACACAAGCAGATACGTTTGCAAGCTGTAGAAGAAACTGCAGACGAAATTTTTCAGCAAGCCTTCCCACGCAGGCGCATCTCCCTGCCAAAAGATTTTCAAGTAACCTTCGATGGGGTCATTGAGTTCCGTAGGTGCCGCGAAGTAAAACGAGCCATTGTCCAATTCCCGAAGTGCGCTGTCAATCGTTCGATAGCGATAAAGTTTCATATCGTCCTCACAAAAAAAGAGTTCCGCAAGTGCACCCCGCGAAACTCCGATTAAAGCTTTACTTCTGCGCAGGAATATGCTTCCTGTCCTTGCCGACCTCGCTTATGGATTTGCGCATTTCGGTATCGGATTGAACGTTCATCATGTTAAAGTAGTCCATGACACCGAGCTTGCCCGACTTGAGAGCCTCTGCCATAGCGTGAGGAACTTCGGCTTGAGCCTCGACGACCTTGGCTTCCATTTCCTGAGTATAAGCTTTCATTTCCTGTTCTTTAGCGACTGCCATTGCGCGACGTTCCTCAGCCTTTGCTTGAGCGATTCGCTTATCAGCCTCTGCCTGATCAGTTTGAAGTTGTGCGCCGATATTCCTTCCAACGTCAACGTCCGCAATGTCAATCGACAAGATTTCAAACGCCGTGCCCGCGTCGAGACCTTTGCCAAGCACCGTCTTTGAAATGTCATCGGGGCTTTCCAAAACGTCCGTGTGCATTTCGGAGCTACCGACCGTCGTAACGATACCT
The DNA here is from genome assembly GCA_017534385.1 of Selenomonadaceae bacterium. Classification (GTDB taxonomy): domain Bacteria; phylum Bacillota; class Negativicutes; order Selenomonadales; family Selenomonadaceae; genus Quinella. The sequence goes on from JAFWCT010000002.1 coordinate 52,544, forward strand.
TCGCCGACACGCGCAATAATCGTAGGCTCGCCCGCGCCACCGACTAACCTATCAATGTTCGCCCGAACCGTGACGCGTGCTTTAATCTTGAGTTCGATACCGTTCTTAGCAACCGCACTGACCACGGGCGTTTCAATGACTTTCGGATTGACGCTCATTTGAACCGCTTCCAACACGTCGCGCCCTGCCAAGTCAATCGCCGCTGACCTTTCAAATGGCAAAGCAATCTGCGCACGTTGCGAGGCAATCAACGCGTCAACGACCTTATCGACGTTGCCGCCCGCCAGGTAGTGTGCTTCAAGCTGATTAACGTTGACATCAAGTCCCGCCTTGTTAGCTTTGATAAGCGGCATGACAATCTTAGCAGGTGGCACGCGCCGCATTCTCATTCCTATCAGCGTGAATATCCCGACGTGAACATCAGCCGCCAATGCCGAAATCCACAGCCCGATTGGCACGAAGTGCAAGAACACCGATGCAATTCCTATTCCGATTATCACGAAGAAAAGAGTACCGAACATAACATCATCCATAGTGATGACCCCCTCTCTAGATTTGACGGACGAGCACGCGGGAGCCGTCCACGTTGATAACCTTGACGCTTGCGCCCGCCTTGACGAAACTGCCTTCCGTCACCACGTCGACGGGTTCGCCATAAACCGTAATCGTTCCCGCCGGTCGCAAATCAGTCACGCACACGCCGATTGCTCCGAGGAACTTGCTTTTGTCAATGACGCTCGTATAGCCGTCGCGATTCTGTTGGCGTTCGTCAAGGACAAGCTCCTCAAGCATTCCCGCATTCTTCTTTGAACTGCGACTGCCCAAGTATAGCACGATAAATATCCCCAGCACCGCGATTGCTATCATCGAACAATACGCCACCATCATAATCGCCGAGCTTGCGCCGCTAAAGATTTGAACTTCCAACATTTTCATCACCCCCGCAAAGATTCATTTCGGGATAATTATTTCTGCGCCGCCTTTTAAATTCCTTTCCGTATCATAGGGCAACATGTTTGATTCTTGGGAGAAACGCGCCCTGAATTGTGCAATCTCGTCCCTGTATTGCGGAATGAACTTTTGGATACGCTTCGACGCCGCAACCGTCAGCTCCGGTAGCCGCGCCAATAGCTCACGATACCACTCCAGCCGCTCCATATAGTGTTGACTCATCAGCCGTTCGCGCCGAACATAATCGTAAGCCGTCTCCGCCACCATGCGCCGTAAGTTTCTATTCTTAATCAACATGTTGAGCTTCGTGACAAACTCGCGGTCGTCTCGATAGATAAAACCCGTGCGCCCCTCCTCGATTGACTTTGCATACACAACCGGCGACGCTAACACAACTGCACCATTGCCCGCGCACTCAATGAACTTCAAGTCGGACTTGGAACGGTTAAACTCATTGTCCCTCAGCGGTAGTAGCGCAATGTCCGATGAACGTATCGCCGCCTCATACTCATCATAGGAGACGAATTGCCCCTCGTACTTGTTCATGTCGCCGACGAAAGTTTTATGCTCCGACTCTAAAGCGTCAAACAAATTCCGCCGCGCCAGTATCTTGAACTCTAGCTTATTGCCGTACTGCTTAGCGAACCGATTGAGGATAGGCAACAGCTCTATGAAGTCTTTGTCGCGATTGAGTGCCCCAAAAAATATCGTGACGGTTTTTTTCTTCTTGAATTCCTCGTTGAAGTCACGACGCGGCGGCAGGCGGCGTAGGTGATTTGCAAAGACTGTGATATTTGGATTGAACTGCCTGAGGTAGTCCGCTAAATACGGCGTCGACGTTTGGATTGCATGTACCGCACGGAAATTTATCCACGCCGTCTTCTTGTAATCGTCTTCCCATAACGTTGGGTGGTCGTCCATCTCCGAGATAAAAAGGATTCCCTTCTTGCGCAGGATATTGAAGAAGTCCAAGCCGACTGCAAACGACGGAAAGCACATGCGCTGATTGATGAAGATTCTTTCCTCGAATTGGTCACGCTCGAAAAGTTTATACTGCTTGCCGACTAGCGACGCCATGATAAAGACATTTTGCTCCGCCATGAAGAAGGCGTTGGGCATATGGACGCGGCTCGGCGCACAGACTGTTGACTCTCCGATTAGCGTTTGGACTAAGGTTTTCTTCGGAGGCGCACTCTTGCACGCGGTAAAGATATAAACGAAGACAGCTAGCTCCGTCTTGGCAAGGTCGGCGAGTTGTCTTGTGACTTGAATGCTGCGCGAGGCATTAAGCGAACGAATAATTGATAAGCCAGAGTCTTGGATTGCGTCGCTAAGTTCGTCGTTGGTCAGCGTGACTTTGAATTTGGGCGGCTTGCCTTCAAGGAGTGCCGTAAGGTTTTCGCCATTCCCTATGTTGTCTAGCGTGAAAATCATCGTGCCATCGCGCTTTAGGTTTACGGCAGTTCTCTTTATCAGCGCGACGAGTTTGTCATTGCTGAGCGTGCCGATAAGCGGGCTGTGAATTAAAATTACGTCGAACACCCCTTTAACGTCGGTCAAGTCCTTCGCGACCGTGTAGCGGCATTCGGGCTGTATCTCCAGAAATTTCTGCTCTGTCGTCTCGAAGTCGTCGGGCACCTCGCCGGTTAATTCAAGGACAAGCTTAGACCGCGCAGGGATAAAAGTTTCAAAAGTCATCGCTTCGACCTCAACGAACCAAGCTATACATTAAATCTTCTTGAGCCTTCATGCACTTCCTCAGCTCGAAACGTTCCAAAATAGTTTCCCTAGCCGCCGCACCCAACTTCTTAGCGCGTTCGGGGTCGTCTAGTTGCTCTTCAATCTTTCTGGCAATGTGATAGGGCGAACGGAACTCAGCAAGCAAACCGTTTACATTGTCTTGCATGACTTCTTGCACAGGCGGAGTTTTGGAACAGACCATTGGACAGCCAAAGCTCATTGCCTCTAAGCAAGACCAACTTAAGACGAACGGACGAGTTAAATAGACGTGACAGCTTGACGCCCGCAAGATTTTTTGGTAGTCGCCGCGATTGCGCAAGCCTACGAAGTGCACGCGGTCAGTTGGGTAGCCGCCCTTTTCCTCCTCAATCTTAAGATAAGTAGTGTCTTTGAGTTGTGCGCCATAACAAATCCTATCCTTGCCGACAACGACAACATGAGTATTCGGGCGGCGGGCAAGCACATGACGAATCGCATCCATGAAGTACGGGAAGCCGCGATAGATTTCAAAGCCGCGAGCAACGTAGGTTATAATCTCGGTGCCTTCGGGCAAGTTAAGCTTAATGTCATCTAGCACAAGACCCGGACGCTTGCCGCTGGGGTCGGGCGAACAGAAATACGTATCAATGCCCTCGTGAATGATGTTTAGCTTAGGCTTGTACTCTTCGGGGAACTGGTCATATTGCCACTTAGTCGGACAAATTCCCGCGTCGCACAGCTGCAAATTCATTAAGTGATGAGCATTGCGCGTGCGAATGGAAATGCGATTGCCAAGCTGCGGAACCTCGTCGGGCCACCAATAACAGTCGCTGTCCTCAACAAGATAATACCACTCGAAATAGCCCATGATAGGAACCTTCGGATACATGTCCTTGCAATAGAGCGTTGAACCCCAGCCCGTGTGACCGATTATCACGTCGGGCTTAACGTTCTTTTCCCTAGCGAGCCACTCCATTGCCCGCAGAACCGCTTGACCTTCGATGACAGCCTCTGCCGCAGGACGCAACGGTCCACATGTTTTAATCCATTCCTCAGCCTTTTCGTCCGGCTTAGGGTAAAGGGCAAGCGTCACGTCTTTAAGTTGCGCGTTGATTGAATTCTCTTTTGACAGAAAGAACACGTTGTTTTCGGGATTGCTTGCCAGGTACGGCGCAAGGTTGAGATATTGCGCAGGGAAGGACGGGTGCAGAATAAAAATATTCACGGTAAGAATCGCTCCTTTTATGACATCTGGGCTTGATGAAGCTTGGCATAGACGCCGTTGCGTTTTATCAATTCATCGTGCGTGCCCGCCTCGATTATGCGTCCTTTGTCGATAACGATAATGGCGTCACAGTCTCGGACGGTTGACAGGCGGTGTGCAATCATAAGCATCGTCCGCCCACGGGAGATAGGCTCAATGTTGTTCATGATGATATTTTCGGATTCGTAGTCAAGCGCGCTCGTTGCCTCGTCGAAGATAATAATTCGCGGGTCAGAGAGCAAAGCACGAGCAATCGCAATGCGTTGACGCTGCCCGCCGCTCAAGAGGCTACCGCGTTCGCCGACGGCAGTTTCGTAACCGTTTTGGAATTGGTTAATAAATTCCTCGGCACCAGCCAAACGAGCCGCATTGATAACATCTTCGTGTGTGGCATTCGGGCAAGCAACGCGGATATTCTCCTCAATCGTGCCGCTGAAAAGTTTGCTGTCTTGCAACACGACACCGATTTGACGACGGAGCCACGCCGGTTCAACTTGCGCAATGTCCACGCCATCAATCAGAATTCGTCCCACATCAGGCAAGTAAAGCCGCTGAATTAATTTCGTCAACGTCGACTTGCCAGAGCCAGAACGACCAACAATACCGATTTTCATGCCAGCAGGGATTCTTATATTGACGTTATCAAGAACTTTACCGCCTTCTTCGGTATAGCTGAAGGCTAGCTTTTCCAATGCAATTTCTCCGCGCAAGCTCGGTAGCGTCGTGCGAGAAGGATTGAACGCAGGCTCGGTGTCCTCGTCCATGATGTCCGCCATCCTATCCATAGAAACGCGGATTCTTTGGAAGTCTTGCCACTGATTGATAAGGCGCATAATCGGTGCGATTAACTGTCCCGCAATCATTTGGAAGGCAACTAACTCACCGACGGTAATTTCACCCTCCATGACGTAATAGGCACCGAGCCAAATAATAACAAGATTGAATATGCTGTTAAAGAACGAACCGATTGAATTTGCGACGTTGGCAACATTAACAACGTTGAGGGAAGCTTTAACCAAACGTGCCAGCATCTCTTCATAGCGGCGGACAAAATTATTTTCGACGCTTGCTGCTTTAACTGTATGCATACCAGTTATTGTTTCGATAAGGAAGGAACGGTTTTCACTAGCGATTAAAAATCTTTCGTTAATTAGACGCCTGAATATCGGCGCGACGATTAAATTTAAGAGAACAAACACTGGAATCATACATAAGACAACAGCACTTAGCATCCAACTGTAGTAAATGAACATGACTGCGATATAGATTACCGCAAAGGTAATGTCAAGGACAATCATCAGGCTATTGTTCGTCATGAAGTTGCGCAAGGTTTCAAGTTCGTTGGCACGCGAAACGACATCACCGACTTGCCACTTTTGGAAGTAGCTGATTGGCAATGAGGTAATATTTTTATAAAGACGCGAGCTCAATACTACGTCCATCTTGCTTGTAATATTCGAGAAAAGATAGGTGCGCAGACCTTCCATTATCTGTTGGAAGAGCGTACAAACCACCATGCCGAGAACGAGAATATCCAAAGCCTCAACTGTTCTGTGCACCAAAACTTTATCGATAATGTTTTGCACGAAGAATGGCGACGCCAATCCTAACAGTTGCAAGATTAACGACAGGAACAAAACGTTTCGCCACAGAGGCAAATATTTAATCATGACTGGCACGAACCATTTGAGACCGAATTTGCTTTTCTTCTTGTCGAGTTCATAACGGCGCGTGAAAAGTATCGCGTCGCCAGTCCAATCCATTAAAAGCTTATAGCGGTCAATTTTGACGGGCTGTTGCGAGAAAGCCGGATCCATTACATAGATATTGCCTTCACGGATTGTCGTGATGACGACGCTTCTGCCCGAATGCAATTTGATTAAGACGGGATAAACCAGTTTGTCTAAGTCCGCCTCTTTTAATCCTTCATACATCCTTGCCTTTAATTTCAATTCGCGGGCAGCCAAAACGAGCGTAATAAAATCTACACTGCCTTCTTTCAAGACGTAAGCGCGTTCGAGTTGGCGATAATCAGCGGGAATGTTGTAATATTTCGCTATGGCGATAAGGCAAGCAATTCCCGTGTCTATACCATTGACAATACCGCTGTAATCTGCTTCTTTAACTTCCACTTCAAGACCGTCGGCATCTAGCTTTGTCTTTGGAGCTTTTTTGGGTTCAATCTTGCCGATAGCTTGTCCTTTGGAGAGGCTCAACTTTTTGTCATCAGGCGTTGAGTTTTTATTTTCTGCCATAAATCACCGCTCCCTTAAAGCTTCGGACGTGTAGCGGCGGAATGGGTCAAGGAAGAAGTCAATGATTCTCTTCTCCTTGATTTTAATTTCCGCGCTGACGTTCATGCCGACTTCGAGTTTTGCCGGTTGTCCATAGACATTAATATCATTGCTCGTCGGGTCAAGGCGGAGCTTATACTTCATATAATTTTGTTGGTTGCTTGAGTCGTTGACTGCGTCCGCACTTATCTCCATGACTTCAGCCTTGTACATACCGAACTTTTGGAAATTGAACGTCTCAACCTTAACCTCCGCTTCTTGCCCGACTTTGATAAAGCCAATGTCTTTATTGTCCGCGTAGACTTCAAACTCAAGCTTAACATCTTCGGGGACAATCTGCATTAAAGGTTGGGCGTCCGTCACGATGCCGCCTAGCGTATGGACATTTAAGTTATACACTCTGCCTGATGCTGGCGCATAAATCGTTGCCATGCGTGAATCTTCATCTGCCTTTTTAATAGACTCGCTGACGGAATAATATTCTTTCTTAGCCTCAACGAGTGCCGTCATTATGTCTTTGTGATAAGCGGCGTCGACGTTTGCCAAATTCTGCTGAGCCTCTGCGATTTCAGCTTTAATGCTGTTGAGTTCGTCGAGTTGCGCCTGTGCATTTTTGGCGTATTCAATCGTTTTGCTTTGTTGTTCAAGGAGTTGGAATTGAGAAATAGCATTTTGTTCGCTCAAGTCGGTAAGGCGTGCTTCCTTTTCCTGTTCGATAGACAAAACTTGCGCGAACTTCTCGTAGGTTGCTTGCGTCGCTTGCAATTTAGCAATCTTCTGGTTGATGACGTCTACGCGGCTTTGACGTTGCGTGTGATAGTCTGAAGTGCGGCTTTGATAAAGAGCCATCTCCGCTGCTAAGTCATGCGCCTCAAGGTCGGGGTCTTCCTCCGGCGTAAAAGGTTGCTGTGTAAGCTCTGCCGTCAAGCGTTGAATATCGAGCTTGTAATAGGCGGCGCGTTTCTTTAAGCTATCATAATCTGCAGTAGTTGTCGTCGGGTCTAAGACAACAAGAACGTCGCCTTCTTGAACGAGCTGTCCTTCTTCGACATTAATTTCTTTGATGATACCCTTGTTCTTAACCTGAATGGTTTTGATTTGTCCAGTGGGAATGACCTTGCCCGACGCAACTGCGACTTCGTTAATATGCCCTAAGATTGACCAAGCCAACGCTACGACGACTAAAAGCAAGATTGACCACATGACAAGCCGTCCTGTCGGCGAAGGAGGCGTTTCCGTCACTTCGAGTATCGCTGGCAAGAATTCTGTTTCTTTATCCACTTCTTCCCCGCGAGTTAGCCATTTAATAAATTTTTTCATTATGTCTACCCTCTGCTTTCTTGCTGGTCGTAAAGGTAACGATATAGCCCGCCGTGTGCTATTAATTGTTCATGCGTGCCGCTCTCTACGATTTCGCCTTTGTCGATAACGATAATTTTATCGCAACGACGCACCGCGCTTAATCTGTGAGCAATGATAAGCATCGTCCGCTTTTCTCCGATTGCGCCCATGTTGTTGAAGATAATTCTTTCGGATTCGTAGTCGAGTGCGCTTGTTGCTTCGTCGAAAATTAAAACAGGCGGATTGGCAAGCAATGCACGAGCAATTGCCACGCGCTGACGTTGACCGCCAGAGAGTGAATCGCCGCGTTCGCCAACCTTAGTATCGTAGCCTTCTTTGAGTTCCAAGATAAAATCATGAGCACCCGCCAGACGTGCCGCACGAATAATTTCATCCATTGTCGCAGTCGGGCGGCTGATTGCAATGTTATCACGAACGCTGGAGTTGAAAAGGTAATTCTCTTGCATGACAACGCCAACTTGCTCCCTAAGCCAAGAAAGATTCGCTTCGCGGGTATTGACGCCGCCGACAGTAACAGAGCCTTCTTCGGGGATATAGAGGTTTTGTACCAAGTTCGTTAATGTTGACTTGCCAGAGCCAGAACGACCGACGATACCGATTTTTTGACCGGGCAAGACAGTTAGATTTATCTTCTTTAAGACAAGTGGCAAGTCTACACGGTATCGGAAGGAAACGTCTTTGAATTCAATAGCTCCGTCAATTCGCTCGTCGCCACGTTTGCCCATTTCACGCATAATTGGTTCCATTGGCGTATTCAAAATGTCACCTATCATGCCGATAGCCATTCTGAACATAAAAATACTCCACCACATCATCAAGAACTTTCTTAAAGCTTCTGTTGCCTGCCGCGAAATCATCTGAAAGGCAATCAGTTGACCGAGTGTGAAATCGCCATTCATAACCATATTGCCGCCATACCAAAGAACGCCTAGTGTTATTGCTCCGTCGGCAAGTCCTCTGTAACCCATAAGAAAAAGCATAAACTTTCGCATCTCAAACATCTTGCGAATATATGTGGAATTGAGATTCTCCCATCTATTATTTGTTTGAGGTTCTATTGCCAAAGCTTTAACTGTTTCTATGTTGGTAATTGATTCTATCATAAAAGCTTGCACAGCTATCCGTGATTGAAAAATACCATTCATTTTGCGCATGAGAAGTGGCATAGCCAAAAGCTGAACGGAATATAGTGGAATCACCAAAAGCACAATTAAAGTCAAGGGCACCGAATACCAAAGCATAAACGCAACAAATACTACTGAGAATAAAACATCCAGCACCGCCATTAAGCCAGGACCTGTAAAGAAGTTGCGAACTCGTTCTAGCATATCCATGCGGTAAAGAATTTCGCCGACGCGCCTATTTTCGTAATAAGGTAGAGGCAAAGAAATTAAGTGGCGAAACAGCCTTGTTCCCAAGATAGCATCGAGCTTATTTGTTGTGTGATTGAGTATGTAAGTTTTTAACGCGGTTAGAAGTGCTTGCATGGCGAAGAACAAAACCATGCTATAACCGATAACCGTAAGTGTGGATAAACCGTTGTTGCCAATAACTTTATCGATTATAACCTGCGTAATGAGTGGAAAGACTAGTGCCATCACTTGAATGAATAATGATGCCGCTACCACTTCCAAGAGATTCTTTTTGTAACGCTTAACAACCTTCCAGAACCAATCAATGTTATATTTTTTCTTTATATAAGCCCAATTAAATGCCGCAGAGAAAATCATCATATCTCTTGACCAATTCTGCAAGAATTCCTTCATTATAATAGCTTGAGGTTTGTTTTCTCGCGGGTCAATCGCCAAAACTACTTCATCATTCACGCTACCGATTGCGATATACGCACCGTCATTCATTTTAGCGAGGGCGGGGTATTCTATCTCGCGTAACTCATCGGCAGACGGACGAATAATCGTGCTGTTGACTTTATACTTTTTAGCCAACTTTTGAAGTTTTTCCCAGTCTAATTGATCGTCCGTGTCAGGGTTTTCATCATAAATTTTTTGCAAGTCCTTAATTCCGAAGTGTTGCAAAATTTTTATCATGGAAATTATCCCCGTCCTATCCTTGGGCGGCGAGGATTTGTTTTCAGGCATATTGTTATACGAGTCTCCCTTCATTCGTCGTTGAATAAATTATGGCTTGCCATTATTAAATTACGATTAGAATCACGAAAAAGCCGCCGTCAATGCTGGCAGCGGCCTTTGTTATTTGTCTAAGGATTAACGATACTTCCGCTTGCGAGCCGCCTCCGATTTTTTCTTGCGGCGGACGCTGGGTTTTTCATAATGTTCACGCTTTCTAACCTCTGCGAGCGTGCCCGCCTTTTGACAGGTACGCTTAAAGCGGCGGAGAGCACTGTCTATGGATTCGTTTTTCCCAACTTTGACTTCATTGGCCATTCAATATCCCTCCCTC
>JAFWCT010000094.1 GCA_017534385.1 Selenomonadaceae bacterium
ACGCGCTCTCGACGGATTGACGGCGGCTCATTGCGCGTCGGAAGTGCAATCGGCTCCTCAACGCGGTCGCCCGATATGTTAATCGGTTGCTGGAACGGTCGCTCCGTTTCAATCGGCGTCAAGTCTTCGGGGCGTTCAACTTGTCGAGGCTCCGAGGTCAAGTTGTCATGTCGTTCAAGCTGTCGCGGCTCCGAGGTCAAGTTGTCATGTCGTTCAACTTGTCGCGGCTCCGAGGTCAAGTTGTCATGTCGTTCAAGCTGTCGCGGCTCCGAGGTCAAGTCGTCATGTCGTTCAACCTGTCGAGGCTCCGAGGTCAAGTTATCATGCCGTTCAACCTGTCGAGGCTCCGAGGTCAAGTCGTCATGTCGTTCAACCTGTCGAGGCTCCGAGGTCAAGTTATCATGCCGTTCAACCTGTCGCGGCTCCGAAGGCAAGTCGTCATGCCGTTCAACCTGTCGCGGCTCCGAAGGCAAGTCTTTTGTCGGCGCAGGCTTATCGGCTTTCTTAGTTGACGCCTCGTCCTCGAACTCGCCTCCGAAGATTACAATCTCGTCGTCGGCTGAAACGTGCGGCGCATTCATCAGCAACGCGAGAATCGCCGCGCCCGTCACAAAATTTTTTCTCACGTCAATTCCTCATTTCCAACTGCTTAGTCCTAATCACACTTTCGCGGCGTGGGAACTTGTCAGGCGTCTTTCGTTGCTTGTTGACGTAAATCACAGCTCGCTTATCCTCCAAAGTCAGCAAGCTCCCTTCACGGATAAAAATTTCTCCGCCGCCTAAGATTTTAATCGCCACTCGTGCCTCGTCAAGCTCCTGGCGGAAGTTTTTACCCTTCCACGCCACGAACACTCCGCCGACCTTCACGAACGGCAAGCAGTATTCAGCCAAGATGTTCAATCGGGCGACGGCTCGTGAGGTCACTGCGTCGAAGCGTTCGCGGAAGGTCTTCTGCCTTGAAAGTTCCTCGGCTCGTCCGTGAATCACCTCCACGCCATCAAGCTCCAATTCAGCCACGACCCGCCGTAAGAACTCGACGCGCTTTAGAAGCGAATCAATCAGCGTGAATCGTAGTTGAGGACGGAAAATCTTCAGCGGCACTGCTGGGAAGCCCGCGCCCGTTCCAATGTCGACAACACGATTGATGCCGCGCAGAAGTTCATCGTCCCACGCGCTCACCGAGTCGACGATATGTTTGATTGCGAACTCATGCGGCTCAGTTATCGTCGTCAGGTTCATCAAGCGGTTTTGCTCAATCACCAGCCGATAAAACCTTTCCAGCCTGTCAAGTTGTCCGTCGTCTAGGTTCAGGCTTGCTAAGTCGGCGCGAATCATCTTTATCATCTCCGCGAACATTTTAGCCTTAGCGCATGAACTTTGCAAGCTCCCGCCGCCTCTGCTATAATCGGGGAAAAATGCTGTGAGGTTTTGATAATGAATTACCGCAACGAACTGAATGACATGCCGTCCTATGATGGCGTGGAGAAAACTTATCGCATCAAGGTCAACGCCAATGAATCGACTCTTGGACTGCCGCCTTTGGTTGAAGAGCGCGTTTTGAATCGGCTGGGATTGCTGGCGTTCAATCGCTACCCTAACGAGGAATATTACTCGCTCGTCGAACAGATTGCCCGAAACTTTTCCGTTGACACGTCGCAGGTTCTATTGGGTAGTGGGTCGAGTGAGATTATAGAAAAGGTCTTTCATGCCTTCGGAGGCGCAGGGCATACGGTCGTTTATCCTCAGCCTAGTTTCTCAATGTACAAGATATACGCTAAGGCGGCGGAGGCTGACGGCTTGCCTTTCGACTTGGACGCGAGGTTTAATCTTAACGTCGACGAGTTCATAAAGACAATCCGTGAGGTCAACGCAAGCTTAGCGGTCGTGTGCAACCCGAATAACCCCACCGGCAACGCCTTGACACCCGCGCAGGTCGAACAGATTGCCGCGTCGATTGATTGCGCTTTCCTGCTTGATGAGGCTTACGTTGAGTTCTATGGACGTTCGGCAGTCAATCTGGTCAAGCGTTATCCAAATCTAATCGTGGCTCGGACGTTCTCTAAGGCTTACGGCATGGCGGGGACGCGCGTTGGCTACATGATTGCCCAACCCAGCGTCACGCGTATGATTAACAAGTGCTTCATGCCTTACCATATGAACGTGCTGACATTGGCGGCGGCGGACGTTGTTTATCAAATGCGCAATGAATTCGTGCCGCGGATACAAATGATTATCGCCGAACGCAACCGCATGAGCGAACGCCTTAAGACACTTCCAGACGTCGAGGTCTTCCCGTCGGAGGCAAACTTCATTCTGATACGTTTGGACGCGGCGCAGGAACTTAAAGACTACTTGGAGACGCTAGGCATTGGGATAAGGTATTTCTCGCCGAGCGCGTTCGGACTAAAGAACTGTCTGCGCATATCAATCGGCACGCGCACTGAGAACGACGAAGTTTTCAGCGCGATAGAATCTTTCATGGAGGCGGGGCAATGAGAATCGGCAAAGTTAATCGGGCGACTAATGAGACGCAAGTTGACGTTGAGATAAATTTGGACGGCTCAGGCTCCGCATCGATTGATTCGGGCGTAGGCTTCTTCAATCACATGCTGAACCTTTTCGCGGCGCATGGGCAATTCGATTTGCAAGTTCACTGCGCGGGCGATTTGGACGTTGACGGGCACCACAGCATAGAGGACATTGGGATTGCACTCGGCGCGGCGTTAAAGGAGGCTCTCGGCGATAAACGTGGCATTGCCCGCTACGGAACTTTTTTCCTGCCAATGGACGAGTCACTTGCTTTGGTGAGTCTTGACATTAGCGGGCGACCTTTCCTAGTCTGCGACGTGGGGGAGCTTGCACCTTCTATCGGCGACTTTGACACGGAGCTTTTGGAAGAGTTCCTGCGAGCCTTCGCCTTCAACGCGGGCATTACTCTGCATGTCAAAGTTCTTTACGGCAAGAATTCTCATCACAAGGTTGAGGCGATATTCAAGGCATTAGGGCACGCGCTCAGGGCGGCAGTCACCTTCGACAAAAAAATAAGAGGCGTGCTCTCAACTAAGGGCACCCTCTAAAGTGTCTTGGCGGCGAGTAATCGTCGTCTTTTTTTATGTCAAGGCTCGTGTCGGACAAACCTTCTTGCACTTTCCACAGCGCAGGCATTCAGCGGAGGCAAAGTCTTTCGTCGGGTCGAGGTCAAGCGGACAAATCGTCTTGCACCGCCCGCAGTTAACGCACTTATCCGCCGCGCAGGTCAGCTGATAGAAACTGTGCTTATTGAGTAAGCCGTAAATCGCTCCGAGCGGACACATCACGCGGCAAAAGAATCTGTGCACGACTACGCAACCTGCAATCACGGCAAGCAGGATTGAGACCTTCAGCGCGAACAGATTGCCTAGCACGGGGCGGAACTCTTCATGCGTGGCGATAAGTGGTAAACCGGCTTCAAGCGTTCCTGCCGGGCAAATGTATTCGCAGAAGGCCGGCTCGCCTAACGGTAACGCAACTGGCAGAATCAGCACGAAGACTATCAGCAGGAAATATTTCACGCTTAGCAGTCGACGCGGCAACTCGAGCTTTGGCGACGGGATTTTATTCAGCAACTCTTGAATCAGCCCGAACGGACATAAAAAGCTACACACTGCCCGACCAAGTAGCAAACCGATTAACAGCACAATACCCGCCGCGTAGAAGCCGAACTTGCCGCCCGAACCCGCAACTGCTTGCAACGCGCCAATAGGACAACTCAACGCCGCCGCTGGACACGACCAACAGTTAAGACCTGGTGCGCAAAAGTTCTTCAGCTCCCCGCGATAGAGTTTGCCGCTTAGAAAGTTCGCCGCGTATGGATTGGTTAGAATCGTCGCCGCAAGCTGAATCAATCGCCGCCGCATTAGCCAAGCCCAATGCACTCAAGACAAATGCGCGTAGCCTTCGCGAAGACCGTAGACAGTTCGCCGCGCCATATACCAAACGCAATCATCGACGCGCTTGCCAAGAAGATTATCAACCTACTGCGCCAGAAGTCTTTTGAGTTCATCTTTGTACCCGTCAACGTCTGCACCGATAATCGCCTTGCCGACGACCTCGCCTTTGCTGTTGATAAATATCGTCGTCGGAACAGCCTCAACGCCTTCCATAAACCTAAGCAGGTTTTCATCGGGGATAACGTTCACGAAGTCCGCGCCAGCCTCCTTGGTTATCTGCAAAGCCTTTTTAATCTGTTGGGAACCGTCCGAAGTGTCGCAGACCAATCCGATAAGTTGCGCGTCCTTTGGCAGGTTGCGTGCCATGTCTCCTAGTTCGGGCATTTCGCCAATACACGGCGGGCAGAACGTTCCCCAAATGTTTACGATGGTAATTTTCTTTGCCGAGAAAATTTCATTCGTGACTGTCTCGCCGGTGATAGTCGTCGTCTTGAACGCTGGAACACTTTTGGCAACGGGCGACGCCTGCGCGGTGTTAATGGGTTTATCATCTTCAGCCGACTCAGAGCAACCGCTAATCATCATAGCAACACACAGAAGAGCTACGGCAAAAATTTTCTTAATCAAAGCAATCAACCTCCTTTGCGTATGATTCTATCACTCACGTTAATCTTATGCAAGCAGGGGAATTGCGGCGCGGGCAGAATAAAGTAGGGACTAGGAATTAGAACTAAGGAGCAGATATGAAAATTGTAGTATCCGGCTATTACGGCTCTAAGAACGGCGGAGATGAGGCAATGCTCTCGGCGATGCTTGAAGTCTTGCGCGAAGGTGTCGAAGACTTAAGCGTAACTGTCATCTCCCTCAACCCCGAATACACGAAAAGACGCCATAACGTCGACGCGGTGCCGTGGCTGGACCTTTGGACAATCATAAAGAGAATTCGGGCGGCGGACTTGCTCATATCGGGCGGCGGTTCACTACTTCAAAACATCACGAGCGGGCGGAGCCTTTACTATTACCTGACGATAATTTTTTTTGCGCTAGCCTTCGGAAGACGTGTCATGCTTTACGCCCAAGGTATCGGACCGATTCGCGGCGTGCTAGCTCACAAGCTCACGAACTTTATCCTAAACCGCGTCAACTTAATCACCGTTCGCGACAGAGGCTCACTCGAAGAACTTTCCCGACTTAAGATAACGCGTCCGAAGATTTATTGCACTGCCGACCCCGTCTTAGCGATTAAACCTGTGCCGCTCGACGTTGGCAAGGAAATCTTATCGCGGCACGTGAACAATCACAGCGGACGGTTCATAGGCGTGGCGATTCGGCATTGGCTTGATTGGGAAAAGTTTCAGCGCGAACTAGCCAACGCCCTCGACCGCCTTAACGAGACTACTGACGCTAAGATTATCTTTATCCCGATGAAGTTCCCTGAAGACATACGCGCCGCCGAATCAATCGCCGCCTTGATGAAGAGTGCGCCCGCTGTCCTCGACGAAGAATTCACCACGCAAGAGATTCTAAGCCTCGTCGGGTGCATGGACGTTTTGATTGGCGTTCGACTTCACGCGCTGATATTCGCGGGCGTCATGAACGTTCCCATGCTCGGCATCTCCTACGACCCGAAGATTGAACGCTTCCTTGATTCCGTCGGTGAGGAGCCGCTTGGCAATCTGGCGGACGTGACCGCTGATAAAATCTTCGACGCGACCTTGAAGAAGCTTTCCGAACACAGGAACGCTTGCGACGATACTTTACTAAAGGAACTTGGCGACTTAGCTCGCAAAAACGCTAAGCTTGCCATTGAACTTGCTCATGTCTAACGCAAAGAAATTCCTAGCCTACGCGGCGTTGTATTACTACCTCGGCGAAGTCTTTTACATTGACATAGGACAGCCCGCCGCGCCGCAATACTTTTTGCCACCGATACCCGCGACGATTGCTCTGCTATGGTTGATTCAGTTCGCCGCCCGCGCAGATATTTTTTCCCGACCAATGTTACCGAACCTCCTAACGGGGCTGGCGTGGCTGATAACGTTTCCGCTCCTTTACACGTGGACTTATCAGCGGCAATGGTTCATGTCGTTAATCTATTATGACTTCGCTGTCGGCACGGCGATTTTTATTTTGCTCACAAGCGCGGAAGTCTTGCTTGCGAAGTCACGACTTGCCGCCGCGTTGATGAGTCTGCTTAACTTATTCTTCTGGCTGATTCCGCTCGTCGAGTTGGTCTATTACTGCTTAACGTGGCATTGCCTATCGCCGGCGTCGCTAATGGCAATCTACCTGACGAACTGGCACGAGGCTGGCGAATTCCTCCGCGCTATGATTGGCTTGCCTAACTTGCTGATAATCTGCGCGGTATTGGGCTTGCTACTGTGGCTGGCGTTCAAAGCTCATGTAAACTTCACACGAAGCTTGACGGCATTGGACACGGAACGAACTGCCGCCTCCGCCATCGCGTTGATTTGTAGTCTTGCCGCACTGATTCACTACGCGCCGCAAACTTCAATGGCGGGGCTGTGGAAGACGGTTACCGACTACGCCGCGCAGACTCAGCTTTATTCTCAAGGACGCGACGCCCGCTTAGCCGACTTGAACATTGATGCCGAACAGACGTTAGCCGCTAAAGCTCCTGGCACTGTGATTTTCGTTATCGGCGAAAGTGCAAGCCGCGATTACATGCACGTCTATAATCCCGCGTTTCCCTTCGACGACACGCCTTGGCTTGAAAGCAAACTCGATGAACCTTTGACGACGCCTGCCCTCCCCGACGACGCGAAGATTAATCCCGACTATAAATCAACGTTCGACAATACTCCGCACTTGACGCAAGCCGCCGGAAAGTTTATTATCTTTGAAAACGTTTACGCCTCGTGGACGCAAACGGTACCAGTTCTGCAACGCGCTTTGACTGAGCAGAGCCAGTACAACGACAAAGAATTTTTCGAGTCAGTCTCAATCGTCGACGTGGCGAGAAAGGCGGGATATAAAACTTATTGGTTCAGCAATCAAGGACGCTACGGCGAGTTCGACAGCGCGATTACTCTAGTCGCTAAGACTGCGGACGTTTCCGAGTGGACGGACGATACCTTTGACTTCAGCGAGCTTGAAGACGAGGTGCTTTTGAAGTTCCTCGACCGCCTTGACCCGCACGAGAATAATTTTATCGTCTTGCACCTAATGGGCAGTCATATCTACTACAACAGCCGCTACCCGCGCAGATTTAAAAAGTGGGTGACTGCTGACGGTACAGGAATGATGTTGGCGGCTCCGAGCTATGCCAATTCGATTCTCTACACCGATTACGTCCTGTCAAAGATTTTCGACTACGCTAAAGACAATCTGAACTTGCAAGCGTTGATTTACTTTTCCGACCACGGCGAGGACTTGGAGATTTCTCATAATCCCGACGTGTTCCGCTTTGAAATGTTGCGCGTGCCAATGTTTATCTACCTGTCGCCAGAGTATGAAGCAACCTTCCCCGACCGAGCGGCGACGCTTGAAAACAATCACGCGAAATATTTTACAAACGATATGTTCTATGATACATTTTGTGGGCTGATAAACGCGCCGTCCAATCGCTATGACGCGGGGCAAGATTTCTCCTCCGCCACGTATCGATTCAATCGCGACACCTTGACGACGATGCTAGGTCAGCACAAACTAACAGAGGATAAGGAGTGATTTTATGATAAATAAAAAGGAGCAAAGATTCTTCGCGGAGCTGGCAATATCTTCGCCACCGCAGAGGGTCAACTTCGTTAAGCCACGCTCTCTAGTGCGGACTTCTCGTGCTTTGGTTCCTAACGTCCCAATAATTATTCCGAAGAACAACGTGGACAAATCTTTGATTCATGTTTGCTTTGCCCTTTACGACGGGACAAAGACTTATTCAAGATTCACGGGCACAGCAATTCTTTCTCTCTTTGAAAACACCAAGTCCAAAGTTATGATTCATCTCTTGCACGACAACACGTTGACAGAAGACAACCGCGAAAAACTTATGCAAATAGTTGAACGTTACGGGCAACAGTTAAAGTTTTATAACGTTGAGGAGCTGTGCGCCGATGGTCTCGTGAAAATAGAAGAGCAATTTCCAAAGGTTAAAGCCTCTAACTTCAGTATCGCAACGTTTTATCGATTCTTTATTCCGGATCTTCTTCTTCCGCAGGGGATAGAAAAGGCGATTTATCTGGACTCGGATATTGTCGTCAATCTCGACATTGCGGAGTTTTGGCAGATTGAACTAGGTGATAAACCGCTTGGAGTTGTTCCGGAAATTGATAATGGCGTGCCAGTTAAAGAAGTTGCTCTTTTTGTTACTGAAGGTGTGATTGCGGAAGAAATTTATTTCAATGCTGGAATTCTGCTAATGAACTTGAAAGTCCTACACAACGAAGAAGCTAAATTAGCGGCGGGAACAAAATTCGTAAGTGAGTATCCACGTATTGTATGTTTTGATCAAGACGTTTTAAATTATTGTTTCGCGGCTTCTGCGCTAAAGTTGCCGATAAGATTTAATTTCTATGTTCTGCATGCACGACGCAGAAGGGAATTCAACGTTGACAAAAAGCTTTGCCATTATGCAGCTGGCAAATGGAGCTTTATTATGGACACAAATGACCCGTTTTATCAGCTGTTTATGAAATATTTTATTAAAACGCCGTGGGTTGACTCCGATACAGCGGCTATCTTGTTGGGAAAAGGTCTTCCTTCTCGAAAGTATCATGCCGTCTCCGTAGTTATCCCCATGTACAACGCTGAGAAATATATCAACGAATGCCTTGACAGCCTTTTAATTCAGACGTTTCAAGACTTCGAGGTTATCGTAGTTGATGACTGCTCCACAGATGATAGCGTTAAAATTGTCAAAGAGTACGCTCCTAAATTCCATGGACGGCTTAAACTTGAAAAAACAGAAAAGAATTCGGGGGGCGGCGGTCATGTTCCACGCAATATGGGAATGTTGTTAGCACGTGGCGACTACCTTTATTTTATGGACGCAGACGACATGATTTTAAGTACCGCACTTGAAACTTTTTATATGGCGGCAATTCTTTATGATGCTGAAGTGGTTTACTCTTCTTCTTGGTATTTTTTGCGTGCGCCGAATGATATTTATCTGAACAAAGATGGCGTGAACAGCAAGATGAGAGGGATTCAGACAGAATTTGTTATGGACGATCCAAATAAAAATCTCAGTCGGCTTCTCCTTGAAGGAAGTTCCACAGCTCCATTGACAAAGTTAGCTTCCTCCGGAAATGATCTAGCTGCATGGACAAAATTTGTTCGTCGCGACTTTATACTCAGAAACAAAATTTTCTTTGCAAATATACCTACTTCAGGAGATGCTATTCGTACTATTAATATGTATTGCCACGCGAGACGATTTTTACGAATCTCAACACCTCTTTATATACATAGGATTTATAACGATAATTCCATTACACGAATGGCTAGAACACCGCAGGAACAATGTAAATTTTGGTTTTCTTCCTTCATGAATTTCGCTAAGGTCTTGTATGAATTGGAAAAAGAAAACAAGTTCTTAGCCGAAAATCCTTTCTACGGTTTAGCGGCGTTGAGTATACACCTTATACGAACTTTTAAACTGACCGAAGATTCCAGAAGGGAACTTGGTAACGAGGAACTTTACAAAGTTTTGCATAGCTCATTCTCACAAGGTTTTCCTAATTCATCAACGCTTTTATTAATGTTCCTCTTTAGCATTCTCAGTGATAAAGAATCTAACGTCCGTTACCTTGAGCTAATTAATAACAAATTTAGCTTATATTTTACTGCCAAAATATACGTCCGTATTAATAAAAAAATGAACGAAGAAACGATTCAAATCCTTTCTCTTTCAGATAAAAAAGCTCGCATAAGTAAACCAAAATGGTGGCAAAAAGAAGGAACTTGTCACATAATTGATTCCTATAAGGGAGAATTGGATATTGTCGCTAAGGCTATAGTGGAAGGAAACGTGCAAATACGTCTCGGAGGTCCGTTTGTTTTAAATCCAGAAGACAAATCTAAACGTATTCCTTATTGGATTGACTTTACCAAGCTGATTGTGAACGATAAACTAATACTCGACACGTCCACGCCCACTTGGAACAATAAACCTTATGTTTATAATATCACAGACGTAAAAGCAGGCGAAGAAATTAAATTCCATATCGAATGGCTCCCACACAGAAGCGATGCCATAGAATCCCAATTTATAGCTCCGCCTCCTAAGCTTGAACCAAAAGTCGTGACGCCTGCACCGCCTGAAGTCAAAAATCCGATTCCTCGCAACTTCATGCCATTTATTACGGCAAGAATGGAAGTTAAATTAATGTCCAAAGAAGGCGATTTCCAAATCCTTTCCGTGTCCGACAGCAATGCACGTATAACAAAGCCCGAATATCTCCAAAAGGGTAGCACTTGTTACTGTATTCATACCACTACCGGAAAAATAAAAATGATTACAAAGTCCT
>JAFWCT010000095.1 GCA_017534385.1 Selenomonadaceae bacterium
CTTAATTCCTTTGTAATGCGATTCATTCCAGCCCGCAACGTGAATATCGCCGAGGATTATAAAGCCGACTTTCTCTTGTCGCTCCTCAAATGATTTCATAAAACTAAAAACCAACATTATCAGCGGGACGAAAACAATAAGACTAATTGCCGCCGCTATCAGATTAAAGTTTTTGGCGTTATAAATGCGCTTCATTCTATTTTCTCCCGCTCAAACAATACTTTTTCCGCTAAATTATCATTAAGGCGCGAAAATATCCTTTTATGAACAATTTCCGACTCCAATTCCGTCGCTTCCATCAGTAAAACAAGAAATTTCTTACCGCTCTGCGTCACGCAATCACTTTTTCTTAACGAGTGTAGCAATATCTCTTTAAATTCTTGCGCAAGACTTTCATCGTCTAATGTGAATTGCATTAACACCAAGCCTTTTTTGTAGTTATCCACCATTCTAGCCAATAACTGATATATTTTCTTGAAAATGTCAAATTCAACGTAATATGCGCCCGATTCTACGTTACGTTCGCCCAATATCAGCCGCATTTGAGATATTCCATTGACTAAAGAAGATTTTTCTAAGTGCTTATGCGTCCCGTATACAGCAATTCCGTGTTTGCCGTGCTGCTTAATATCATAAAGGGCTTTGTCAGCCTTTTTATATAAGCTTTGAAAGTCTCTGCCTTCATCAGGCACGAAAACCGCCCCTAAACTCGCGCCCAAAGGTATATTCATCGATTCGCCCAGCAATTTTTTCGCGTAGTTCAATATTTCCTCGTTCAAATAGACGGTTTTGGTTTTCAAAATTCTTTCGTCAGTTACGTTTTTTAAAAAGGCTACAAATTCATCGCCGCCCATACGCCCAGCCAAGTCTTTTTCTCGAATTATACTTTTTACCAGCTCCGAAAACTTCACTAACACCTTATCGCCCGCCGCGTGTCCGTAAATGTCATTTACAAGTTTGAAACTATCCAAATCTATCATCAATAACGCGCCCGAAGAGGATTTTTCTATCATTTCACCGATTTTTTTCTGAGCCGCCGCCTTATTAAGCATTTTTGTCAGCGAGTCTGTTTCTGCCGCCACTTCAAGTCCATGAATCTTATCTAAATTATCGATTATGTTACCGACTCGCCGTAAAAGCACATCTGGGCGTACAGGTTTTCGTATATAATCCGCCGCACCCAATTCAAAACCTTTTATTTCGTTTTCTTCTCCCTCATCTGCCGACATAAATATTATTGGAACTGCTTCCGTGCTTTTTTCTTGTAAAATTCTGTGTAATTCGTAGCCACTCATCTCTGGCATCATTAAATCGGACAAAACTAAGTCGGGTTTTTCGCTTTCAAATAATTTTATCGCCTCAAAGCCGTTTATCGCCGTCACAACCTCATATTTTCGAGATAAAATCCGTTCAGAAAGCATCAACATCATTTCTTCATCGTCCACGATTAAGATTTTAGCCATTTGTCAATTTCCTCCCGCACTTTTGCATAATCTTTAATCAATGCCGCATGATTTGCTAAAATTTCTTCCTCCGCGCCGTTTTTAGCTGCCAATTCCAAATTTTTTGCTTCCTCACTCAATTTTTCTGCCCCTATTGATAGCGAAGTCGATTTTAGCGCATGAACGAGTATTTGATAGTTTTTCCAATCCTTTGCGTCGAATTTCTCTTGAATTTTATCCGCCTTCTTGTCGCCATCTGCGAACGTCATAAGCATTTGTATCATAAATTCCTTACTGTCCATGCAATATTTCAATCCGATTTCCAAATTTATATCAGGACACATTTCCGCGAACTTTTTACGCTCTTTTTTACTGAATTCGTCTTCACCGACTACTTCTTCTGGTTCTTCAATGACTTTTTCTGCGTTTTCCTCTTCAAACGAGACAATTTCGGGCGGTAAATGTTTTTCCAATATGTTTTCAAGCTCCGAAACGTCAATGGGTTTGCTCAAATAATCGTCGAAGCCTTCACTAAGATACATTTCGCGCATTCCAGCTATCGCACTCGCCGTCAACATAATTACTTTAGTTTTTTCACTCAAAATTTTTTCTCTACGCATAATTTTTAGCGTTTCAATGCCGCTTAACTCTGGCATCATATTATCAAGAAAGATTACATGATAAAAATTCTTTTTAGCAAGCTCAATACAATGTCGACCGCTCTCGGCAACGTCGGGAATGATTTTATTCCGTTTCAACAGCCCACGGATTACCTTTAAATTCATATCGTTATCGTCCACTGCTAAAACTTTCGCATCTGCCGACGTTAAATATCTTTTTTCCGCGCCTTCAACGTAATTTTTAATGTGATGCTCCACATAATTGCCTAAAGGTGTATTGTCGATGATTTTTTGTTGCAACACAAACGAAAATGCCGAGCCTTTACCATATTTGCTCACCACTTCAAGCTTACTACCCATCATTGCCAAAAGTCTTTGTACTATTGATATTCCAAGCCCTGTTCCCTCGATATTTCGATTGTGTTCCTCGTCAATTCGCTGAAATGAAATGAATAATTTGTCCAAATCTTCCTCGCGAATGCCAATTCCAGTGTCACTGACCATAATTTGCAACTCAAATGTATTAGGATCAAGCTTATTTCCGCTTATTTTTAATGTAACTGAACCTTTATGCGTATATTTAACCGCGTTTGTTAGTAAATTTGTGATAATTTGCCGAATCCGAACATCATCGCCATATAAACTGCGTGGAATATTTGATTCTATTTCCGTATTAAACGTCAAACCCTTCTTTTTAGCACGCTCAACTGTCATATTTACCAAATCATCGATTAAATTAATTGTTTCGTAGCGAACGGGCATAATTGTCATTTTACCATCCTCAATCTTACTGAAATCAAGGATAGAATTGATTAGACTTAGCAAAGTTTTTCCTGCGCTTTGAATATTTCTAGAGTAATCTATAATTGTTTCCGTTTTGCTCTCGCGCAATATCATTTCGTTCATACCAAGGACTGCATTAATCGGAGTTCTAATCTCGTGGCTCATTTGCGCTAGGAATTGCGATTTAGCTTGACTTGCCGCCATTGCAGTATCGGAGGCCACCTTTAGTTGACGATTTACCGAGTATTGCCACCTTAACTGCCGATTTATCAACACACGCACGATTAAGACGCATATCAAGACTAAAATTATAAAAAATCCGCCGAGCATGACGATATTGCCGTAAATATTCCACCAACTGTTTGCTACGACAACCGTAAAATCCGATACTTGGTTCTTTTTTGCAAGACACGCCATTTGATTTCCTACGTAATCCTTCAACGTAACGACATTTGGACTGGAATAAGCTAAAGAGTATTCGGTATCGTTAATGTTTGTCATCTGAGTTTTTGACAGCTGATAATCGTTATTCGGGTGATTGATGATAACTCCGTTGCGGTCTACGAGAAAAGCGTAGCCGTTCTTCGTGTAGCTCGCGTCCAAGATATGTATCAAACGGTCGATATAAAAATCTATGCCGAATATACCAACAAAATCTCCATTTGTTCCCCAAACAATCTTAGCCATCGTTATACAGTAAAGCCCGGTTTGCGCATCATAATAGGGCGCGGAAATGCTAAAGCCACTAACAGAACTTTCTGCAGCAATGTACCACGGACGCTGATTAACCTTCCAATCCGGGTCGGACGATTCCCAGCCATTATTCATTATGAGATTGTGTTCTTTGTAAGGATTAGCCAAGTAGCATACGGAAATTTCAGGATAGTGCTTAGCAAGGTCGTCCAAAAACTTCACGGCAGAAGGATAATCGTCCATAAGCTCAGGGTGTTCACTCAAAAGATTTACGAACATCATCAAAGTATCGCGTTGACTTTCAATCCAATTATAAAGTTGGTGCTCGTAAATATCAGCCTCACGGGTCATTTTAGTATCACCCCAACGGACTGTAGCCGCTAAACATATCCCGAAAGCCACAATCATTGCCACGACCAAAACCGCAATGATACCCTTCCGAGCATATCGACTTACTTTGGAAAGGTTCTCCTCTTGAAAATCCTTGTTAGCAGTTGCTTTTTTATCCGTCGATACAATGTTTGAGTAAGAAAATAGATTATCCAACATGTCCGAGAGCTTTAACGCCGATTCGCGAACTTCAGCGGCTTTTTCGGCGGGATTGGTATCGGATTTTATTACTTCCAAGCTTGAAGCGTCCAAGATTTTATTTAACGGGTCGCGCAGTTCCTTTGAAAGCCGCGATAAAAATTCTTCTTTGACTTGCAGAGCATTTTCCGCCCGCAAACCATTTCTCATTGCGTTCAGATAAAAAAGTATTACCGCCAACATCATCAGCAGACTTATCAGCGTCGTAACTATGATTTGTATGTAACTTTGCTTGTAAAACGCCCAATTATCCACGCTCAATATCATATACCAACCGTTCGAGGTCTCACTGCTGAATATCGTATGCTCTTTGTCGTCCAATTCCGTTACAAAACTTTCACTACGCCCCGCTTGAATTATTTGGCTTAAAATGTTCTCGTAATCGGGCAACTTCTTGCTGATTTTCTCGCCGACGAAACTCATATTTGTGTAGCCGACTATCATTCCGTCTTTCGTCACGATTAAGGCTTTGCTGTTGCTAGTCGAACTCATCCTTGCTATCGACTTTTGCACGTCCGATAAATTGAAATCCAATGCGACGACCGTTTCATTGTCCGGCAGGATTTTTGACATCGTGTAGCACATTTCGCCCGTCATCGCGTCGATATATGGTTCCGTTATGAATATATTCCCTTTACTTTCTTGTGCGCCCTTGTACCAAAGTCTTTCCTGCGCGTGATACTCCGGAGGCATGTTGAAGTTCGGGATTATCGCCCAATCTTTTCCCGCTATGTACACGTTAAAACAAACTCCCGACGTTAATTGCCGTTGCTCATTTTTTCGTTTATAGAAGAAATTTTTTATCTCCTCTTGCGTCGCCCCGGACTTTATCAGTTGCTCTGCCTCAGTTGCCATTTGTATTGTAGTGCCTTCTGCCGCTTGCAATGTTCCTTGAAAGTCGCCACGTATTACTTCCAAACGCATCTGCCCGATTTCTTCCGTCTGATTATAAGTCACGTTAAATATCAGCCGCACATTCATTGCTATCACGACGAAAAATATAATCGTCACAGCAGTTATTATTGCGAAGTCTGACCGACGGCCGCTCCTAAGTATTTTCCAATCCTTTGCTATATTCATGAAGAACACCTCACGAGAATTATAACCTAAGCCGCACAGATTATCTTAATCCTTTTTGGCGAATATATCTTTTTATGTATGTCTCAGCAAGTGCAAGTTCCATTTGTTCATCATCTACGATAGCAATGTTCATAAAAAACCTCCCGCAAACAATTTGTAATATTAAACCACAAATCGCAGGAGGTTTGACAATCATTTTTTGGAAAATCGAATCACTTTTTCTTTTCATAAGTGCAAGCTTGAAGTTTATTCCGTTCCTAAGAGTTGTTCGGTAGTGGTGACGGGTTCATTGCGCATGGTGTCATAAGGCGTGGTTACTCGTCGTTGCGTACCGGCGTAAAGCATTTCCGTCAACTGCGCGGCGGCTTCGGGTTCCATCTTAGCCAAAATCTGTGCTACCGAGTCTTCACTCATGCGTTGGAAGATTAAAACGGTCGTATCCCAGTCGACGTTGATTAAAGCGTTGGCTGCCTCCTGCGGTCTCATGCTCTCGTAGATTCGCGCCAATCGTGCAAGGCGTTTCTTTTCCTCTGCCTCACGTTGAGCGCGTTGCTCGTCGATTGCCTTCTTGTCGATTTTAACTTCCTTAGGCTTTTCCTCTTTTGGCTTAGGCTCTTCCTTTGGCGGCTCGATAACTTCGGGCTTTTGTTCCTCAGGTTTAGGTTCAGGCTTTGGTTCAGGTTCGGGCGGCGGAGGCCACTTGACACCTTCGGGCACTTCAAAATATCTGCCATTGCCGACGAAGGGCAACCGATATAACCCAAGCTCCTCGTTGAGCATGGCGACATCCTCCGTGCTGAGGAGGTCGAACTTCACCGCCGCCGCGAATCCGCCGACGATTAGAATCATCAGCACGATTAGCCCGATTAAAATATTTCTTATCTTGCGCAAGACTTCTTTTACCTTGTTCAAAGTGCTCACCTGTCCAAAAATTTTTCTGCTGATTGATTCTGCCGTTGCCGTGATTTTCCTGCCGCGACTTTTTGCACGCGTCCAAAAATTTTTTGCTAAAAGGCTTGACAACGGGGCATGGGGGGGGGGGATAATGAGTGGGATAATTTTAGTTTTTTGGGCTTTAAGGAAGGAGTGATGAGTTATGCAACATTACATGCGGGGAAACATTCAAATTAATCTCGACTACGGTACATGGTTCTTTGACGACAATAAAGTTGTTTACGGAACCAAGAACGACGGTGAGGATCTTATTGTTGCCGGTCCTGAACAAACGCTTTATGCTGGCGCAGGAAATGATAAAATTTCCTTGCATGCTAACAGTACGAACGATGTTATCTATGGCGGGGGCGGCAATGACTTTATCGGGACGACTGGAAATACCAGAAATCCAACAATCTACGGTGGTAAAGGTTCTGATACGGTTTGGACAAAGACAGATCGTACTTACGCTGACGGCGGCGACGATAATGATTTGTTTATTCCGTTGAACTCAGCAAAAAATATCACATTGACTGGCGGCGAAGGCAACGATACGTTTTGGTTCATTGAATCAAGTAGCGTGTCGATAAGTGGCGGTTCGGGCAAAAATCTTTATCGTTTCGATCCTTTTTATCAGGGCGGTCCATATCACAACGACATTATCATCACGGATCTTTCAAACAACGACACCATAAGATTAGATGAATATGCAACTGACGGTAGTGGCTTGGAATGGCGCAAGGAAAACGGCTATATCGTTTTGGAGGACGGAGACTTCCGCCTCTTCACGATAACTTTGCAGGGCGTCACTGACATATCACAAGTTGCAGGCGTTACTTATCGCACAATCGATAGGATGATAACGCTTGGTGAACTCTTCGATGTAGACACGACGCCGCCTGATACGACTCCACCTGACACGACTCCACCTGACACGACTCCACCTGATACGACTCCACCCGACACGACTCCTGCAGATTCAACATTAAAGACGGGGACACCGTATGCCGACATCATCAACAACACACTCGACGGCGCAATAATCTACGGTCTCGACGGCAACGATTCAATCACAAATACAAGAGACGTAATCTTCTATAATGGCGGCAACAATGTTTTTATTGATGGCGACGACGGCAACGATTTCATTCAAAATGAATATGGTCATTACGTTACGATAAACGGCGGCGCAGGTAGCGACACAATTTACAATACAACTGGTCAGTATGTTGTAATTAATGCCGGCACAGATGATGATTTTATCGGCATCACTGGTTCCTATGCCACGATTGACGGCGGTTCGGGCGATGACTATATGGATGGTCGGCTCTATGATTCTTCAATCAATGGCGGCGACGGTGACGATACCATTAACTGTATTGGCTCTGGCACAGGCAACACAATATCGGGCGGGGCAGGCGATGATTATGTGGACTTGACTGACGACTATGACTATGACGGCAAGAAGCATAACAACTTAATAAAGTACGCGAACGGAGACGGCAACGATACTATTGTCGGCTTTGATTCTACTTCGACGTTGCAAATAGGCGGTGGAACGGGCACATATTCTTCAACCAAGAGCGGCTCAGATATTATCGTGACGGTCGGCACTGGCAAGATAACTTTGCAAGGCGCGTCGAGTTTGGATACTCTCAACATCGACGGTACAAAGAAATCTAGCTCAACTACTACGACTTTGAAGCTGACAAACTCTGATAAGTCGGCGGTAACTATCGGTTCAGCAGTCAAGACTGTCAATGCCTCTGCTAGAACTAAAGCCATAAAAATCACGGGCAATTCATTGGCAAATAGCATTATCGGCGGCTCGTCGAAGGACACTCTTTATGGCGGCTCCGGAAATGATTCAATCGTCGGCAATGCGGGAAATGATAAGCTTTACGGACAAACCGGCAACGATTATCTAAGTGGCGGCTCTGGTGATGATAAACTCCTCGGCGGCTCTGGTAACGATTCACTCAGCGGCGGCGAAGGTAAAGACACTCTGTCAGGCGGCACAGGCGATGATAAATTGCTCGGCGGTTCCAACAATGACAGCTTATCGGGCGGCGACGGCAAAGATACCTTGAGCGGCGGCTCTGGCGATGATAAATTGCTCGGCGGGGCTGGCAACGATTCACTTGCTGGCGGCGACGGTAAAGATACTCTGTCGGGCGGCACTGGTGATGATAAACTCCTCGGCGGCTCTGGCAACGATTCACTTGCTGGCGGCGAAGGTAAAGATACCTTGAGCGGCGGCACGGGCAAAGATAAACTCCTCGGCGGCGCAGGTAACGACAGCTTATCGGGCGGCGACGGTGCTGATACTCTCTTTGGCGGCACGGGCGCAGATAAACTCCTCGGCGGCACGGGTGATGACCTTCTTCAAGGCGGCACGGGCAATGATTCACTCTGGGGCGATGCTGGCGCAGATAACTTTACCTATGAAGAAGGCGACGGCAAGGATACTATCTTCGGCTTCGCGAACAATGACACGCTCACCCTTGACGGTTTGGACTTCACCTCGTCTTATAAAAATAAAGCCGTCATACTCACCTTTGATGACGGTTCCATTACTTTTAAGAATTACACGGCGACAACCTTCCACATTGACGACGACACGTATAAAATCAGCGGCTCCAAATTCGTCAAGAAATAAATTCAGAACAGAATCAACGTAAGCGCAATCAATGTAAGGACGATTCCTTCGACAAAGCCGAGGAGTTGTCCGATATTTTTTTTGCTTAAGATAAGTCGTCTGACACGCCCCGCGAACATTGCTACGCCCGAAAAGATTATCAATGCCTGCGCGGCGAACACTACGCCCAAAAATAAAATCCTCAAGCTCGCGCCGTCCGCCGACAGGTCAACGAACTGCGGAAGGAATGCTAAGAAGAACAATAAGACTTTTGGATTGAGGACGTTCATTAAGACTCCGCGTTTATACAAAGCCTTAGCCGCAACCTTCGAGTCCGTCCGCGCCAGAGAAATTTTTCTGCCAGAGTGCGCCGACTTGAAAGCCCCGAATGCTAAGAACAAAAGATACGCCGCGCCGAAAATCTTTAGTAACAGCATCGCAGTCGTCGAAGACTTTATGAACGTTGCAACGCCGACCATTACAAGCGTCGTGTGGAAGACAATTCCGCTGACCAAGCCGCAAGCCAGAATGATTCCCGCCTTTGCTCCGTCAGATAAACTCTTCGTCAGCAAATATAAAATGTCCGGACCAGGTGCGAGTGTCAACAATACCGACGCCGTTAAAAAATATATGAACGTCGAACTTTCCAATGCATACACCTCCAGAAAGATTTTAAAGCACGAGCGCGACGATAGCCTCCAAAGTTTCTTTTGTCATTTAAAAAGACGAGCAACGGCTCGCCAAAATTAAGTTATTATACGCCTCAATCGACGTAAATCAATTCGTATTGAGGATTGCCCATTTTATGTTCTGCCATAGCGGACAGTTGCCGCAGTCCATGACGTGATTCAATTCGCTCGCGCAAATCCTTTGAATCGGGCGCGGTGTAAACAAAGTCACAACACGCTTGGTCAATCGCTAAGATGTCATTCGAGGCAAGAATCCCAACGTCAGCCATAGTCGGTTCAGCGGCAGAAGTCCCCGCGCAGTCACAGTCAACACTTAGTCGCCGCATGACGTTAAGGAATACAATTCTCTTGCCGAAGTGGTCGCAGGTCGCCTTACCACTGTCAGCCATGCGCTCCATGAACTCTTCCTTAAGCGGCATGTTCACACCGTCAAACCAGTAAGGACCGGGCGGCGGCATTTCGGAACGCTTATAGCCGTGAACTTGAACCTTGCCGACTTGCCCGCTTGCCATGCCGATTGCGATATTCTTCAAGCTACCGCCGAAGCCGCCCATTGCATGTCCTTTGAAGTGTGTTAGGACGATGACCGAATTATAATCGACAAGAGTCTTACCCATCGTCACTTCCTGCAGATGAAAGCCGCCTTGCACAGGAAGATTAATGCCGCCATCCTCGTCCATGATGTCGACAGAGCAAAAGTCCCAGCCGTTTGTCCGTAAAGTTTCGAGATGACCAGCCGTGGTGTAGCGTGCGCCGTTATAAAGCGTGTTCGTCTCGATGATGTTGCTATTGGGAACTTGCGCCTGAAAAGCTTTGACCCAATCACGCGGCAAAATGTTCGGACCATGCGGTTCGCCCGTGTGAAGCTTGATTCCGACCTTGCCGATGATATTTTCGTTGACCATGTTGTAAAGCTTTATGAGATGCGCGGCGTCGAGCTTGTCGGTGAAGTAAACCTTAGCCGCAGTGCCCGTGTACTTTGTGCCCGTAACGTTTCTGCTACCGACGACTGGAGCCGCCTTGAGCTTTGGAACTTTTTTAGCTGCCTCAGCGGGTTGCGTAGTCAGTTGTCCGAATGCCGCACCCATTGCCGCAACGCCTGTCATTTTAAAAAGGTCACGCCGTGTAATGTCCATGATACTTCCTCCAAACTTTGATTAATAGCCCAGTTGAGTCAACCAGGCATCAATGTCTTTTTCAACGGTGGGAAAATCATTCTGCGCACTCTTGCCGACTATCGCCAAGCCCGACAAAACTTTTGCATTCGGGCAAGCGTCAGCAAGTTCGCGTTCAGTGCCAGAAAGTCCGCTACCACCATGCGTACAGAACGGGACAATCGTCTTGCCGGTGAAGTCGTTAGCCTCAAGGAACGTCAGTACCACTCGCGGCAATGCTCCCCACCATATCGGATAGCCAATGAAGACAGTATCGTATTGCG
The DNA here is from genome assembly GCA_017534385.1 of Selenomonadaceae bacterium. Classification (GTDB taxonomy): domain Bacteria; phylum Bacillota; class Negativicutes; order Selenomonadales; family Selenomonadaceae; genus Quinella. The sequence goes on from JAFWCT010000095.1 coordinate 10,905, forward strand.
CGAGGTTGTCGATGTTAGAGGCAAAGGCAGGTCGGGCGTTTGATTCGAGTTCAAGCTTGGCAATCTCCGTGCAAGGTTCGTAAGCATCGGGATAAGGCTTCGCGGGCTTAATCTCGAACATATCCGCGCCAGTCTTCTTTGCGAGGTATTCAGCGACGATTTCCGTATTACCCTTGGTGATGTTGCCTAAGCCGTATTCTTCGCCCGTTCGCGAGTAATAAAGGATAAGAATCTTTTTATCGGCAGATTGAGTCGCAACGGGTGCTTTGTCTTCGGCTTTGACTTCGGCAGGCTCGGCGGACTTTTTATCCTGTGCAGTGCCGCCACAACCGCTTACCGTCAGAATCATCAGCAACAGCAAAAAAATTTTCTTCATGTCAAACATTCCTCTTCCGCTTTGATGTTTAGCATGAGCAATAATAATTTCTTTATAGTCTTTTCGTCAAGGGTGATGTCGAACGCGAATGTTTTTTGTGTTATAATCGCTAAAAAAGTTTGGGAGCTGAGGCTATGACGAAGATTATAAACAGCGTGAAGGTTTCGGAGGACGATTTGAAAGTTTTTGTGGAAAAGGACGCGCAGGACGATAAAATCGCCGAGAACCTCAAAACCTTCTTGCTGAATTGTGATAACGACCGCGCAGGTCTTGACCCTTACGATGAAAATCTTTTATACGACCCTAATCGCGGACATTGGGACTTATGGGACTTCGACTCAGAGGGCGGCAAGGAAGTCGCGCTTGGAGAAAACTTTGTGGCGAGAAATCCGTTATCGGACGTTTCAAGCGGGATAGTTGCGATTGACTTTGGCACGAGCCGGACGGTTGTCGCCTATGAGAACGAGCACTCGCAGATTCTGCCGTTGCAAGTCGGCAGTGGTTCATATAAAGCCGGGATAAATTGTGCCGCGAATTACGAAAACCCGACGGTGATTCAGTTCATTGACATTGAAAGCTTTTTGACGGCGTATTATTGGCGCGAGGGTCGCCCGTTTACAAAATGGAGCGACGTAAAAGTATCGCACGCGGCGTTTGAAAACATGATAAGCGGCGGCTCGGAAAAGTTTTATTCGTTCCTGACTGATTTAAAGTATTGGTGCGGCTCGAAGACACAATTCATGCTCCGCGACGAGAAAAAATTCATCACACAGCTTGCGCCGTTCGAGGAGCTTGCCGACGATGAAATAAATCCCCTAGAAATCTACGCCTATTACCTCGGACTTTATATCAACAACATGCAGCAGGAGAATCATATCTTCTTGAATTATATCCTGTCGTTCCCCGTGACTTATGAACGCCCCGTTCGGGATAAAATGCGTCTTTCGTTTGAAAAGGGATTAAAGAAGTCCCTTCCGAGGGCGTTATTGTCAAACGAGACGATAATGAAGAAATTTTCCGTGCGAGAGGGTGCAAGCGAGGCGGCGGCTTATGCGATAACGGCTTTGCAGGAATACGGCTTTGACCCTGAAGGCGAGGACGAAATTTATTACGCAGTGTTTGACTTCGGCGGCGGCACGACTGATTTTGATTTCGGATTCCTGCGCGAGGCGTCAAGCGACCGTTATGATTATATGCTTGTGCACTTCGGCGAGAACGGCGACCGGACTTTAGGCGGCGAAAATCTATTGAAGCTCTTGGCGTTCGAGATTTTCAAGGCGAATCAGGATAAGTTGATGATTGAGGGCGGCAAGATTCCGTTCACGTGGGCGGCGGATAAAATAAGTTTCGCAGGCTCCGAGATTTTTATCAAAGACTCGCAAGAAGCCCATTCAAATATGCACGCCTTGATTGAAAAGTTGCGCCCCGTGTGGGAGGCTCCCGACTCCGAGGCGGCTGAAGAGATTCTGACTGGCAATCCGATTGAACTAAACCTTTTCCGCGACGATGGACAGCTTGTCAAAGATTTTCAGTTGGACGTGAGCATTGACCTGCAAAAGATTATTCGCGAGCGTATCAAGTCGGGCATAAACAATTTCTTTATATCGATGAAGGAAGCCTTCGAGAAGAACAGCAAAAATTCCCTGCGCAAGATAAAGTCGCTCAACGAGATTGATGAGATTTCAATTTTCTTGGCGGGCAACTCGTCTAAGTCAAAGCTTGTCACGGAACTTTTTGCCGAATACCTTTCGCCCTCCGAAGACACTGCCCTTGCCGCTGATGAGATGCCTTTTGTTAATGGGCGGCTTAAGGTTGGTTACGAGCCTAAGAAGGGCTACTTCACGAAGGGCAACAGCATTTATCGCCGCGATAAGAACGGCTTGGAAGTTTGGTTGGGCGACATGGATAACGAGAACGACCAGATTGTCCTTAGCGACACCGTGAAGAAGATTCCAAACTCAAAGGACGGCGAGAAGTCTCAAGCGGATATTTTGTTTGGATTCGGCGACAAGGCTCCGGAGTTCAAAATTTATCCGGCGTTGGGTACGGAGGCGGCTCACGAATTGCAACGGGCACGCGGTGTAGAGATTCGCAAAGATTTAACAGCTCCGACTGGCAAGACGGGCGTCGCTTATGGTCTCTTGTTAAGTCGAGCGGGTAGCACAGTTCAAACCAAACATATCACGCCCGACGCCTCGAAGACTCCGTTTAGCTGTTACGTGGGCAGGAATCGCAAGCGCAAGTTCAAGACGATTATCGACCGCAATACAAAGTTCGACGTGTGGTATCCGTTTATCGATGCCGGCGACAGTTTCGACGTTTTCTATACGAACTTGCCCGAAGCCGTGTCCAATCAGATGAACATTCAAAAGGCGAAGCGAATCACAATCAACATCGACGAGCCTGACGAGGAAGCGACAGTTTATATCCGCGCCGTTAAGTCGAACGTCATTGAATATCAGATTGCCCGCAGTGAAGAAGACCTCAAAGACATAACCACTTCCGAGCAAATCGAACTGAACTAAAACCCTTTCGCAATGAAAAATCCCTCGACAAGCCGTCGGGGGATTTTTTTGTAAAGCAAAAGCCGCGCTCCGAGGAACGCGACTTGAGATTTCATCTTATGGCGGAGGGGGTGGGATTCGAACCCACGGTGGCTTGTGACCACACTTGATTTCGAGTCAAGCACCTTCAACCGCTCGGACACTCCTCCGCAACGCAAGCAATGTTATCACTCGCGATATTTTCTGTCAAGGCTTATTTGCCAAAGTAGCGGTCAAGCAGACCTTTGAACGCTTTGCCGTGACGAGCTTCATCACGCGCCATTTCGTGAACGGTATCGTGGATTGCGTCGAGGTTGAGAGCCTTAGCGCGTTTGGCAAGGTCAGTCTTACCGGCGGTAGCACCGTTCTCAGCCTCTACGCGCATTTGCAGATTCTTCTTAGTGCTGTCCGTGAGGACTTCGCCCAACAACTCTGCGAACTTGGCAGCGTGCTCAGCCTCTTCCAAAGCAGCGCGACGCCAATACTCGCCAATTTCCGGATAGCCTTCACGATGAGCGACGCGAGCCATTGCCAGGTACATTCCGACTTCGCAGCATTCGCCGTTGAAGTTGGCGCGGAGATCGTTGATAATGTCTTCGGGAGCACCCTTCGCCACGCCGACGACGTGTTCAGCCGCCCAAGTCAATTCGTCGCCTTGCTTAGTGAACTTATCGGCGGGAGCCTTGCAAACCGGGCATTCAACCGGCGGCTCGTCGCCTTCGTACACGTAGCCACAAACGTTGCATACATATTTAGCCATAGTCTTAACCTCCTAAAAAATACTTTGAATCATACGCTTGCGCGGATTATATCAAAAAGGTTTTACTTTGGCAAGATTAGACTGCGGATTGAGTTGAGCACGGCAAGAATCATAACGCCCACGTCCGCGAAGATTGCCGCCCACATGTTAGCCAAACCGATTGCACCGAGTATCAAGCACAGCACCTTCACGCCGATTGCGAAGACGATATTTTGTTTGACGATGCCAAGACACTTGCGGGCGATTCGGATTGCCTTAGAGATTTTGCGCGGGTCATCGTCCATAAGCACAACGTCAGCCGCCTCAATCGCCGCGTCCGAACCGAGCGCACCCATTGCTATTCCGACGTCTGCACGGCTTAGGACAGGCGCGTCGTTAATGCCGTCCCCGACGAACGCAACCTTGCTTGAACTCGTTGACAAAATCTTTTCAAACTCGGCAACCTTATCGGCGGGAAGAAGTTCGCTACGGTAATTCTTTATGCCAAGCTCGTCGGCGACCTTCGAGGCAATCTTATCGCTGTCGCCCGTCAACATGAAAACATTTTCCGCGCCCAATGCCTCGACGGCCTCTTTAGCGTGCGGCTTAATCTTATCGGCAATGACGACATGCCCTGCGTACTCTCCGTCAACCGCCACATGAATAATCGTCCCGACCTTGTAGCAAGCCTTCCAAATCGCGCCGACCTCGTCCATAAACTTTTCGTTGCCGACGCTGACGACTTGCCCATTAATCGTCGCACGAATGCCACGCCCTGAAATTTCTTCGACAGCCTCAATCGTGCAATCGTCGCGTTCATTGGGATAAGCCTTGCGCAGGGAATTAGCTATCGGGTGCGTTGAATAGCGTTCGACATGCGCGGCTAGGTGTAAAAGTTTCTCCTCGTCGAAGTTCAGATTCTTACTGTGCACCGCCTCGACCTCGAAGCTACCCTGCGTCAAGGTGCCAGTCTTGTCCAGGACGACAGTTTTGACTTTGGAAAGCGTCTCAAGGAAGTTGGAACCCTTAATCAGAATGCCTGCACGACTTGCGCCGCCGATACCCGCAAAGAAACTCAGCGGAATGCTTATCACCAACGCGCACGGACAACTTATCACCAAGAATATCAGCGCACGGTAAAGCCACGTCTCCCAGCCGCCGAAGATTATCGACGGGACGATTGCTAAGGCAACTGCACAACCGACGACTGCGGGCGTATAAATCCTTGCGAACTTGGCGATGAAGTCTTCCGAACGTGACTTGCGGGAGCTTGCGTCCTCGACCAGTTCCAATATCTTTGACGCCGTAGACTCGCCGAACTCTTTAGTAGTGCGAACCTTCAAGACGCCGCTTAGGTTTATGCAACCGCTGATAACTTCCGCGCCAATCGAAACTTCACGCGGCAAGCTCTCACCCGTCAAAGCGACTGTGTTAAGCGTTGAGGTGCCCTCGACAATCACGCCATCAATCGGAACCTTCTCGCCAGGCTGAACGATTATCACCGTGCCAACTTCCACATCGTCCGGGTCGACCTGCTCTAAGCCGTCGTCAGTCTCAACGTTTGCATAGTCCGGACGAATGTCCATAAGCTCGGAAATGTTCTTGCGGCTCCGTCCGATTGCGTAGCTTTGAAACCACTCGCCGATTTGATAGAATAGCATTACGGCAATCGCCTCGGTGTAGTCGCCGTCATCATGAATAGCCAACGCGAACGCTCCAAGCGTGGCAATCGTCATCAATAAACTTTCGTCAAGTGGTCGTCGATTCTTCAACCCGTGGAAGGCTTTAAGCACAATGTCATAGCCGACGACCAGATAAGGCACGAGGTACAGCACGAACCTTGCGACGCCCGACACGTCGACGAAGTTTAGCCCGATAAGCAATGCCGCCGCGATTATGATTCTGATTAAGTTCCTGCGTTGCTTAGCGTTCACAAGAAAATCTCGCAATCCTTTTCGACGCGCTTGCAGTTGTCGCGGACGCGGCTCATGACTTCTTTAACGTCAACGCCGTCCTCGAACTCGACTTTCATCTTAAGCGTCATGAAGTTCACGACGGCATCACGCACGCCCGCAGTCTTCTTAGTCTCGGTTTCCATTAGGCTGGCGCAGTTCGCGCAATCAACATCAATCTTGTACGTTTTCTTCAAGTCAATCACTCCTTTAAAAATTTTATAGCACGGAGGCTTTACAATGTCAAACGTAAAACTCGTCCGCAAGCTTGCGCAAAAGAAGTTCCGTAACGAGCTGAAACTTTTCGTGGCGGAAGGCTTGAGGCTCTGTGAAGAGGTACCTCCCGCGCAGATTGAGTTCGGATTCTTCACGCGGGACTTTTTATCCGACGCAAGAGGAGCGGCTTTGGTTAATCGCTTAAAGAACTTAGAGGAAGTCTCGCCCGCGACAATGCAAAGACTCAGCGACACGCAGACACCTCAAGGAATATTGCTCGTTATTCGTCAGAGGCTTTCCACGCTTGAAGAGGTCTTGGCAAAAAAAATAATCGTCGCGCTTGACGGAGTGCAAGACCCCGGCAACGTCGGGACGATTCTTAGGACGGCGGCGGCGTTCGATTGCTCGGCTATCCTATTGGACGGCTCAGCGGAGATTTTTAATCCAAAGGTCGTTCGTTCGTCGATGGGGGCAATCTTCCACCTGCCGGTTATAAAGTTGACGCACGAAGACTTCTTGAACCTGCGCGGCGTTGAAGTGTTAGCGGCGGCGGTTGATTCGTCGGCGGAGATTTATTATCGTCACGACTTCAGCGGGCAAGTTGCAATCGTCTTTGGTTCGGAGGCTAATGGCGTGACAAAAAAAATCCTCGACGCCGCCCGAAAGATTTTCATACCGATGAACGGGCACGCCGAGAGCTTGAACGTTGCAACCTCCGCCGCGATAATTTTATCCGAGGCAGTCAGGCAGACAAAAATTTTATCAGCATGAGCAGGAAGATAATCACATGCACTGCCGCCAACGCGATTATCGCCCGAATGCCCCAACGTAACCAAGTCATGACCTCACCTCCTCAATAGAAAACTTTTTGCAAGCACAGCCCACAAGCCGGAGCCGTCGCGGGGACAAGACTTCTGTCGCGGGCGTCGAAAATCTTTTTGAAGTCGTCAAGCGTCACCCTGCCACGACCGACGGCTACGACTAGTGCAACGATATTTCTTGCCATGTGATAGAGAAAGCCGCTTGCGTGAAGTTTTATCGTCAAGCAGTCGCCGCCGAAAAAATTTTCTTCGTAAAGCTCCGCCGCGTAAATCGTGCGGGTTGGATTCATGTTGGGAGCAGAGCCCGCCGCCTTGAAGCTCGAATAGTCATGCGTGCCGATTAAGACTTTCAACGCCGCGTCCATTGCGTCAACCTCAAGCGGACGGAAGATATGCCAGGCAAAGCGATTGACAAAAGGATTGGACGCCGCGCCGCGCAGGATTCGATAGAGATAAACTTTGCTCTTAGCACTGTGCAACGCGCTGAAGTCTTTGTCGACCTCACGAGCCTCGCGAACGACAATATCACTCGGCAAGACGCAACTCGCCGCGATAGGAATCTTATCAATGTCAATGCGTCCGTCCGTGAAGAAATTGACGACCTGCCCGAACGCATGAACTCCCGAATCAGTCCTGCCTGCCGCCGCAAGCTCAATCTTATCGCCGAAGATTTTTTCCAACCGTTCCTCCAAGACATTTTGCACAGCAACCCTCGGCGGGCTTTGCCATTGAAAGCCGTTGTAGTTCGTGCCGTCATAAGCAACCGTCAACGCAATGTTCCGCCGCCGAAGTCTCATTGCCTGTTTATGTTCATGCCGCATAGCTCAACCCTCCGACCGCCGCGCAGATTGCAATCACGAACGTTGCCGCGCAGTAATCCAAATTCGTCAGGCGTAGTTGCTTCATGTGCGTTCGACCTTCGCCGCCACGATAACAACGCGCCTCCATTGCCATAGCCAAATCATCAGCCCGCCTAAAGCTAGACAAGAACAGCGGCACTAAGATTGGAACCATCGCCCGCAACTTTTTTACGAAGCCTCCCGACTCGAAGTCCAATCCGCGAGACTTCTGCGCCTTAATGATTTTGTCCGCCTCTTCAATCAGCGTCGGCACGAATCGGATTGCAATCGTCATCATCATCGCCAATTCGTGACTCGGCACGCCGAATCTTTTCAGCGGCGATAAAAGCTTCTCGGTGGCGTCGGTCAGTTGCAAGGGTGAAGTCGTGAACGTCAGCAGGCTCGACAACATGATTAACAGCATCAGCCGCAAGCTTATCTGCACGCCGTAGATTATTCCCTCCGTCGTCACCTTGAACACGTAAACTTTCGCGAGGACTTCTCCGTCGTGGCTGACGAAGTGAATCAGCAATGTGAACAGGATTATCCAGCTGAGAGGCTTGACGGACTTTAGCACGGTAAGAGGCGGCACCTTCGACAGAAAGATTAGGCTAAGCGTCAAGACTGTCAGCGCGAGATATGCCGACCAACCTTGCGCCGCGAAGATTGCAATCAGCAACGCGAACAGGGAGATTATCTTCGTGCGCGGGTCAAGTCGGTGGAGGATTGACTTGCCGGGGAAAAATTGTCCAAGCGTTATGTCCTGTAGCATTCACATCACCAAAAAAATTTTAAGCAACGTCCTTTGATTCGTCAAGGCGAATTCGTTATAATGAGAAAAACTTTTAAGGAGCGTGAACACTTTGACGGAAAAAGAAAAGATGCTCGCAGGGCAATGGTACAATCCGAACTTCGACGCGGCGTTGATTGAGGAACGGGCAATCGTTAAGGATTTATGTTTGGAGCTGAACTCGACGCGAATGCATGACTTGACTCGGCGCAGAAAAATTTTGCGCGAGATACTGCCGAACGTCGACGCGGACGCCGTGGAGATTTTATCGCCGTTCATGGTCGATTACGGCTACAACATCTTCCTCGGCGCGGGAACTTTTCTTAATCACAACTGCTACCTCATGGACTGCGCGGAGATTCGATTAGGCAAGAAAGTTTTCGTCGGACCGAACTGCGGCTTTTATACGGCGATTCACCCTTTGGACTTCGTTAAGCGCGCTGAAGGTTTGGAACGTGCGGAACCGATTGAGATTGGCGATGACGTTTGGATTGGTGGTGACGTGACGATTTTGCCTGGCGTTAAGATTGGTAGAGGCTCGGTTATCGGAGCTAAGTCGCTCGTCACGAAAGACATTCCAGAAAACGTTCTGGCGTTCGGCAATCCGTGCCGCGTCGTCAAAAAGATTGGACTGGAGACTTTGCTTGTATGAGCAACGTGACGTTGCATCCAGCGGTCGCGCCGTGCTCGTCAATGATTCGGAGTCAATTCCCGCGTCCGTACGCAACGCTGCGCATTGCTAGTTACTTAAACCCTTTTTCCTTTGAAAGGACTTTGCTCGTATGACACGCGATAAGAAATTCTATTGGCAGCTGTTCAAGTCGACGTTTATCGTAAGCATGTTCACGGTCGGCGGCGGCTATGTGATAATCCCTCTGCTCAAAGCCAAGTACGTTGACGAGTATCATTGGATAAGCGACGAAGAGACTTTAAACATGGTGGCAATCGCGCAATCGACGCCGGGCGTTATGGCGGTGAATACGGCTATCATGCTGGGCTATCGTATGGCGGGCGTGGCGGGAGCCTTAACGGGCATGTTCGCGACCGTCTTGCCGCCGTTGATTATAATCACAATCGTTGCGACGTTCTATGACCTTGTCGCCTCCAATGAGTACGTCAAGCTCGTGTTAAAGGGCATGCAATGCGGCGCGACGGCTCTTTTGCTGAACGTGGCGATTGACTTGCTTAAGAAACAGTTCAGCAAGAAACTCCTCCTGCCGATTGTGATAATCTTGGCGACGTTCGTGGCAAATCTTTTCTTCGGCGTGAATATTATGTTGCTCGTTGCGATTGACGGCGTGATTGGTTTCTTCCTTATGCGCGACAAAAAATACGAGTGAGGCGAGCGACGATGATTTATTGGTTACTGTTCCTTGAGTTCGCCAAGATAAGCCTAGTGTGCGTGGGCGGCGGTTATGCGTCGATGCCTCTAATTCAATCCGCCGTCGTAGACACTTATCATTGGCTAAGCCTCAGTGAATTCATCGACATATTTACAATCTCGCAGATGACGCCAGGACCGATTGGCATAAACGCGGCGACGTTCGCGGGCATGAAGATTGCGGGCTTAGGCGGGGCTGTCTGTGCAACGATGGGTTTCGTGACGCCGAGTATCTTCCTCTGCATTGCGTTGGCGAAGGTAATTTTTAAGTACGGCGACCTCGGCGCAATTCGCGGTATCCTCAACGGCTTGCGACCAGCTGTTATGGCACTGATTGCGGCGGCGTGTGTGAGTTTCGTTTTGCTTGCCGTGTGGAATGCGGAAAAGGTTCCCGACAACTTGTTGACTACGTTTGACTTCCGAGGCGCAGTGATTCTAATCGGGGCATTGGCGGCAGTGCGCATGAAAGTCGGCGTGATAAAAGTTCTGCTTGCAAGCGGCGTGGCAGGTTTGATAATGGGGTTGGTGGCAACGTGACGTTGCATCCAGCGGACGCGCCTTAGTCATCAATGATTTGGAGTTCGTGACCGCGCTCGTACGCTTTGTTATTCTAAAGGCTGGTGATTTGATTGGGCGACGCGATAATTTTAGTGATGATTGCCTGCATGATTTTTTATGCGTTCGGCGATGACATCTTCACGGACTGAAAAAGCCCGCTTCCCATGTTGGAGGCGAGCTTTTTTGTTGTGCTACGTCGTGGATTATTTCTTGCGACTCTTGAAGTCTTCGTCGAGTTCTTCGCGCCAGCTGTCATCGTCAAGTTTCATTGCCGCGCTTGGAGCATTCATTGCGAACGAAACAAAGTTACTCATTGCGCCGTAGACTTTTCCTGTGCCGCGTTTATCGGAATGATAGTTGACAGCGCGGCGGCGGTCGATACCGATTGAGTCAGCAACCTCTGCGGCGTCGATATTGGCACCGAGGAAGACGAATTCCCAACCGCGTTCCTTTTGCTGTTCAATGAGCCGCTTAACGTCCTTGTAGCTGAACTCGTGACTGTCGTTTTCCATGCCGTCGGTCGTGATGATAAAAATCGTCTTAGCGGGGCGGTCTTCGTCGCGGGCGTACTTGTGAATGTTCTTAATGTGATTGACGGCACCGCCCACAGCGTCAAGCAGAGCAGTCGTTCCGCCGACCTCGTAATCTTCATCAGTCAACGGCTTAACCTCAGTCAGCGGAATCCTATCGTGCAAGACTTCCGAGCGTTGATTAAAAAGAACCGTCGACACGAACGCTTTGCCGTCAGTCTCCTTTTGTTGCTTTTTAATCATTGCATTGAAGCCGCCGATAGTGTCCGCCTCCAAACCCGCCATCGAGCCGCTACGGTCGAGGATAAAAACCAGTTCAGTCATTTTAATCTACCTCCTATCTTTTGCGATAAATATACAGGAAAAAGTTTTGCTTGTTGTCAATCGCGAGGCGACAAAAAATATTTCATCTGCCGAGGAGGACTGGCTGATTGTATTCGTAGAGGTAATCGTTAAGCAGGTTCATATCGAAGATTTTGTTTTCGATAAAGAAGGAGATGATTAAGTCGCGTTTGGATTTGGTCAGCGTGTAGCCGGCGGAGGCGAGGAATTCCTTAGCCTTGGTGATGTCTAGCTTAAGAGCAAGGGCAAGGGCTATGACGGTATCTTTGCTTGGCTGATAGTTTTTGTTCTTCTTAATGCGGGAAAAAAGTTGTCGGTCGATTTGGGCGCGATTATAGACGACGGAATTTTTTTCGCCGCTTTCGCCCACAAGCCGCGTCATCATCTCCGAGAAGGTCTCGCCTTTGTTAGTCTCGAAAATCTTATCGAAGTCAATCTTCCGTGCCAATCGATACCGCGCCACCGACATGCAAGCTTTTGGGGCTTCTGAGGTAAAACTTTCTTCTTCTACTTCCAAAAAGTTTTCGGCAAGATAAGCGTCCAACCTCTGCTTGAGTTCTTGACTATCCATTGAGAACACCTCCGAAATTATTTTATCAGACAATCCTTGAAAGTCGCAAGGCAATGCAATAAAATTCAATAAAAAGGAGCTGATGAATACAATGCCATTAATCGACGCAGGCTCAACCGGCATTCGACCCATAGACCGACAACGACCAACTGACGGATTAGACAGAGTACGACGACGCGATGACGGAGGCGGCGGTTTCCGACCTCAGACGACAGTCAACTTAAAGACAGCAATCCAAGATATAGCGGCGACGCTCGGCAAAATCGGTACGGAAGAAAAGTACGGGATTCAAAGGTTGCCTAAGGAAGTGGGCGATGTCGTTAAAAATATTCTGCAGCAGTCTTTATCTTTGGAAGCGACGCTCGGCAAGGGCATTGGTAGCACAGTCGAGAGCCAACGCTTTTCAATGGATCAGCTCATGCTTTTTTCGCGAATGCTCTTGCAAATCGGGACACTCGCTGAAAGAGGTTACTCCATGAAGTTAAGCGAAGACACTCAAATATTGCTGTCCAACTTCAAAGACGCAATCATAGCGGAGAAAGGCGGCGAAGAACTTGAACCAATCCTCATGACGAAGGCTTCTTTTGAATTAGTCGACGCCAAAACAGCTGAACAACTTCCGCAAGCCCTCTACGAAATTTTATCACAGCTGGCGAACATGCCCGACGCTTATCAGCAACAACAGCCGCAGTCCGAGCCAATGCAATTTTTAAAGCAACTGGTTAGATACTTCATGCCGCGCCCCGAAGTGGATAACTTTCAGCAGGAGCAACCGCTACAGCAACAGCCGCAACCTCAGCAGGGTCAACAACCTCAGGGCGCGACGCAGAGATTTTTAGAGTCGATGTTCAAGACCTTTGGCGGGAAGTTTGCACAACCTCAAGGACAGACGCAGTTCAATCAGCCCAACGCTCAAGGTCAAGCGCAGTTCAATCAGCCCAACGCTCAAGGGCAAGCGCAGTTCAATTCGTCGCAACCTCAAGGACAGACGCAGTTCAATCAGCCGCAACCGCAAGGACAAGCGCAGTTCAATCCGTCGCAACATCAAGGGCAGACGCAGTTCAATTCGCCCAATGCTCAAGGACAAGCGCAGTTCAATCAGCCGCAACCTCAAGGACAAGCGCAGTTCAATCCGTCGCAACCTCAAGGGCAGACGCAGTTCAATCCGCCCAATGCTCAAGGACAAGCGCAGTTCAATCCGCCGAACGCTCAAGGGCAGACGCAGTTCAATCAATCACAACCTCAAGGACAGACGCAGTTCAATCAGTCACAACCTCAAGGACAGACGCAGTTTAATCAGCCTAACGCTCAAGGACAGACACAGTTCAATCAGTTACAACATCAAGGGCAGACACAGTTCAATCAGTCGCAACCTCAAGGACAGACGCAGTTCAATCAGCCTAACGCTCAAGGACAAGCGCAGTTCACTCAGTTACAACCTCAAGGGCAGACACAGTTCAATCAGCCCAACGCTCAAGGACAGACACAGTTCAATCAGTCGCAACCTCAAGGACAGTCGCAGTTCAATCAACCGCAACCTCAAGGAAAAGCGCAGTTCAATCAACCGAACGCTCAAGGACAGACGCAGTTCAATCAGCCGCAACCTCAGGGACAAGCGCAGTTCAATCAATCGAACGCTCAAGGACAAGCGCAGTTCACTCAGCCCAACGCTCAAGGACAGACGCAGTTCAATCAGTCGCAAC
>JAFWCT010000096.1 GCA_017534385.1 Selenomonadaceae bacterium
CGACGAAAAATTTTTCAGTTATCTTGAGGACAACGCCGATAAGATTTTGCAACGCGATTTAAATATTTTGGCGCAAATCGTCAAGCATTCATGCGAAATTAAAGCAAAAGTCGTTAGTGCTGACGAAAAAGAATCCGGATTACGTCGAATTTTAAATTTTGGACACACTTTAGCGCACGCAATCGAAGAACAGACCGGATATAAAAAATTGCGACATGGCGAGGCAGTTGCGATTGGAATTATGGCGGCGGCGTTAATAAGTTGCGAATTAGGCAAAACTTCTGCGGAAAATGTCAATCGTATTGAATCTTTGCTAAAAAAATTCGATATGATGACGAATTGCGCGGGACTTGACGCCGATAAACTTTATTCCGTGACTTTTCGCGATAAAAAAAACGTCGGCGGCGTGGTAAATTGGGTTTTAATGCGTGATTTTGGCTCGGTGGAAGTTTCAAGCGACGTGCCAGAGAATATTGTTAAAAAAGTTTTTAGGAGGTTATGCAATGGAAATTAGGATTAAAGATGACTTTGACATAAAAAAAATCGTCGACAGCGGGCAATGTTTCCGTCCAAAAGAGATTTCGACTGGGATTTTCCGTTTTATCGTCGGCGAAAATATTTTGCACATAAGCGGCGGCGAAGGCGTTTTTAATGTCGATTGCACGGCTCAAGAATGGGAAAATGTATGGAAAAATTACTTTGATTTGGCGACGAACTACGCGGAAATTCGCCGCGACATAAAAAATTTTGCGATTGGCAAGCCTTACGAGAAAAAATTAATTGACGCGGCGGAATTTGGCAAAGGGATTCGGATTTTGCGTCAAGAGCCTTTTGAGACGTTAATTAGCTTCATAATCAGCCAGCGAAAGAGTATTCCGTCGATTAGGACTTCAGTTGAGCGAATTTGCGAGCGATTTGGGCGGCGTGTCGGCGAAATTTATCTTTTTCCGCGTGTCGAAGACTTTACGGACGATTTAACGGGTTTGGGGCTTGCTTATCGGAAAAATTACATTCGCGACGCGTTAGAAAAGGTAAAAATCGGCATGACTGACCTAAAAGAGCTAGAAAATTTTACTGACAGCGAGCTTATCGAGGAATTGAAGCTGATTAACGGCGTTGGCGATAAAATTGCTAATTGCGTGGCGTTATTTGCCTATCATCGGGTAAATCGTGCGCCGGTGGACGTTTGGATTAAGCGTGCGATTGATGAGGACTTCGGCGGCGAGAATATTTTCCTAAATTTCGGCAAGAACGCGGGCATACTTCAACAATACGTCTTTTATCACAAGCGGACGAAGAAATAAATTAAAAGAGCGGGCAACTCAACATTACTCGCTCTTTTAGTTTGCTTAAGTATGAATGATTACTCTTCGGTCATCTCTTTAGCTTTGGTAGCCTCTTCAGTCTTAGGTGCCTCTTCAGTCTTAGGCGTCTCTTCGACAGGGGCGGGCTGATAACGTCTAAAAGTTGCGCGGGCACCTTCGCGGCGGGCACGGTTAATGGAAAGGGAAATGCGTTTGCGTTTGAGGTCGACGCGCAAAATTTTAACCTTAACGATGTCGCCGACGGCAACAGCATCTTCTGCGTTGTCAATGCGGTGGTCGCTGAGTTCGCCCATAGGAATCAAACCGTCAAAGCCCGGCTCAATCTCCATGAACGCGCCGAACTTAGCGAGCTTGACAATCTTGCCCTCAATGAATTCGCCCTCGCGATAATTCTCTGCCCTATCAAGCCAGGGGTCGCGTTGGGTCTGCTTAATGGAAAGAGAAATCCTGCGGGCTTCGGGGTCGACGTTCTTAACATAAACATCAGTAACCTCGCCGACTTTGAGCACGTCGGAGGGGTGATTGACGCGTTCCCACGACAAATCCGAGATATGCGCAAGCCCGTCAACGCCGCCCACGTCAATAAACGCTCCGTAGTCGACAATGCGCTTGACCGTCCCTTTAAGAACGTCACCTTCGTGCAACGTGCTGAAAATTTCCTGCTGCTTAGCTTCGCGTTCACGTTCAAGGAGCTGACGACGACTCAGGACGAGACGACGCTTAGGCGAGTCAATCTCAATCGGTATCGCCTTAATCGTTTGCCCGACGTAAGGGCTTAAGTCCTTGACGAAGTGCAATTCCATTTGCGACGCCGGAATAAAGCCGCGCAGTCCATTGACGGTAGCAGTTAAGCCGCCCTTGACAAGGTTATTAATGTGTGCGTCGACGGTCTCAATTTCCGTAGCTTCGGGGTCGTCGTTATTAGATTTAATCGCCCTAAGCTTGTCCCAAACAACTTCAGCATCGGCTTTGACCTTCGAGAGGACTCCGCCATTTTCGCCGCCGAGACTTTGGATATAAACTTTGATAACGTCGCCCTGCTTAACGACATCTTCCGCCGAGTCGGGTTCGGGCACTGCCAATTCCCTTTTAGGTATGGCAATCTCCTGCTTGTACCCGATGTCAACGTAAGCCTCGTCGCGATTGACCAAGACGACCGTACCTTCTACTACCTCGTGTTCGTGAATTTTCTTGAAGCTATCCGACTCATCAAGCCAATTACCCATCTCTTCGTTCTTCAAATCCTCTGACACTTTTTATAAACCTCCCCGATAATCCAGTCCGGCGTTGAGGCTCCGGCTGTGATACCAACTTTGTTGGCTTTGTCTAACCAGTCAGGTGAAAGTTCCTGCTCTGTCTCTATGTGGTAAGTCCTGCATTTCTCTTGGCAAAGCTGAGCAAGCCGCGTAGTATTTGCGCTATTGCGTCCGCCGATTACCAGCATGACATCAACCTTGCTTGCCAATTCAAGAGCCGCCGATTGTCTTTGATCCGTTGCTGTGCAGATAGTTCTTAGGATTCTTATATCGGGTGACTTACTAAGCAGGTGCGCTACCATTTTAACAAAGTTCCCGCCGCTCACCGTTGTTTGAGAAACTATTCCGAGTTTGGGGCAGGGCGCGAAGTTTTTAGCGTCCTCTTCCGTCTCCAGAATAACCGCTCGCTTGTCCGACCACTCGAAGATACTTTTAACTTCGGGATGATTCCGCTCGCCGATGATTATGACTTGTCGACCGTCTTCCAAGAGTTCCTTGGCGGATAGTTGCGCCTTCTTTACGTGTGGACAAGTCGCGTCGACGATTGTCAATCCCTTTGCCTTAGCGTCTTTGTAAACTTGTGGTCCTACGCCGTGTGAGCGAATTATTATTGTGCCCTCCTCCATCGCCGTCAAATCTTCGACCGAGCCGACACCCTCGGCTTTGAGTCGTTCTACCATCTGCGGATTATGGATTATCGGTCCCAATGTGCAACTCTTTCCATCCGCGTGTTCCCTGGCAATTTTTATCGCCCGCTTGACGCCGTAACAAAATCCCAAATACTCCGACAAGATTACTTCCATTATCTACCACCTGTCCGATTGACCCCGGCAAATAAAGACTTCCTCAACCTGCCGATAATCAAGCGTTAATTTATCATTATCAGCAAATATTGGCAATACCTTTGAGAAAATTTTTACAAAAAAATTCCCCGACCAGAGCCGAGGATTAAAAGCCGGTTTTAATTGCAAGCTCAAGTTGTCTTCTCTATAGTGCTACCGTTGACGTGATAATTTGTGCCGTTAATGTTAAATGTGGTGTAGGAAGTGACGTTGCTCATGACTACTTGTCCGCCGCCGTTAATGGCAAGTGTAAGCGTACTATCATTGAAGGTCGCCGTAGTAAACGCTCCGACGCCGCCATTCTTACTTAGAATCTGGAGCATGTCGCTACTTGTGAAGTCGTAAATCGTATCGGTGCCACTGTTCGCTTGGTAGATAAAAGTATCGTCGCCGTAATCGCCCCAAAGAGTATCGTTGCCAGTGCCGCCCCAGAGAGTATCATTGCCGGAGCCGCCGTTGATATAATCGTTACCCGCACCGCCATAAATGCTATCGGCATAGTAGTAGCCATAAATCGAATCATTGCCCGCGCCGCCGTTAATCGTCACGTTCGAGCCGTTTGAGTAAATCGTATCGTGACCTGCGCCGCCGTCGATTAAAACATTGTAGCCGTTGTTGTAAATAGAATCCTTGCCATCGCCGCCGATGATTGTCGCGTCCGAAACATAACTTTGAATTGAATCGTTGCCAGAGCCAGCATTGATTGAAACTTGCGAGCCGCTTGAGTAAATCGTATCGTTGCCGGAGCCAGCATTGATTGAAGCTTGCGAGCTACTTGAGTAAATCGAATCGTGACCTGTGCCAGCGTTGATTGTCACCATGTCGCCATAGTTATGGATTGAATCGTTGCCGGAGCCAGCGTTGATTGATATTTGCGAGCCGCTTGAGTAAATCGTATTGTTGCCTGTGCCAGCGTTGATTGTCACCATGTCGCCATAGTTATGGATTGAATCGTTGCCGGAGCCAGCGTTGATTGAAACTTGCGAGCCGCTTGAGTAAATCGTATCGTCGCCAGTGCCAGCGTTGATTGTTACGTTGTCAGAAGTCAAGGTATCGTAATCTTGGGTATCGGAGTTCCATTGCGTAATTTCGGAATTGCGAATCGTATCGTTACCCGCGCCCGCGTCGATAAAAGCGTAGTTGCCATTGTAATTGTAAATGCGGTCGTTGCCGATGCCGCCGCTGATTGTCACAAAGTCGCCGCTGGTGCTGTTAATGGTGTCGTTACCTTTGCCGCCCGTGATTGAGGCGTAATTGCCGGTCTCGTTGGAAATGTAATCGTTGCCCGCGTCGCCGTTGATTGTGGCGTTATCCGCGTAGTTAATCAGGTTATCTTTAATTCGGGTGCCGACGATATTTGCCTTAACGCGATAAGCAAGAGCCTTGCCCTTCGAGTTGACGATATTTATATTCTTGTACCTAGCGGCGTCGCCCAAAGTGATTGTGTTCTTCCCGACAGTCAAGAAGTAATCATGGCCGTTCGAGGTGATGACGCTGTTAAGAGTGCCCGACGCAATCTGAAGCGTGCTCGTGTCGTTGAAGCCATAGATAAAGTCGTTGCCGCCGCTATAGACGAACTTAACGTTGTCGCTGGAGTTGCCAACATAATCATTGCCCTTGCCCATGTTGATTGTCACGTTGGAGCCTTCGTTGGTGATGAAGTCATTGCCAGCCCCGCCGAGTACTGTGCTACCGTCGCCAGTGTTTTGAATCGAGTCATCGCCTTCGCCAGCAACAACTGAGACGTTCGCGCCGTAGCTGTGAATCGTATCGTTACCTTTGCCCGCGCTGATTGTTGCGTCGTCCAAATAGTTTTCAAAAGTATCAGCGTTGTTCGTGCCGACGATTTTTTTATTGACGGAGTAATTGATTGCCTTGCCTTTGGAATTGACGATGTTAAGTTCATCAATCCGAGCCGCGCCCGCAAGTGTAATGGTGCTATTGCCGACGCTTAAGAAGTAATCATAGCCGTTGGTGGTCAGCGTCTTATTCAACGTGCCGGAGCCGATGCGGAGCGTGCTTGTCATGTCGAAACCGCTGATATAATCGTTGCCGCCGCCGTAGTTAAAGAGAGTCTTGACGCCTTCATTGTAAACGAAATCATTGCCCTTGCCCGCGCTGATAGTCACGCTGTCGCCGTAGTTATTAATGTCGTCCTTACCCGCGCCGCCGCTTATGGAAACATTGTTGCCCCAGTTGCGGATATAATCATTGTCCGCGCCCGCGTTGATTGTGACCTTATTGCCGCCGCCATAGTTGGAGATGTCATCGGCATTAGCAGTGCCCGCAATGACGATACCGCCTGTGTAGTTCTCTTTGGTAGCCATGAGCCTCACTCCTTAAAAATTTTGTCTATTATCCTTTATGTCAATGCCTATGTCAACCGATCGCCCTTATCAAAGCGTGCCTTTAAGGAGCCACGTCTGCGCCTGAGTAATCTTGACGTTGATAAGGTCGCCAGCCCGTTCGCTAGAGTGTTCAAAGAGAATCAATTTGTTTGAACGCGTCCGACCCGTATAAATCTTATCATCAGTCTTACTCGCGCCTTCGACTAAGACTTCAACGGTTGAATCAAGTAGCGCACGGTTCTTATCCAAACTGATAGCGTTCTGAACTGTCATCAGCTCGTTAAGGCGGCTGTGCTTAGTCGCGTCATCAATCTGCTTGTCGAACTTAGCGGCGGGCGTCCCACTACGCTTAGAGTAAATGAACGTGAATGCCGCGTCGAACTCAACAGCCCGGATAAAGTCCAACGTCTCCTGAAAGTCTTCGTCAGTCTCGCCTGGGAAGCCTACGATTAAATCCGTCGTCAAGCTCACGTTCGGGATTGCGGCACGAATCTTTTCCACGAGCCTAAGATAACCTTCGACGGTGTAAACGCGGTTCATGCGCCGCAAGATTTTATCGGAGCCGTATTGAACTGGCAAATGAATATGTTCGCAGATGTGCACGCCTTCAGCGATAGCGGCAATGAGTTCGTCGGATAAATCTTTTGGGTGACTTGTCATGAAGCGTAGACGTTCGACGCCCGCGACCTTATCGACAGCCGCCAACAGCTCTGCAAAGGTCATGCCGCCCGCGTAGGAGTTCACGTTCTGTCCGAGTAGCGTTATCTCCTTGAAACCTTCGGCGACTGCTTGAGTGACCTCCACGATAATTTCTTCAGGCTTGCGGGAACGTTCACGACCTCTGACATAGGGAACGATGCAATACGTGCAGAAGTTATTGCAACCGTACATAATCGGAACGAACGTCGAGACCTGCCCGCCTCTTAGCGGATAAACTTCGCTGGGAATGTCTGCGCTGACGTTTGAAGTATCGACGACGTGTTTGCGTTCGAGTTCGATACTTTGAACGACGCGGGCGACCTCCGAGCTTTGCCCCGTGCCCAAGACGAAATCAACATGCGGCGCACGCTTTAAGAGGTCAGCTCCTTCCTTCTGCGCCATGCAACCAGTCACGCCTAGAATCAACGCGGGCTTTTGTCGCTTGAGAGCTTTGAACCTGCCGATTTGCCCGAAGACTTTATCCTCCGCCGTGGCACGCACGCAACAGGTATTAATCAGCACCAAGTCCGCCGCGTCAATGTCATCCGTCAAGCTGTAGCCGATTGCCTTAAGCAGTCCCGCCATGCGCTCGGAGTCTGCAACGTTCATTTGGCAACCGTACGTTATGATTTTAAGTTTCTTATCCATGCTGCGCCTTATTCCACATTCACAAAAAAAATCCCGCCGCGTTTACGACGAGACCAAAAAATTTTCTACGCTTAACCTTGGCTGACGTAGCTGCGCTTGTAAGCTGGAATGTTCGCCCAATCGATTGCGTTGGCGTCGATACGATTTTGCAGACCATAAGCCGCCGCAATGCCCGCCGCCTCTCCGATGCTAATGCACGTCGGCTGAATTCTCATTGACGCCTGCAGGATAAAGCTTGCGCTGATACAACGCCCCGCGACGATTAGATTAGCAACTTTGTCGCTGACGAGGGCGCGATATGGAACTTCATAGAAACCGCCCGCCGGAAGTTTCTCCGAGACCTTCTCGCCGTGCGCGTCGATAAACCACGCTGTACGACAGACTGCATCGGGGAAACGGCTTTGATTGTGATAGTCGTCCTCGACCATGTAATACTTGCCTTTAATGCGCCACGACTCACGGGCACCGAGCATGACTGCTTCCCGACTGATAAAGGCGTTCTCGAAGCCGGGCAAGTGTTTGACAAGGTAGCGGGCAATGTTGCGCATCATCTTGCGTCCGAAGGTAACTGCCTTGCTGTAGCTGATAGGGTCGGTCGCTCTGAACTTCACGGGGATTTCCGGACAGTTCATGCTCATGACACCGTTCTTGCCGATAATTGTGTAAGCTTGCATGTACTCCGCCTCGTCTTGAGTGAGTTCGCCAGTCTCGACGCCACGAGCCATGAACGCTTCCAACTTATAACGTTGCTTGCGATGCATTGCCTCGGCTATCTCGAAGTAGGGGAGCTTTGACTTGCACCAGTCCTCTTGCAAGTCAATCGCCACGTATTGATAAAGGCGTTCGGTGTCAATGCCGCCCATTTCAAATCGGAAACTCAGCGGCTGATTGTTACCAGTCTTCTCGTAGCCGCGTTCATAGTC
This sequence comes from Selenomonadaceae bacterium, assembly GCA_017534385.1. GTDB lineage: Bacteria > Bacillota > Negativicutes > Selenomonadales > Selenomonadaceae > Quinella. The sequence goes on from JAFWCT010000096.1 coordinate 8,042, forward strand.
GACGCCCACATTGCGTGCAAGATAAGCATCGCCCGTCGCGTCAATGAAAGTTTTAGCCCTGACTGCCGCAAGCCCCGCGATTGTTTGGACGATTGCCGTCGTGATTTTATTGCCGCTCTTGAGTGCGTCGACCAAGACTGTTTGATAAAGAATGTTGACGCCCGCCTCGGCGCACATCTCATCATGAATCAGAGCTAAGGTTTCGGGATTATGCCACGTCTGTTGAGTAACTCCGTCGAAAGGTTCTATGCCATAGCCGCGCAGACGCTCTTTGACTTCGGCAAGATAAGGAGTGTCGCTATTAGGGGCGTGCGTGTCCATGAAAGGATATACGCAACCTAGGACACCTAAGCCGCCGAGTGCAATGCCGCGTTCAATCAGACCGACGCTGACACCGTTGCGAGCCGCATTGACTGCCGCCGCAGTACCAGCCGGTCCGCCTCCGCAAATGCAAACATCTACCGAGCCGAGCACGGGAATTTTTTTATCAGCGTATTTGATTGAGTCGCCCGAAATATTTTCTGCCGCGTCGACATAACTTGAGCCGCCACTAAGGACGACACCCGCCGCCGTCACGCCAGCCAGTTTAAATAGGTCGCGTCGTGAAATCGGAATGGAGAAACTTCTTTCCATTAATAATCACCTCGCGCCCGATTATAGCACAAAAAAAATCCTCCGCGTCATTGCAGAGGATAAAACTTCTTAAGCCGTGAGGAATTCCCAATGGTAGCCGCAAGATTTTTCATTACGTCCACTTAAGACATTGCCAATCGCCGCATCCGTGACGCCAAACGCTTCAGCCGCCGCGCTTATGCTTGAGTAGATGACACCCGTCTCAATGCAACGAACAGGCTTACCGATTTTATTGCGTAATCCTTCAGAACGAGCTTGAGGCGGTTGCCCGTCGACGTATTCCCAATGAAATCCGCCGCAAGTTTTACTATCGCCGTTCAATACAGCTGATATGTTCGGGCGTTTCAAGTTATAAAATTCGGCGGCGGCTTTTATGCTGGGAAAAACTTCGCCAGTCTCAACGCAGAGAACTTTTCGGCAGCGCTTTTCATAAGTCGAAGGCTTCCAACCCTGCCCGATATGAGATTGACGAATTTTTTCGCAGTGTTCAGGCGAAAGATTCTTGCCGATTTTAGCTTGACGTAGCTTTTCAATCGCCTCTTTTGTCGGCTTGTGACCTTCGGGCATTTGGCGAATTCTTTCGAGAGCCGCCTCCTCGTCTTCGTCAGCGTAAATCCAATGATAGCCTCCTAAAGTTCGTCCCTTGCCCTTGAGCAACGTAACAAGATTAGAGGCGGGAACTTTGCACCATCTAGCGGCGGCGCGAATGCTTTCAAATACCTCGCCTGTCTCAACGCATTTGACTTGACGGCTCATAGTTGGACGTTTTCTGCCCGTTTGAAGTTTACGGAGCTTTTCGCGAGCCTCATCGGATATGCCGTGACCTTCAGACCTTATGTTGTATTCGGGCTGTAGCTCGTTCATGTAAGCCGTTTCTTTTTTGTCGAGTTCATTAGCGGCGCACTCTTCGAGGATTTCAAACTTGAAAGCGTC
>JAFWCT010000097.1 GCA_017534385.1 Selenomonadaceae bacterium
CAGGGTTGGATTGAGTTAGATGGCTCTTGGGAGAACCGCGAAGCCCCGATTCAGAATCCTTACACCGCTAGAACCGCTTATGAGATTTCTCGTTGCATGACTTGCGGTTGTTGCTTGGAAGCTTGCCCAAATGTCGGTCCGCAATCCGATTTTATTGGTCCGTCGCCCACTGTGCAGGCTTATCTGTTCAATTTGCACCCGCTCGGCAAATTCGACGCCCCTAAACGCCTTAATGTCCTTATGGAAAAGGGCGGCATTACCAGTTGCGGCAACTCTCAAAATTGCGAGGCCGTCTGCCCCAAGTCAATTAAGCTGACAAAGTACCTTGCGCAACTTAATCGCGATGTCAACATTCAGGCTTTGAAAAATATTTTCGATAACTAATCGCAAAAAAATTATCGGGTCAATCGTCAATTCGGCGGTTGCCCCGATTTTTTTTCAAAATATTGCTCTCCCGTAAAGTTTACGTTGTTTTTCGTGCCGTTCCTGTACGTGTTTAGGACAGTATTTATGATATTGTTCCCATTGTTCAGTCGTTCTTGGATTAATTTTGAAAAATCTCCTAAATTCTTCGTCAGTAGTCGGCGGAATGTCGCTGAAGTCAATATCTTTGTCGTGTTCTTCGTCGCTTATATTTTTTAGCCTTTCAAGTTCAACTTTTGCTATCTCGCGCATCTCTTCATACGTATAAAGCGGTTTCATGTCAGGTTTAATTATAAAACTGCCCATAATAATCCTCCTTTTCCCTTCGCGTAGCATTTCGAGCCGATATTAGCCTCAATTTTTCTCCGCGTTCAGTATATACAACGAATAAGATATTTTCAACTATGCCAATTACTTTTCTGCGTTCCTTATAATCGCTGTGCTCTTCATCAAACTCATCAATTCTGTTTTCGTCAAGAAAAATCAACGCGGCGTCCTCAAAATGTATTCTGTGCTTTTTCCAATTCAACTCGGCTTTATTGTCGTCCCATTCAACTATCAAATCGCCAATCTCTATTTCGCCCATAAAATCATCTCCAAATCAATCTTAGCAGAAATATTTTCCTTGTCAAATCAAAAAAATCCTCCGACGTTTATTTTTCGTCAGAGGATTATTTTTTTAGCTTTTTTTGCTAAGTTCGTCATATTTAGCGAAGTCTGATTGGGCTTTTGCCACGTCTCTTAAAGTAAAGTTCCAAAGCCCCATCAACATTTTGATTGGAAGGAGAAATTTTATCTTCACTTACTATTTGCTTAGTGACTTGAGGATTATTTTGCTGATTATCGGCGAGCTGTTGTTTTAAATCGGCGATTTGGCGTTTCAAGTCTTCGATTTGGCTTTTAAATTCAATTCTTTCCTTAAAAAAGCGAACAAGGCAATTCATAATGCCATTATCGTCGATTTGAGCAAGGACGGTAGCGCGAATCATCAATTTATCATCAGAATTGAAGACATCGTATTTAACGTCGGTGACATGATAAATTTCGTTGGCGATAGAAAAAATTTCATCGTCAGGGAAGGTTAAAAGCCTATCGCGCAAGAAGCCGTCGACATAATCGGCGACTTTGTTTAGTAAATTCTCTTGAGCGAGGTCTTTAGCGCGGATTTTGACATTTTTAATAGTGTCGGCGTCATTCATAGCACAATCAGCGACGCCGTCATAGATTTTAACGGAATTAGGAGTTGAAGATTTGGTTGGAGTGTCAATATCGTCGTCAGCGGGCAGACCAGGCACGAATTTTGATCTTTCAGGTCGATTCATAGTCATTACTCCTTAAATTTTTGTCGAGATTATAACACGGCGGCTTGAAATGGGAAATATACGCTGAAAAAACATTTTTAGAGCTTGAAACGGGTTTTGAAGGCAATTTGGAGGCTCAAATTACGGAATCCAAAATACTGGATTTTGTATCGCGCCGTTATGCGGGTTTTTAGGCATGTACAAAAATCGAGTGTGATTTGGAAGTTCGATTTACGTTTTCCAATATATTGGATTTTGTAAAACGAGCAAAAAATAAGCCCCTGCAACGGTCTCGGGGCTTTTTAAAGTTGAGGCGGTTGGAATTTAGAATAAGCCGCTGATAACTCCTTCGGGCGTAATGTCAATCAATTCGGCGGCGGGGTGTTTAGGCAAGCCAGGCATCGTCATGATATTGCCCATAAGCACGACGACGAAGCCCGCGCCCGCAGAAATTTTGACTTCGCGAACAGTAACGTTGAAATCTTTCGGGCGAGCGAGCTTAGAGGCGTCATCGGAGAGGGAATATTGAGTTTTGGCAATGCAAATGGGGAGCTTGCCGAAACCGAGCTGTTCAATCTCAGCTAGTTGTTTTTTGGCGGCGGGCAGGAAGGTCACCCCGTCCGCGCCGTAAATTTTCTTCGCGACCGCCAGAATTTTATATTTAAGGCTGGTATCGTCTTCGTAGGTGAATTTGAAGTCCTTATCGTCGTTGAAACTGTCCTCAACCGCTCGTGCGAGGTCGATACCGCCGTTGCCGCCTTCCGCGAAGACTTTCGAGCGTGCAAAGCGAACATTTTTAGCCGCGCAGAGTTTTTCGACGGCTTGAATTTCATCAGTGGTATCAGTTGGGAAATCGTTCAACGCGACGACGGCGGGCAATCCGAAGGCTTGAACGTTCTCGATATGCTTTTCCAAGTTCTCAAGTCCGCGAATAACCGCCGCAACGTCAGGAGCCGCAAGATTTTTCTTATCAACGCCGCCATGCATCTTCAAAGCACGAATAGTGGCGACGATAACGACGGAATCGGGGCGCAAACCGCTCATGCGGCATTTAATGTCCAAAAATTTCTCCGCGCCGAGGTCAGCACCGAATCCCGCCTCCGTAACGACAATATCGGCGAGTTTAAGGGCGTATTTAGTCGCCATAACGGAATTACAACCGTGCGCAATGTTCGCGAAGGGTCCGCCGTGAATCAAAGCGGGCGTTCCCTCCAAAGTTTGGACTAAATTAGGTTTAATGGCGTCTTTGAGGAGCAATGCGAGCGAGCCGGTGACTTTTAAGTCGTTAGCGGTGACGATTTCGCCGTTTGAGGTGTAAGCGACGATAATTTTGCCGAGCCGCGCCTTTAAATCGGAAAAATCCTTCGCGAGGCAAAGAATCGCCATCATCTCGGACGCAACGGTAATATCGAAGCCCGATTCGCGAGGCACGCCGTTAATTTTGCCGCCCAAGCCAACAATTACATTTCTCAAGGCGCGGTCATTCAAGTCGAGAACTCTTTTCCAGACGACGCGCCGAACATCGATATTAAGTTCGTTGCCCTGGTGCAAATGGTTATCCACGACCGCCGCTAAGAGATTATGAGCCGTCGTCAGCGCGTGAAAGTCTCCGGTGAAGTGCAGGTTAATATCCTCCATTGGCACGACCTGAGCATAGCCGCCGCCAGCCGCGCCTCCCTTTATCCCGAAGCAAGGCCCCAAACTCGGTTCACGCAACGCCACGCAAACTTTTTTATTAAGACGAGCAAAAGCGTCCGCCAAACCGATTGAAGTAGTCGTCTTGCCTTCGCCGGCAGGAGTCGGAGTTATCGCCGTGACCAGAATCAATTTGCCGTCGGGATTATGTTCAATGTGTTGCCACACGTCCGGGGCAATCTTAGCTTTGAACTTCCCGTAGAACTCTAAATCATCTTCCGATAAGCCGAGCTTAGACGCCGCCGCCGTAATCTTATCGACCTTCGCGCTCTGTGCAATTTCAACGTCGCTTAACATGTTATCGCCCTCCTAAAATCTATTCAAGGTACAGCCGCCATGAAGACAAGGTAATTGCCGTACTTGTTGACGTAAAGATAATAATTAATCCGTGCGTTGTAAGTCTTAAGGAACTCATGACCGAGATAAGCGTTAACGTCCTTAATATGCGCGGAGGAAAACTTTTCGTCATAGGGAACCATGACCGAGAACCACTTCTGCTTCTCCGTGGCAATCTTCTTAGCAATGAGATTAAGTCCTGCCAATGCATTGTTAAGGCGTTGCGTGTTAGTCAAGCAACAATAGCCGTAGCGTTCGTCGATGCTTGATTGAAGATTCGCCGGAGCCAATGACCAATCCCAAGAGTGCGTAGCCTGCATAATCTCAACGGGCGCATTGAAGTAGATGTAGGAATTGTAGTTGCGGAAGCCGCCGAACTTAATATTGCTGTCGTCCCAAGTCGCATCAACGAAATAAGTTCTGCCGTCGCCGAAAGTAATCGTGTTCCACGCATGACCGCCGCCGCCCGCTTGACCACTAATCCTGTTGACGTTCAGCCCGCACATACGACCGAGCATATAGAAGGCGTCCGCATATCCCTGACAGTTCGCTTTGCCGTCGAGGAGAACACCCAAAGCCGTGACGAACCGCGGCTGATTGTTCATGTCGCCAGTAAGGTAAGTCGCGTGATTCATGATGTATTCGTAAATGTAAAGCTCCTTGCCGAGATCACCTTTCCTTTTATTAGCCTCGTTGACGACAGCCACTGCCGCATTATAAAGTTGCTTCTCGTCCGCCGAGAGCCAATCGGTGTTGCCACTAAGGTAAGCATTGGCTACGCGGGTGCCGGGATAATCCTTTATCTGGAAGATAACGCGCATGTTCTGCCCGTCATTAGCAACGACCTTCTGCGAGACCACTGACGACGGACACAGCGTTATAAACTCGTGGACGTTAATCGTTAGCCCGTTTGTGAGTATCACGGGCAAGAAGTCCTCGTTGCGTTGCCTTGAGGCTTCGATATATCTTGCGAGGTCGGACTTGCTACTGACCCGCTGAACTTTGCTCCAATCAATAGGAATATCCGCCGAGACGATTTGCATACTCAACATAAGCACTGCGACAAGCATCGCGACGAAAATTTTCTTTATCATCAAGCTTCCTCCGTTCAAAAGTTTTTTGCATGATAACATTGCCGCCGCGCATTTGCAAACGGATTTTAGCCCTGCGCCTGAAATGCCGATAAACATTTAAGGAGCGTGATTGATATGGGCATTTGGGAAATAAACAGCAGTCCTCTGCTTGACGTGAGCAACCCGACATACAAAGCCAATGCTAAAGGCGTGGCGTCGGAGTACTCAAAGATTCTTGCCGAAAAGATTGCCAACGTTAAAGCTGACCTTGAGCAAATGGAAGAGGTTCAAGAGCAACTCGACGAGATTGACGAACTGCAAGAGGAGTTGACGGGCAACGCTAGCACGCAAATGGTTGAGGTCGAGACGATTAAGCGGTTCATGCCGGACGGTTCAATCATGGTGACGACTTACGAGGACGGCAAGGTAACTGAGCAAGTTCGCCATAAGCCGCCGATGATGGTTGTCCCCGATTACACCAAACCACCTACGCCAGACGGCTCGCCCGCCACAGAGTTAAAGCCGTATCAGAACTTCGATTTGATGATGTTGCTTTCGATGTGAACTTGACTTTGCAATAAGTTTTCTGTATATTGAACTTAGTTTATTGGATAACGCAATGACAAGGAGGTTTTTAAAATGGCTGTAAACGGTGCGGCAAGTATGTCTTGGGGCGTTGCGCAGTACGCCCTGCAAGCCAAGAACACTGCAAACGCAAAGTCGTCCGCGCAAAGTCAAGCGACTCAGACGCAATCCAACCTCGCTAAGGTCGGGTCGGCATTCGAGCTTGACATTTCAGAGGCGGCCAAGCAAGCTCAACAGACTCCCGCGCAGGCAGCGGAAGATTTCTCCGTTGAAGAGGCGGACACTCAAAAGACTAAGGGCTTGAGTGCCGAGCAAGTCGACGCCCTCAAAGCAGATTTGGAAACGCAGGAACAGACGATGCTTAACGTGATGATTCAAGCGTTGACCGAATCGAACGACAAGTTACAAGGCTGGCTCAATGACGGCGTAGGAATTCTGAACTTCGGCGGCGTGCAGATTGACGCGGCACGCTTTGCATTGCCGGAGGTGGCAACCAATGCCGAGGACGCAGCTAAGGCGATTGCTCCGGGCGGTGCATGGTCGGTTGACGCGGTCGCAACTCGCGTGTTTGATTTGGCAAGTGCAATAGCGGGCGATGACCCCGAAAAACTTTCGGCGATGCGTGCGGCAGTCGAGAAAGGCTTTGAGCAGGCGGGCATGACTTGGAAGGATTCAACCGGACAAAGCAAGCTCCCTGAAATCTCAGACCAAACTTACAACGAAATCATGAGCCGCTTTGACAATCGCGCAAACGAACTCAACGGAAGCAAAGTCGTCGAATAAACATTAACTAAGATAAAAAAAGGAGACTGCCCAGCGTGATAAACGTTCGGCAGTCTTTTTGCGTGCAAAGTAAAAGTGCCGCCCTTTGGCGACACTTGAGATTTCATGGTGGTGGGCAGGGATGGATTCGAACCATCGTACCCAAGGGGAGCGGATTTACAGTCCGCCGCGTTTAGCCACTTCGCTACCTACCCATGGTGACCTTGGAGGGACTTGAACCCCCGACCCTTTGATTCGTAGTCAAATACTCTAATCCAGCTGAGCTACAAGGCCATATAAGTTGGTGGACCCACTAGGACTTGAACCTAGGACCGACCGGTTATGAGCCGGTTGCTCTAAC
>JAFWCT010000019.1 GCA_017534385.1 Selenomonadaceae bacterium
ACCATTCAAAAGACGCCGCGTCAATAAAAAAGCCCCGATAGTCGTCGGAGCCGAAATTATTTTATTTACCTGGGTCGCATTGAAGGTGGTCCGCTAGAGTTGCCTGGGTTGCTTGGGTTGCGTTGAATGTAGTCTGCGAGGGTGCGGAGTGCTTCTTCCCGCTTAATGGTACGTCCAACTTCGCCGTTAACGATTACGCTGTAGACGTTTGGCTCTCGTTCGTTCGGGTCGTAGTCCACGCCGGCTTTTTTAAACATGTTTTTAAGCAATGCGACAGCTTCGTCCCAATCTTCCGGAAAATCGATGGGCCATTTTTGATTGAAGAAATATGCAATATCCCAGTCAGTCTCGTCGACCGTGCCGCCCGCCACGTTGTCGAGCTGTTTGTCATTCAATATTTCGTCCTTCAAAATTTTCTTTGCCATTTTCATTCGCCTCCAAATTTCTTTCTGCTTATTATACGTTTGCTGTCAAATTTTGCTACACGCAAAAAAATTTTTAGCCGATAACCGAATCGTCCTGTTTTCTGTGTACAAAAATTTTCGAGGGCGTCACGTCAACAACTGCCAAAATAAACTTAGTCAAACTTGTCAAGGAAATTCTTCGCGCCGCTGATATAATTCACGCTGTCCGAAGGGATAAAGCAAAATTCAAAGGAGCGATTAACAATGAAGAACAACGATAAAACTTTCGATGGTGATAAGATTTACGCAATGGCAGTGACGCTGTTTGCGGGTGTGTGCTCGGTGGGAGTCGTCCTCGTCGCCGCGATTCAAAAACTTTTCTAAGCACGAGCCTAGAATAAAATTTTCCCGTCAAAGGTTTGGCGGGGATTTTTTTATACGTCGGAGGGAACGGAGCCGCTAGACAGTTCGCGCCACTTCTTACGATAAAACAGCGGCGACATTCCGATAATCTTTTTGAACGTCTTGCCAAAGTAATTTGGGTCATCATAGCCGACCCGCGAAGAAATTTCCGTGAGCGACAGCGGCGTATAAATCAACAGGCATTGAGCCTTACCGATTCGGCGGCGAGTGATGTATTCCTTTGGCGTGTAGCCCGTCACATCTTTGAAGAGGCGCGAGAAATAATATTCGTTATAGGGGACAATGTCTTTTAGGTCGGAGCGGCTGAAGTCTTCGTCGTAATGTTCTTCGATATAGTTGCGGACGCGTTCGATGATAAGATTTTTATTCTGGGTTACGTCAAGTCTAATCGAACGCATGACATTGTAGACGATAAGCACGACGGCACGGGTTAGGGCGTTTGCAATCTGGTAGCCGATTGGTTGTTGGGCGTAGTGGTGCACGAGCGGATAAAGTTGCGATAATTCTTTGGCGACGGCTTGGCAGGGGATACGCGGATGAAAATTCTTCGGGACGAGTTCATTAATCTGCAAGCTGGGCAACTTCAAGCCTTTGACGGCAATGCACCACGCCTCGACTTGAGAGTAAAGCATTAAGCTTTCGTCGTGAAGGACGCCGGCATTGTGAATCAGAACGTCGCCCGCTTGCACGTGGCAAAGTTCGCCGTCGATAACCTGCGTCCCATTACCCGACAAGATAAAATTCAGCTCAAGTCGGTCGTCGTGCTTGTGCATTGACCGCAAGCCCTCGCTCCAATGATAAACGCCTAAAAGTTGCGGCTCGCTCTCGAACGGCGAATGCTCTTGCCTGTTAAGTTCAATCAGTTGAGCCAAGTTAATCACCTCGGATTTAATCTATCACGGCGGCGGCGGGGCGTCAAATATTTTTTGCAGGGGAACTTCGACGGGCGCAGAATCAATCTGTAAAAACTTTTAGGAGGAGATTGCATGAAACGAGTTTACAACTTCAATCCCGGACCGGCGACTTTGCCTTTGGAAGTCTTAAAGGAGGCGCAAGCCGAGTTCCTCGACTTCGACGATAGCGGCATGTCGATTATCGAGATAAGCCACCGTTCCAAAGCTTATGAACGCGTCCACAATCAAGCTAAGGCGGACATCTTGGAGCTTATGAGTTTGGGCGATGATTATGACGTGCTGTTTATTCAAGGCGGCGCGTCGATGCAGTTCGCGATGATTCCGATGAACTTCGCCACGAAGGATAAGCCTGGCTCCTACGTCTTAAGCGGGACTTTCTCTAGCAACGCTTACAAGGAGGCGGCGACTTTGGGCTTAGGGGAGATTGCCGCCTCGACTAAGGAAGAGAACTTCCGCCGCGTGCCTCGTCAAGACGAACTCAAAATCAATCCGAACGCCGCTTATCTGCACATTTGCTACAACAACACGATTTACGGCACGGAGTTTCATTACGTCCCCGACGCGGGCAAGGTTCCTCTGTTCGCCGATATGTCAAGCGATATGCTCAGCCGCCCCGTCGACTTTAAACGGTTCGCGCTGATTTATGCTGGCGTTCAAAAGAATCTTGGACCTGCGGGCGTGGTTATCGTCGTGGCTAGGAAGAGTTTCATTGAACACAGCTTGGAGACGCTCCCGACGATGCTCCGCTACGACACGTTCTATAAAAAGAATTCGCTGTACAACACGCCGCCCGCCTTTAGCATTTACATGGTCGGCAAGGTCGCGGCTTGGATTAAAGCTTGCGGCGGTCTCGACGAGATGGCGCGGCGCAATTCGATTAAGGCTAAGCTCCTCTACGACGCGATTGACAGCTCGGACGGCTTCTATCGTGGGCACGCCGATAAAGATAGTCGCTCGTTCATGAACGTAACCTTCCGCCTGCCCAATGAAGACTTGGAGAAAAAATTTGTCGCCGAGGCTCTGGAAAATAATTTGAGCGGCGTTAAAGGTCACCGCTCTGTTGGAGGTATGCGCGCCTCGATTTATAACGCCATGCCCATTGAAGGCGCACAGGCTCTGGCTGACTTCATGAATCAGTTTAGAAAGACCAACAGCTAATGATTGACTTCGACAAATACCCGCTTAAAGACGTTATAGAAATTCTCCTGCTCGACATGAACACGGGCAGGAATATTTTATTCGGCGGCAAGCAGCTGACTAAAAAACTTTTGCCGACGATTAAGCCACGCGCACTTAAAGACGACGCCGAAAAACTTTTGCGCACGAGGACAGCTGCTGAAGTCTTCACGCCGAGCCACGTCGTTAAGCAGATGATTGACGCCCTTGACGACGGGCAGATTGATTCAACGTGGCTGGAGATTGCTTGCGGCGAGGCTCCCTTTATCGCCAATCGCTATGACGCAGAGACCGGCTTAAACGTTTCTATTGATGAGCGAGCCGGTATCCTAGACAGGAAGCTTAGTCTAACAAAGACTTTCGACGAGGCTAAGCGGGCTGTGCAAAGCGTCTACGGCTACGAACTTCAAGGCGACAGCTTGTTGATTGCCCGCGCCAATGTCTTGCTGACCGTTGTCGAGTTCGTCGACGGCTTCAACGATAGCGATTTGGCGGAGCTTGCCGAGATTATCGCCTGGAATTTCTTTCAGCACGACGGCACAAAGGATAATGGACTGTTCGCGCCGCAGATTATCGATTGGCAAGGCGGCGGCAGAAAATTTACTTTCGGAGGGAACAGCATGAAATTTGATTACCTTATCGGCAACCCGCCCTATCAAGAAGACAACGGCATTGATAAATCTCGCAAGGCACCAGTCTACGATAAGTTCATGGAGGCGGCTTACAAGGTCGGCGTTAAGGTCGAGTTAATCACGCCTGCGCGGTTCCTCTTCGACGCGGGCGGCACGCCTAAAGACTTCAATCAACGTATGCTAAGCGACGAGCACTTCAAGGTTATTGATTATAAGTTCGACGCTAGGGAATATTTTAAAGGTGTCGACATAGAAGGCGGAGTGGCTATCACCCTTCACGACGAGACTAAGACCTTCGGAGCGATTGGTACGTTCATTCCCTTTGAACAGCTAAAGACCATTCATCAAAAGGTTTGCATTGACAATCCGCGATTCCGTCCGCTTAGCGAAATTATTTACACGCCAATAGCTTACAAGCTGTCGGAAAAATTTTTCAGCGAACGCCCTGAACTGGTTCGCAAACTTCAAAAGCCCAATGACAACGCTTTAAGGTCGAATATCTTTGAACGGCTGAAGGAAATCTTTTTCGACGCCAAGCCCAATGACGGCAACGAATACATTCAAATTTACGGACGACAAGATAACGCACGTGTTTGCAAATGGTTCCGCAGTGATTACGTGACACACCCTGAGCCTTTCGATAAATGGAAGGTTTTAATTCCCAAATCAAACGGTTCGGGAGCCATTGGCAAAGTTATACCTACGCCGCTTATCGGCAAGCCCGTTATCAGTTGCCCCTTTGTCGGCAATACGGAGACTTATATAACAGTCGGAGCGTTCGATACGCAGGCGGAAGCGGACGCTTGCTTAAAGTATATCAAGAGTAAATTTGCGCGGGCTATGCTCGGTATCCTGAAGGTCACGCAAGACAATACTGCGGCGACATGGGCAAAGGTTCCGTTGCAAGACTTCACGGCGGCAAGCGATATTGATTGGGGCGGCGACGTTGATAAGCAGCTGTATGCTAAGTACGATTTGACGGCGACGGAGATAAACTTCATTGAAACGCACGTTAAGGAGATGATTTGAATGAACGCAATGGCGAATATGGATGAAATTTGTCGGCGGGTGGTGGCGGCATATCGCAGGGCATACGGCGACGCGATAGAGGCGATTTATCTTTACGGCTCCTATGCCCGCGGCGATTACGACGAGGACTCGGATATTGATTTCGCGGCGATAGTCAAGGGCGAGCGGCTGGACGTTCAAAATAAGCGTTGGCAGTTGTGGGAGGACGTAGATAAGATTGATTTGGAATTTGACGTGTTGACTTCGCCGACTGCAATCCCCGCCGCCGACTTTGAAAGATATAAAAACGTATCGGGCTACTACAAGAACATACGCAAGGAGGGTATACGCCTTGAATGAGTACACTAAATATCGTTTGGAGCTTGCCGCCGAGCGCGTTATAGTATCTAAAGAGATGATAGACAGCGGGCATTTTAGGGATTCGATTAACCGTTCGTATTACGCAATCTTTACGGCGGTGCGTGCTTTGTTGGCGGAGGAAGAAATTGACTTCAAAAAGATTATGAGGATTTCTTCATTGCTTCACGTAAAGAGGCGGAGGAACAATATCAGCACGCGGTCGAGTTCGTCGAGGCGGTCAAAGTTTATTTGGAGGGCTTGGAATGATTAAGATAAACACCGCGCACAAAGTCACGCCGATGATTTACGCGTATACGACGCCGGGAGTTACGTATCACGAGGGCTGGACGAAGATTGGCTACACTGAACGCGACGTTGAGACGAGGATAAATGAGCAGACGCGCACGGCTGATATTCGTTGGCACTTGGAATGGAAAGGCAACGCGGTCTTTGAAGACGGCAGCTATACTCCGTTCAAAGACGGTGCCTTTCATGCTTACTTGTGCAAAGTCGGCGTCGAGAAGGAACAAGGTAAAGAATGGTTCAAAGTCACGGGCGAAGATTCGCGGCAACACTTTTACACGTTCAGGACTAATCGCGGCATATTGAAGAACACGACGGCGATACCTTACAGCTTGCGCGAGGAACAATCCGAGGCGGTCGCGGCTACGTTGAAATATTTTCGTGAGCACGAGGGCGGCGAGTTCCTTTGGAATGCCAAGCCGCGCTTCGGCAAGACGCTTGCAACTTATGACTTGTGCAATCGGACGGACGCGCTAAACGTCCTTATCGTCACTAATCGCCCCGCCATAGCTAATTCCTGGTACGATGACTACGAAAAGTTTTTGGGTGGTAGCGATTGGCTCTTCGTCAGTGAGGTCGACGCCTTGAAGGGCAAACCTTACGTCTTAAGCCGCGCAGATTATCGGAACGAGCTACTTAATAATGATAACGCCCGCTGTATTGAGTTCGTGAGCTTGCAAGACTTAAAAGGCTCAAAATACTTCGGCGGCACGTTCGATAAGCTTGACGAGGTCGCGGACATGACGTGGGATATTTTGGTTGTCGACGAGGCGCACGAGGGAGTTGATACTTTCAAGACGGATATTGCCTTCGACAGGATTAAGCGTCGGTTCACGTTACATTTATCGGGCACGCCGTTTAAGGCTCTGGCTAACAACAAGTTTGAGCAAGCGGCGATTTTTAATTGGACTTATGTCGACGAACAGCAGAAGAAAACTTCTTGGGACGATACCGAGCTTGATAATCCCTACGCCGAGTTGCCGCGCTTGAATCTTTATACTTATCAGATGTCAGAGATTGTCCGCGACGTGTTGGAACGTGGCATTGAGCTTGACGGCACGTCGGTTGAGTATGCCTTTGACCTGAACGAGTTCTTTAAGACGGAAAAGGGCAAGTTCGTTTATGATTCGTCGGTTGATAAGTTCTTGGACGCGTTGACTACTCAGAAAAAATTTCCGTTCTCTACGCCCGAACTGCGCGAGGAGTTGCGGCATACGTTTTGGCTGTTGAATCGCGTTGACAGTGCCCGCGCCCTTGCCGAGAAATTTAAAAAGCACCCGACCTTCCGCGACTACGAAATTATTTTGGCGGCGGGCGACGGTAAGATTGATGACGACGACGAGAACAAGAAATCCTACGACAAAGTTACGGCGGCGATTAAGACTCACGAACGGACGATAACGCTTTCCGTTGGACAGCTGACGACTGGCGTGACGATTCCGGAGTGGACGGGCGTCTTGATGTTAGCGAACGTCAAAAGCCCCGCGCTTTACATGCAAGCGGCTTTCCGTGCACAAAACCCTTGCCTGTTCCGTCGCGGCGAAAACTTTTTGCGCAAAGAAAATGCTTACGTCTTCGACTTCGACCCGGCACGCACGCTGATTATCTTCGAGGCGTTCGCGAATGATTTAGCTAGCGACACGAGCGGCGGACGTGGTGACTTGTTGGCGCGGCAAAAAAATATCCGCGAGCTGTTAAACTTCTTCCCAGTCATCGGCGAGGACGAACGAGGCGAACTGATTGAGCTTGACGCCGAAAAGGTTTTGTCTATCCCGCGCAAGATTCGTTCGGTGGAAGTCGTGAGGCGCGGCTTCATGAGCGATTTCCTCTTCCAAAACATTTCGCACGTCTTCAACGCTTCAGCTGAAGTTGTCGACATCATTGCCAAGTTGCCAGCCGTCAAGGAAGTTAATCTGCAAGCCGAGGTTCAAGACGCCAAAGCAAATCTTTTCCTCGACGACGACGGAGATATTGCCTTGCCGCCTGAATATGTCATTGGTCGAACGGCTGATATCTTTGGCGATAAGGTTTATACCGACGTGGAGCCGACTGCGCAAGCCGCTAAAAAATTTCTCAAGAACGAGATTAAAGCTTCGCTGGACATTGCGCAGAAGAATTACGGCAAGGACTTTGCTAAGAAGGAACGCGATAAGTTGGAGCGGCAATTCAAGGAGCGGGCGGAGACCTTAGTCACGAAGACTTTCAAGAGCCACGAGCTTGACCAGTTAGACATTGAACGCAAGCGGCAAGCTGAATTGGCACGCGGCGAACGTCCCGCCGAAGTCATCAACGCCGACTTTGACCGCCGTCAGCAAGAGGCTATAGAGACCTTCCAAGCCGAGTTGCCGACCAAGCTCAATGACTTCATGCAGTCCGCCGAGGAAGAGACCGTCGAACACGTCGAGACGAAGACTCAACAGCGCGAGAAGGATTCCGTAGAAGATGACATACGCGACAGAGTGCGCGGCTTTTCTAGGACGATACCCGCGTTCCTCATGGCTTACGGCGACATTGATAATCCTGCCACGCTTGCCACGTTCGATAAGATTATTCCCGATGACGCCTTCCGAGAGCTTACGAGCATTTCCCTTGACGAGTTCCGCTATCTTCGCGACGAGGGCAATCTCTTTGACGCTGTGACCTTTGATGATTCGGTTAAGGAGTTCTTGAACCTGCGCCGCAACCTTGCTGACTACTTCGACGAGACGCGCACCGAGGACATCTTCGACTATATCCCGCCGCAGAAGACCAATCAGATATTCACGCCACGCGAGACTGTTGACCAAATGCTTGCGGGATTGGAGGAGAATAGCCCCGATTGCTTCGACGACCCGAACAGGACTTTTATCGATTTGTACATGAAGTCGGGCTTGTTCATTGCCGAGATTGTCAAGCGGCTTTATCGTAGCCCGCGCCTCAAAGAACTTTTCCCAGACAAGGCTGACCGGCTGAATCACATATTCGCCGCGCAGGTTTATGGCGTGGCTCCCACCGAGATTATCTACCGCATTGCCACGAACTATATCTTGGGCTTCGGAATCAAAATCGCCAAGCATCACTTCCGACGAGCCGACACGTTAGCCGCCGTCAAAGATGATAAGCTTGACGAGTTGTTGGAGGAACTTTATGGTTGACTTTAACGCGCCGCCGCTTAAGAACGTCTTGCCGATACTGTCACGCGGCTTGAAGGTTGATGAGTTGCCTAGACCGCGAGCACTTAAAGACGACGCCGAAAAGTTTTTGCGCAAGAGGACAATCGCTGAAGTCTTCACACCGAGCCACGTCGTTAAGCAGATGATTGACGCCCTTGACGACGAACGCATTGATTCAACGTGGCTGGAGATTGCTTGCGGCGAGGCTCCCTTTATCACCAATCGCTATGACGCAGAATCAGGAGACATCATCGCCCGCAACCAAAGAACCGGTATCCTCGACAGGAAGCTAAGACTTATGCCCGCCAACGCTGACAAGTTCACGTGGGCAAGCCGTATCGTTCAGAGCGTCTACGGCTACGAACTGCAGGACGACAGCTTGTTGATTGCCCGCGCCAATGTCTTGCTGACTGTTGCCGAGTTTGTAGAAGACATCACCGCCGCCGAGCTTGAGGAGCTTGCCGAGATTATCAGCCGCAACTTTGGACGCATTGACATTTTAAACCCGCCGTCCGCGCAGTTGAGCTTGTTCGAGGCGACTGATTGGAATACCGGCGACGAATTCTTTTTAGGAGGCACTGACATGAAATTTGATTACGTTATCGGCAACCCGCCCTATCAAGAAGAAAAGGACGACAACGCTAGGCAACCGCCCGTTTACGATAAATTCATGGAGGCGGCTTATAAGGTCGGCGTTAAGGTGGAGTTAATCACTCCTGCGCGGTTCCTGTTCAATGCGGGGCAGACAACTAAAGATTTCAATCAACGTATGCTAAGCGACCCGCACTTGAAGGTTATCGACTACGCGCCCAAGGCAACTAAATACTTTAAAGGCGTGGACATCAAAGGCGGCGTGGCTATCACTCTTCGCGACGAGACTAAGTACTTTGGAGCGATTGGAACGTTCATTCCTTTTGACGAACTCAAGACCATTCATCAAAAGGTTGTTGTCGATAATCCGAACTTCCGCCCGCTTAGCGAAATTATTTACACGCCAATAGCTTACAAGCTGTCGGAAAAATTTTTCAGCGAACGTCCTGAACTGCTTAGCAAACTTCAAAAGCCTGACGACAACGCTTTACGCACAAATATCTTTGACCGTGTGCCAGAACTATTTTTTACGACTAAACCAGACGACGGACACGAATACGCTAAGATTCTCGGCTTGATAAAAAACAATCGGGTTTACAGGTGGATTCGCCGCGACTATGTGAACGCCCCCGCGCTGTTAGACAAGTGGAAGATTTTAATTCCAAAAGCCAATGGGTCTGGTGCGTTGGGTGAAGTAGTTAGTACGCCGCTTGTCGGCTCGCCGCTTGTCGGCGCAACCCAGACGTTTATGAGCGTCGGAGCGTTCGATACGCGGGTGGAGGCGGACTCTTGCATAGCCTACATAAGGAGCAAATTTTGCCGCGTCATGTTGGGCATTCTCAAAGTCACGCAGGACAATCCGCCGGCAACGTGGGCAAAGGTTCCGTTGCAAGACTTCACGGCGACGAGCGACATTGATTGGGGCGGCGATGTTGATAAGCAACTGTATGCTAAGTACGGCTTGACGGCGGCGGAGATAAAGTTCATTGAGCGGCACGTCAAAGCTATGAATTAAACGTCTAAGAGGTTCTTGCCCTTGCAAAGCAGAGCCGTCCGATTAATCTGCGCGGTCGACACGTCGGCGGGGAAGTCAAAGCGTTCGTGCAAGACGTGCAAGACCTCGCTGGGCTTAAGGCTCCCGTCAGAGAAAATCCTAACTGCAAATCGTATCAGCAACTCGCCGCCCGCCTGCGATAACGTCACGGGTTCGGCGAGATATTTTTTTAGTTCAAGCTCGCGTGACTTCTTCGGAGTGGTTCGCGTGAAGTTTATTTGGGGCGCGGCGTTGAAGTCCTTAGCGGCAACCTGCGCGGCGGGCAAAAGTTTTTCGTCGAAGGGCAAGCGAACTTCATAGCGCGACAAGTCAACCAGCGACATCACCGGCTTTGGCTTGCCGCGTAATCTTTTTAGCCGGACAATCTCCGCGCCTCTGGGCAGTTGAGCGTTCAATCTCTTAGCAACGACGAACTCGGCAACGGGCGCAGTCAATTCAAAGTCGACATACTCGCAATCGCTGGTCACACCGACTGCCAACGCCGTCGCGAACGAAACTTTTAAATGCGGATTGAAGCCCGCGCTCCAGGCGGCTGGCAACTTCGACCTTAGCAACGCCCGCATGAAGACGTTCATATAATCCAGATGACTTAGCACGGCAATCGACGCGCCCTTGCGAATCTGTGCGCGATACTTCGTAGGGACAAGGGACTGGGGACTGGGGACTAGTGAATCGTCAGGCGGCGGAAGTTTTTCCTTAGCGAAGTCAACGACGCTTGCGCCCAAATTCATGCACACGCCGCAACCTGTACAGCTTGTCCGCCGACAATCTCGCGTAGTCTCTCCCGCTTGAGACTTTTCCCACTCGGCAAGCAAGAAACTTTTATCAACGCCCGGCGACGTGTGCTCCCACGGCAAAGGCTCCCAAAAGTCACGCTCGCGCCCGCTGTAGTCTTCGGGATTAATGCCGCAAGCCTCGAACGCCGCCGACCATACATCAGGCTTAAACAAATCTGACCAGCCGTCGAACTTCGCGCCATTCCTCCAAGCCGTCTCTATGACTTTGGCAAGCCGCCTGTCGCCACGAGCAAGCGCACCCTCCAGCACGGAAAGTTTCGCGTCGTGATAGTTGTAGGTTATCGCCCGATTAGTGATGAGGCTTTTTAAAAGTTGTTGACGCCGCTCGAACTCCTCTGCTGAAATCTGCGCCGCCCATTGAAACGGCGTCCACGGCTTAGGCACGAAGCACGCTACACTGATTGTCACCTTGACGCCTCGTTTCAAGCTCGCGACCTTCTGCGCAAGGTCGGCAATGCCTACAATGTCTTCGTCAGTCTCCGTCGGCAAGCCAAGCATGAAGTAAAGCTTAACCGCCTTCCAGCCTTTCGCGAACGCCGCCGCGCAGCTGTCGAGGAGGTTTTCTTCAGTCACGTTCTTGTTAATCACGTCGCGAAGTCGTTGCGTGCCCGCCTCCGGCGCGAAGGTCAAGCCGCTCTTGCGCACACTTTGGACACGTTCAGCTAGCTCAATCGAAAAGCTATCAATCCTCAGGCTCGGCAAGCTAAAGCTCACGCGCTCATTGCGGAAGTCGCTTTGCAAGTCGTCAATCAGTCGCCTAAGGCAGGAGTAATCGGCGGAGCTTAGTGACGTTAAGGAAATCTCGTCCCAGCCGCTTGAGTCAATCAGTCGACGCGCTAAGGCTCGCAAGGTCTCTTCCTTACGTTCGCGGACGGGGCGATAAGTCATGCCCGCTTGACAGAATCGACAGCCTCGACTGCAACCTCTGAACAGCTCAAGCATCGCCCTATCGTGAACAATCTCCATGAACGGCACAACAGGACGTTCAACACTCGGCGTCGCGTCGAAGTCTTTAACCACACGCTTTAAGATTGTGCGCGGAGCCTCCGAGGTCTTCAGCCCGATAAAGTTTCTTCCACTGTAAAGCGGCTCATAAAAGCTCGGCACGTAGACGCCTTTGACGCTCAGCAACTGCTTAAGGAAACCTTGACGCCCGCCGACCTTGCCTGAAGTCTTCCAAGCCTTGAACACGTCGACGACTTCGCTGAAGACCTCTTCAGCCTCGCCGACAATGAAGAAGTCAAAGAAGTCCGTGACAGGCTCGACGTTATAAACGCAAGGACCGCCGCCGATAACAAATGGCTCGTCGCCTTTACGGTCGTTGGCGTGCAAAGTTATCTGCGCAAGGTCAAGCATGTTGAGGACGTTGGTATAAATCATCTCGTACTGCAAGGAGAATCCCACGAAGTCGAAGTTGCGGACGGCTTGTTTAGATTCAAGAGCGAACAGCGGAAGATTTTCATTGCGCATGACGGCTTCGGCATCAGTCCACGGAGCATAGACGCGTTCGCAGAGAGTATCCGACCGTCTGTTGAGGATTGAATACAGAATCGCTAAGCCGAGATTGCTCATGCCGACTTCATACACATCGGGCAGGGCAAGCACTATCCGACACGCCGCCGCCTGAAAGTTTTTTATCACGCTATTAAATTCGCCGCCGGTATATCGGGCAGGCTTCATCAGTTCAAAAAGATTTTTCATCGTCAGTCACCACAGGAACTTTTGCTTATGCATGTTGATATTCAAGAGGATTGCAATCGCTAGGATATTCGTCGTCAGAGAACTTATCCCATAACTCATCAGCGGCAAGGGGATACCAGTCACGGGCATAATTCCAGTCGTCATGCCGACATTAACAAGCACATGGAAGGCAAGCATTGAAGTTATCCCGACGGCAAGCAACCGCCCGAATACGTCGCCGGCTTCCTTAGCAATCGTTAGCCCGCGCCAAAAGACAATCAGATATAACAGCAGTAGCACGACTGCTCCGACAAAGCCGAGTTCCTCACCGACGACCGCGAAGATAAAATCCGTGTGATTCTCCGGCAAGAAGTTCAGCTGACTTTGCGTGCCCTCGAACAAACCCTTGCCGAACATCAAGCCTGAACCGATTGCAATCTTGGATTGGATAATATGATAGCCAGAGCCTAGTGGGTCAACATTCGGGTCAAGGAAGACCATAATCCGCATCTTTTGATAGTCCTTCATGAATTGCCATAAGACAGGGAACATCGCTATGCCCACGACAATTATCAGCGAGAAGATACGCCAGGGCATACCGCACGCAATCACCATGCCAAAGAATATCGCCATGAAGACAAGCGACGTTCCTAAGTCCGGTTGCTTAAGCACCAAGATAAACGGAATGCCGACGTAAGCCGCGATTGGCAACAGGTCTTGAATTGTGTTAAGGCGACCCATTCGCTCTTCCAATATCGACGCCATGCAGATTATCATGATGAGCTTAGAGAACTCGGAAGGTTGCAGGCTAATGGGTCCTATTTGTATCCAACGCTGTGCACCCAATGCCGCGTGTCCGAACAGCATGACTGCCACCAGCATTATCAGGTTGAAGACGTAAAGTTTATTGCCGTGCTGACTTAGGCCGCGATAGTCGAAGTTCATAAAAAATATCGCGAGTATTCCATTGACGAGCGCGAAGACTCCTTGCCTTTGCACATACCAGAAACGCTCTTCGCCGGGCGTGTTGATATGCGTCGCGCTTGAGATGATTACAAGCCCGTATATCACTATCGCCACCGCCGCCAATAAAAGCGTAAAGTCTATGCGGCGGAGGAATCGTTTTGTGTCTGTAGAAAGTATTGCCAAGTTCATCACTCCAAAGAAAATCTACAGCGTGATTCTGCCGCCGATAAAATTTTCCTGCTTTTTGCAAGCAAAATTAATCCGTGCTATAATCGCGCAAAAGGAGGAGTTAAACTCAATGGAAAACGTATTCGACACGCTGACGGAACGCGGCTTTATTGCCCAGTGCACCGACGAGGCGGAAGTTAGGAAATTGCTTGGCTCTAAGAAGGTCACGTTCTATATCGGCTTCGACCCGACCGCTGACAGCTTGCACGCCGGACATTTTATCGCGCTAATGGCAATGGCTCACATGCAACGCGCAGGACATCGCCCGATATGTTTAGTGGGCGGCGGCACCGGCACAATCGGCGACCCCTCTGGACGAAGTGACTTGCGCAAGGTCATGACTGATGACGTTATCGAACACAACTGCGAACGCTTCAAGGAACAGATGAAACGCTTTATCGACTTCAGCGACGGCAAGGCGTTAATGGTCAACAACGGCGATTGGCTCCGCAAGCTCGGCTATATCGACCTACTCCGCGAAGTCGGCGCACACTTCACGGTTAATCGCATGCTCGCCGCCGAATGTTATAAGCAACGCTGGGACAAGGGCTTGACGTTCCTTGAATTCAATTACATGGTCATGCAGGCTTACGACTTCTACAAGCTCAACGGCGACTATGATTGCGTCTTGCAAATGGGCGGTGACGACCAATGGTCAAACATTATCGCGGGCGTGGAACTCACTCGACGCAAGACAGGACGCGCCGCCTATGGTTTGACGAACAAGCTATTGCTCAAGTCTGACGGCTCGAAGATGGGCAAGACTGCTGGCGGTGCACTCTGGCTAGACGCTGATAAAGTTTCGCCGTATGACTTCTATCAGTACTGGCGCAATGTCGACGATGCGGACGTTAAGACTTGCCTTAGCTTGCTGACGTTCGTGCCAATGGAAGAGGTTAACCGCCTTAGCTCCTTGGAAGGCTCCGCGATTAACGAGGCTAAACAAGTTCTTGCTTACGAGGTGACAAAGCTTGTTCACGGTGAAGACGCCGCTAATCAAGCTCAGAAGTCCGCCGCAGAAATTTTTACAGGTCAAAGCTCCGAGAACATGCCGACCGTTGAAGTCCTCGACGCCGTAGGAAAGAAACTTCTGGACGTGCTCGCCTCCGTCAAGGTCATCGAATCCAAATCGGAAGGACGTAGGCTCATCAGTCAGAGCGGCTTGACACTCAACGATAAAAAAGTTTCCGACGCCGATTACGTCCTGCAAGCCGACGACTTCCCAGCAGTCATTCGCAAGGGCAAGAAGAAGTTTTATAGGGTGATCAATGCATGAGGAAAATTTTTATGGCGGCGGTGATTGCTATGACTTTGACTACGACGCCCGCGCAGGCGATTGATTCTCGCGTTGAATCCGCTGTTGAGTGGGCGATTGAGATTGCTAAGGACGACACGCACGGCTATTCACAGGGCGCGGAGAATGCTACGCCGTCACACCCCTACACCGGTTCGCGCGAAGGTCCCGATTATGATTGCTCGTCTTTGGTCTATCACGCGTTCAATCAAGCGGGCTTTAACATAATCGACAACTGGCACCGCAATCCCAAGTACATGAACCTCTACAACGGCAGACAGTATTCGGGCGACGCTGATACGATTTGGGACGACTTAAGCATTGACGGCGGCTGGGCTAAGTATTCGTGGGCTGAAGTCGCGGACAATCTTCAACGCGGTGATATTCTTTGCCGACCACAATTCCACGTGGCAATTTATATCGGCGACGGCATGACGGTTGAGGCACGCGGCGTGAACAATCCGACGGGGCTAGGGCGTTATGAGACTGGCGACCAGGGCGGCGAGATTGATTTTTATCCCGCACAAGGCAGAGGCTGGACGGAAGTTTATCGTTATGTAGGAGGCAAGTAATATGTCAGGACATTCAAAGTGGGCGACGATTAAACGCAAGAAGGGAGCTAACGACGCTATCCGCGGGGCAATGACGACTAAGATTAGCCGCGAGATAACCATTGCCGTAAAGATGGGCGGCTCAGACCCGACCGGCAACATGCGCCTTAAGCTTGCGCTGTCGAAGGCTAAGGCTAACAACGTAACCAAGGACAATATCAATCGTGCCATTCAAAAAGGCTTAGGAGCCTCCGACGCGTCGAACTTGGAAGAGATTACTTACGAGGGCTACGGTCCGGGCGGCGCAGCTCTCATGCTAGACATCTTGACGGACAATCGCAATCGCACGGCGGCTAACATTCGGCATATCTTCAGCAAACACGGCGGCAATCTCGGCGAGAACGGTTGCGTTGCGTGGATGTTCAAGAAAAAAGCAGTCTTCACGGTCGACAAGGAGACTTTCGACGACGAGGATGCGTTAATGGAAATCGCAATGGACGCGGGCGCAGAAGATTTCGAGGCGGACGACGAGTCCTTCGAGATAACCGCCGCCCCCGAAGACTTCAACGCGATTGAAGCCGCCCTTGCCGAAAAGGGAATTGAGACTGCCTCCGCTGAGATAACGCAAGTCCCTGATACGACCGTTGCCCTTGCCGATAAGGACGCGGAGAAAATGCAAAAGCTCCTTGACGCCCTCGACGAAGATGATGACGTTCAGAACGTCTACGGCAATTACGAGTTCGATTAATGCTCGCCTTAGGCATTGACCCTGGCTCGGCGATTTGCGGCTTTGGTTTAGTCGAACACCTGCAAGGACAACTTCAAGCTAAACGGTTCGGAGTGATAACCACCAGCCCTAAGGCACTCATGCAAGACCGGCTGTTGAAGATTCACACGGAGCTTGACGCGCTGATTAAGGAGTTCCGCCCACAAGTCATGGGCATTGAAAAGCTTTTCTTCGGCAAGAACGCAACGACTGCGATACCCGTCGGGCAAGCTCGCGGTGTTGTCATGTTGTGTGCGGCGCAGAATAATCTGGACGTGATAGAAATTACGCCTAACGAGGTCAAGCAGTCAATCACGGGCTACGGCGGCGCGACTAAGGAGCAAGTCATCTACATGGTCACAAAGCTTTTGAACCTTGACGAGCCTCCCAAGCCTGACGACGCGGCGGACGCTTTAGCAATCTCAATCGCGGCAGGCTACGAGGCGAACAGCTTAGCACGAAGAAACTTTTTGGAGACGTGAGCAATGATTGGTTACTTGAGCGGCAAAGTTAAATTCCTCTTCGACGAGGCGTGTATCCTCGACGTGCACGGCGTCGGCTACAAAGTCTTCGTCGACACCTCGACGCGGCAAGCTCTGACATTGGGTTCGGCGGAGGAATTTTTTATCCATACGGCGGTTAGGGAGGACGCAATAACCCTCTACGGCATGAAGAATCAATCGGCGTTCGAGCTGTTCGAGTTGCTGTTGACGGTATCGGGTATCGGCGCGAAAAGTGCCCTTGCCATCGTGTCGAAAATCTCTGCGGCGGACTTCGCACGCGCCGTGACACTTCAAGACCTCAAGACATTAATGAGACTGCCGGGCGTCGGGAAGAAGTCTGCTGAACGAATTCTTTTAGAGATTAAGGACAAAGTTCAATCACTCGCCGAAAGTTTCACGGCTCAAGACTTCCAACCCGCGCAGAGTCAATCGACTGCACAAGACGACGCCGCAGAGGCTCTTGAGGCTTTGGGCTACACGTCGGCGGAGATACTTGCGGTGTTCAATCGTGCGCCAAAGAACTCTTCAACCGAACAGCTGATACGGCTTGCGTTGAAGGAGCTTAACCGCTTTACTTAATACGAAACCAAAAAGACCGTTCCAAAAGTGGAGCGGTCTTCTTTGTTGTAGTCGGGCAACTTTTATTTGAACAGGTTAGAGAACTTCTTAATCGTATCGTCCTTGTTGGCGAGAACGTCAGAATAATTAATCTTGATACCGTTGGCAAGGGCGTCTTCGGGCTGAGGCAAGTTGTAACGTTCGGGCATAGTGACATCGCGGCGGACAGGAACCGTGCCAGCCTCAGCGACCTTTTGCTGAGCCTCTTGGGTCAAGAGATAGTCGACGAACTTTTTAGCGGCGTCTTTATGTTCGGCGTCCTTGAAGATTGCGACGGGACTGGGAACCATCAACAGCTCGTGAGGATAAATCATCTTAAGCGGCGCACCCTTATCAATCTTGCCAGCGGTTATGTAGTCGACGCCAAGGCAAGCATTCAACACACCGTCGGCAGTGTCATCAATGACGCGTCCGGAGCCTTTACTCTTTGTCGCGCCATTGTCGTGCAGTCGAACGATATAATCCCAGCCGAATTGTTTTTCAAGCAAAGCAATGCTCATGAACGCCGTGCCACTCAACGCCGGGTCAGCAATGCCGAACGCGTCTTTATAAGTTGGGTCAGTGGCAATCGTCTCCCAACTTGTCGGCTCCGTCGTAACTTTATTGGTGTTGATGACGATACCGAGCGTGCCCAGCCTCGCGGCAGTGAACGAGCCGTCGTAGTCGTCAAAGGGATTCAACAGCTCGTCGAAGACTATTGGCTTGTATTGTTCGAGCAAGCCTTCGTTCTTCATTTGATAGAAGTCGGGCACTTCGCTTGTCCAGATGATGTCCGCCATGAGATGTCCGCTTTGACGTTCGGCTTCAAGCTTCGCCATAATCTTGCCCGCACCAGCCGATTGCCAGTCAACGTCAATGTCAGGATATTTCGCCTTGAAACCTTCGACGATACCGCCGATTAGTGATTCCTTCATTGAAGTGTAAATGACAAGTCTAGTGCCAGGCTTATTGTTCTTCTTGCCTTCCGTATCAGTAGGATTATCTCCTGCGCCGCAACCAGTCACCAGCAACATCATCAAGAGCAATGCCGCCGTGAAAACCTTCTTAACCATAGCTCAAACCTCCGTTAATGATTCATTGCCCGCATTGTACCTTGAAAAAATTTTTGCGTCAATTCATGCCCGCTTGCCCAAAATAAATTTCTCTTGTAGAATTACGCCGCTAAAGGAGGTTTTCTTATGACAGGACTTTTAGAGACGCCTTACGGCACGCGAGACTTTCTACCACGGGAGGCGGCGGCTAAACGGGCAGTCGAACAAAAAATCTTTAAGCTGTTCGCGAGCTTCGGCTATGATGAAGTCGTTACTCCGACGATGGAATACCTTGAGACTTTGACTACTTCAAGCGGACGGGCGCAGGAGCCGCATTTATTTAAAATGTTCGACAGAAACAACCGAACGCTTGCCCTGCGGCACGAAATGACTACGCCGATTGCAAGATTGGTCGTCAGTCGCCTGAAAGATTCGCCGACGCCAATAAAACTCTCTTACAATACGAACGTTTTCCGCTTCAGAACCAATCAGCCGGGGCGTCAGTGCGAATTCTATCAAGCGGGCGTCGAACTTATCGGAATATCTAACGCTTTTGCCGATGCTGAAGTAATTTTACTCGCCGCGCAGGCTTTGAACGTCGCCGGACTGGAAAATTTCAAGATTTGCTTAGGGCAAGTCGATTTCGCGGGCGGATTAATGGCTAATCTGCCTTCGGACGTGCAAAACGAGGTTAAATCAGCAATCGAACGCCATGACATTGTTGCTTTGGACAATTTGAACGTCGACGATGCCTTAAAATTAATTCCAACCCTTCAAGGCGGCAAAGAAATATTGTCAGCGGCTCAATCAATCGCTAATAACGAACGTTCGCGGCGGGCAATCGACAACTTGACGGAAATTTATCGCTTGCTTGAGGTCTACGGCGTCGCAGACAAGATTACTTTCGACCTCGGCTTGATTCGCGACTTTGAATACTATACGGGCATGGTCTTTGAGGCTTATTCGCCTGGCGTGGGCTATTCTTTGGCGGGCGGCGGTCGATATGACAACATGCTTAGCGATTTCGGCGCGGCAAGGGCTGCTACCGGCTTTGCACTGGGCATTGAACGCATTTTGGACGCTCGTAAGTTCCAAAACGTCGCTGAAGACTTGCAAACCAAAGATTTTTATCTAAGTTACGCTAAAGGCTTCGAGGACGCGGCAATTAAACGGGCGGCACAGCTTCGGGCGGCTGATAAAGTCGTTGAAGTCTCCTTGACGCCGCAAACTAAGTCCGACGCTGAGAAGTCTTGCGCAGAAAAAAATTGTGTGGAGTTAATTTATTTGCAATGAGTGTGTTTGGAAGGATTTTGCAATTTGTTCGGGCTGTGACGGCTCGTGTTAGCGTCGAGGACGGAAAATATATTTCTACGCACCTAAACGCCGAAGAACAGAAAATTTTTTTTGCAATGAGCGTCGCAGACCAAGTTCACAGCTTGCGGACGGCTTACACGGTCGAACGGCTGATTATCGAGGACAAACGCGGCGTCGATAGAGAATTTTTGATTCGATGCGCCCTTTTGCACGATACCGGAAGGCGCGCCGGCGATTTGACGATTAAAGGAAAGATTTTTGCCGTGCTGATTACGAGTATTGCGCCGAAATTCGCCGAACGATTGGAGCTTAATGGCAATCACGCATTGTACGTCTATCATA
Source organism: Selenomonadaceae bacterium (assembly GCA_017534385.1). Lineage (GTDB taxonomy): Bacteria > Bacillota > Negativicutes > Selenomonadales > Selenomonadaceae > Quinella. The sequence goes on from JAFWCT010000019.1 coordinate 20,108, forward strand.
ATCATGCGGAAATCGGCGCACGTAGACTTCAAAAGCTCGGATTGTTCAAAGAGGCAAAGATTATCGCTAAGCATCACGCTCCGCCTAAGCCCGATGACCCGTTTGAACTAAAATTATTGCGATTGGCAGACAATGAGAATTGAGGCGACCTTATGGCTAAGAATAAAAACCTAAACGCGGCGTCACGTGCTAAGAAGGACGAGTTCTATACCCAGATACGCGACATTGAAAACGAGATGTGGCACTACCGACACCACTTCAAAGATAAGGTTGTCCTATGCAACTGCGACGACCCTTACGAATCCGACTTCTTTAAGTACTTCATGATTTACTTTAATCAGCTCGGCTTGAGGAAGGTAATTGCCACGTGCTACGCCGGCTCGCCGATTGTGCAGACTGAGTTAGACTTCTTCGGGACGCAGAACTATAATCCTCACTTCGACAAGCGCACGCAGGCTATCAAGCTCGAAGTCACGGAAGTCACGGACTTAAACGGTGACGGCGCAGCTGACTTGGCGGACGTTAAACTACTGCTGGAGAACAATCGCAACGTCGTGACGTACCTTGAAGGCAATGGAGACTTCCGCTCACCCGAATGCGTCGAAGCACTCAAGGAGGCTGATATTGTCGTAACCAACCCGCCCTTTAGCCTCTTCCGCGAATACGTCGCCCAACTCATTGCTTACGACAAGAAGTTCCTCATTATCGGCAACATCAACTGCATCACTTACAAGGAGATTTTCCCGCTGATTAAAGAGAACAAAGTTTGGCTCGGCTACGGCATGGGGCGTGCAATCTCTGGTTTTATCGTGCCCGAAACCTACGAACTGTACGGAACGGAGGCTCGCATTGACGAAAGGGGCAAACGTATCGTTTCAACGAATCAGTGCTTGTGGCTCACGAATCTTGACATTGTTAAGCGGCATGAAGACATATTGCTATTCAAACGCTATTCCCAAGAACCGGAGCTTTTCCCGCACTACGACAACTATGACGCAATCGAAGTTCCGAAGACTGCGTTTATCCCTTGCGACTATTTCGGCGTGATGGGCGTGCCGATTACTTTCCTCGACAAGTACAATCCCACTCAGTTTGAAATCCTTGGTCACACGTCATCAAACGATTTAAGCTCGGCAGTCGAGGCGTTGCGCACTGACCCGAAGAATCGCAATCGCGGCATTATAAACGGCAAGCAGAAATACGACAGGATATTGATTCGGAGGCGTCGCAATGACGCTAAAGAATAAACTTAAGCTTGACAATCCGATAGAGTTGGCGCGAGTGGAAGAACGGCTCAGTAAACAGCGTGCGATTGAACTATGGCAGGGCGACGAGTTGCGACGATTGACGGCGGGGACGTTCGATAAGTTGGCGCACATACATCGGCGGCTATTCGGGGACGTTAACGACTTCGCGGGCAAGCTACGCAATGAGAACATCAGCAAGGGGCACTTCCGCTTTGCGTCAGCGTTGTATCTTCGTGAGGCAGTCCTTAGCGTGGAACAGATGCCGCAGAGGACTTTCGAGGAGATAATCGCCAAGTATGTTGAGATGAACATTGCGCACCCGTTCAGAGAGGGCAATGGGCGCAGTATGCGGCTTTGGCTTGATGACATGTTGCGGCAAGAACTCGGACGCGTGATTGATTGGAGCCGCGTGGACAAGAACGCTTATCTGCAGGCAATGGAACGCAGTCCGATAAACGACATGGAGATAAAGCAGTTGCTTGCCGCCGCATTGACGGACAAAATTGAAGACCGCGAAATTTTCATGAAGGGCTTGGACGCGAGTTACTTCTACGAGAATTATTTTGCTTATCGCAGTGAAGATTTGATTCGGAGGCGGAAAGATGATTCATAAGTTTAAGCAGGGCAACGATTTTATTTTGTTGGACGTGAATAGCGGCGCGGTTCATATCATCGACGAGGCAACTTTTAGGATACTTGACGACTTCGACGGCACTAACGACGCTGAAATCCTAAAGAAATACCCCGACGCTGATACCGCCGAGATTTTAGAGGAACTTCATCAGCTGATTGATGCGGGCGAACTCTTTGCACCGGATATTGACGTTCCTTTGACGTTCGCGGCTCGTGGTGTCGTTAAAAGTCTGTGCTTAATGGTTGCGCAAGATTGTAATCTGCGTTGTAAATACTGTTTTGGCGACGGCGGAGCGTTCGGTCATCGCGCAATCATGTCGGAGGAGGTCGGGCGGGCGGCTGTTGACTTCATTATAAAAAATTCGGGGCTTCGTAAGCATTGCGAGATTGATTTTTTCGGCGGCGAACCTCTGATTAACTTCAAAACTGTTAAAGCCGTCACTGAATACGTTCGCCAGCGCGAAAAGGAGACTGGAAAGATTTTTAAGCTCACCTTGACGACGAACGGCATTTTGCTTGACGAAAAAATTTCCGCGTGGCTTAACGAAAATAATATCTCGTTGGTGCTGAGTTTGGACGGGCGCAAGGAAATTCATGACGCTATGAGACCCGACATCAGCGGGCGCGGCAGTTATGAGCGCGTTTTGAAGAATTTTAAGCGAACTGTCCACGAACGCGGCGGCGACAACTATTATCTGCGCGGAACCTACACTAAACGCAATTTAGACTTCGCAACCGACGTTTTGAGCCTTCACGACGCAGGCTTTGATATTTTGTCGGTCGAACCAGTCGTTTTGAAGGATTCGCCGCTTGCTTTGACTCTTGAGGACTTGCCGCGCATTAAAATCGAGTACGACCGCTTAACCGAGGCTTATCTTGCCCGAAAACGCGCTGGAAAAGGTTTTTTCTTCTTCCATTTCAATATTGATTTGTCAAATGGTCCTTGCGTCGCGAAAAGGCTTGCGGGTTGCGGGGCTGGGCACGAATATTTTGCCGTGGCGGAGAATGGCGACCTTTATCCGTGTCATCAATTCGTTGGACGCGAAAATTATCGGCTCGGAAATATCTTCGACGGCGTGGCGGAGGATAAGCGGCATTGGTTGAAGTATTTTCGGGAGTCGCACGTCCTCAATAAGCCCAAATGTCGCGATTGTTGGGCAAAATTCTTCTGTAGCGGCGGTTGTCATGCCAATGCCGAGCTTTTTAACGGGGATATTCGCACGCCTTACGAGGTTGGCTGTGAAATTCAAAAGAAACGCCTTGAATGTGCGATTTATGTACAAACCAAGCTTGCGGAATAAAAAAAACGCCTTCCACGTTCGGAGGGCGTTTTATTTTGCCTTAAAAGACCGCTTCAATCGTTCCTATGACTTCGCCGCGATGATTTTTCAGCACTGGCGGGAAAATTTTATCGAGTTCGGCGGCTTCGTCCTTTGTAAGCAAGTTTAAATGCTTCAAAACCGCGATTGTCATTGGAGTAACCGCCGAATAATCGCCGTCCTCAATTTTGAACGTGATTCCTAAGTCGCCGTCCTTTACTGCCAGACAATACACCGCGTCCGAGCCGATTTTGGCGATAATCCTGCCGTTTGTGACTTCAGACACCGCCAAATCAATTCTGCCGTTGCCGGAGACCACTTGCGGATATTTACTCATTGCATTACGGATTTTCGTAGCGGCAAATTCGTATTCGCCCCAATCGCCGAGCTTAGGCGTCGAAAGTCTTGCATATGCCAGCGACATGTTATAAATCGGCAGATAAAACACCGGCACGCCGCATCCGTCTATCCCAATCTCCAATTTTTCTTCTGGAATTCGCGCCGCCATCGCCACATGCTTAAAAATTACCTTCTGCGCCTCGTGGTCGGGGCGGATATACCCTTTGTAATCGATTCCGAGCATCATTGACAGCGCGATTATCTGCGAATGCTTGCCTGAACACGGATTATGCACCGGTAAAACCTTTTCGCCCGCCGCAATTATCTTTTTGAACGCTTTTCCGCTCATAGGACGCACGACGCCGCAATCTAGTACAGATTCATCGAGTCCGAGCTTTGATAATATCCCGCGAACTAGTTTTACGTGATTTTCTTCGCCGCTGTGACTTGATACTAGCAATGCAAGTTCTTCTTCCGTTATGTTATAGCGTTCAAGTCCGCCATTTTTCACGAATGGCAACGCTTGAAACGGTTTCGCCGCCGAACGCCAGAACATCGGCAGATATGCATTGCCAATCGCCGCGACGACCTCGCCTTTGCAGTTTACAGCCGCCACATCGCCCCGATGAATGTTCTCCACGTGTCCTGCGCGGGTGTAATGCAATACAATTTCGCTCATTTCATTCACTCCTCAACATTTACTAGTAGGCAAGACTACCGTCCTCATGAATGCCGCTTTTTTGAATCGAATAGCCATAAAGCTTCGGACGCACCTGCGAAAGATTGTCGAACGTAATCAAGAATTATCATATACATTATCCTTTCCTAAATTTCGGGTGGGTCATCAAAGCCGATAATCCACGTGGCGATAAAGCCGACGATATAAGCCGTGATTAGTCCGGCAAAGTAAATCGGAATGTTATTGGTCGTGGCGGCAAGTGGCAACCCCGAAATACCAAGGGTCGCCGCCCCGACCGTGAAGGAAGCTACAACCGCTCCGCCGAACGCCCCGCCTATGCACGCCCCGATAAACGGTTTGAACAGAGGGAACGTCACGCCGTAAATCAGAGGCTCGCCGACGCCCATCATACCGACTGGCAACGCTGAAGCTATCGTCTTCTTTAGGAACTTGTTCTTAGTCTTGAAGTAAACAGCGATTGACGCACCGACTTGACCAGCTCCCGCCATTGCCAATATCGGCAAAAGAATCGTCACGCCAAATTGACTGATTAAGTCCACATGAATGGGCGTCATTGCCTGATGAATGCCGAGCATGACTAAAGGTAACCACACGCCCGCTAAGATGAATCCGACTATCGCGCCGCCCGAATGAATTGCCGTAGTTGCCGCCGTGCCGATTGCGTCCGATAATGCCCCGCCGATTGGTTGCAGAATAAAAATCGCCGCCGCGCCTGCGATTAACACTGTAACTAGCGGCGTCAAGAACAGGTCGAACATTTCGGGGATAAGCTTATGCAATTTGTTTTCGAGCCACGCCCCGAACGCCGCCACGATTATAACCGAGATAACTCCGCCGCGTCCGGGTACAAATGGTGTGTTAAAAATGCTTATATCGGCAAGACCGGGATGCGTCATCAACGCCGCAAGTACACCGCCGATAATCGGAGTGCCGTCGAAGATTTTAGCCGCGTTTATGCCAACGAATAAGTTCATGCCCCAGAAGACTGCGTTGCCAGCAACCATTGCAAGTTGAATTCCCTTTTCATCGGCAAGCGCGGGAGAAATCTTTACCATGCAACTGACAATGCCGGTTATCAGACCGCATGCGATAAAGCCAGGTATCAGCGGCGTGAAGATACTCGAAATCTTTTTGAAGAACAGCTTAATGGGCGTGGCGTTCTGCTTGCGAATCTTATCATGCAAAGCCTTAGCGTCGCCAACTCTGACTTCGCCGACCTTAACGGTGTTTGTCGCATCAAGAATCTTATTTACCGCGCTAGTGACAGTCGTCGCCCTGCCCACGCCGAGGATAACTTGAATCTCGTCGCCGTCATCGTTGACGCCTAACACTCCGTCGATTTTCTTCAACGCCTCAATCATGTAATCGTTCTTTTCAATCAGCTGAAGCCTTAGGCGTGTCATACAGTTCGTCGCCTGAATCACGTTTGAATAGAGGACATTGCCCGTGCCGCCGACCGTGTTTAAAATGTTTTTCGCTAGCTCGTCCGTGTTAATCTTAATCGTCTCCAATCAATAAAAAGGCTCGAAGTAACCCCAACGCACTTCGGAATCATAATAAGAACCGGGCGTCTCGTCGTAAGTCACGCAGAATCGATAGTAACTACTGCCGCCAATGTTATCGTCAATCTGCGGGTCGAAGACGTATTCCACGCCGTCAATCGCAATGACGCACCAGATATGCCCTGTGTAGCCGCCGTTAGCTCTGGCAGTCTGTCCATAGACCGTGTAGCAGTTCAAGCCGATAGCCCTCGTCAACGCCGCGAATGCACACGAATAATCATCGCACGCGCCCACGTGCCCGACTAACATTCCGTAAGCGCGAGCAGTGCCGTTATCCTCTTGGAAGTCAAGCCTCAAGACATTATCGCCATAAGTGCAGGTGTCGACCAGATAATTATAGCACGCCAAAACCTTATCGTAGGTCGTCATGCCGTCGTAGGTTATCTGATTGAGCGTCTGCCAAACAACTTCGTCGCAATAGTCCGCGCCCGTCAAAGTCGGATAGAGTTCAGCGTTGTTAAGGAGATATTCCGCGTCTGCCGCCTTAGCCGAGCTTGTCAGCAGAATCATCAACGCCGCGCAGATTAGCAAAAAATTCCTCATTCCTACTTCCTCATTCCTAATTGCTTTTCCAGCCATTCAGACCACGGCAAGCCAATTTGCTCAGCCCGCGTGCCCTTGACGAACTCATAAAACAGCCGAATCTTTCTTGCACGGTCGCGAGACTTTTGCGAATACCAATCGTCGCCTTCAGGTTCAAGCAGAAGATTTGAGCCGCCCAAGAGGTATTGCCTCTTGCAAATGTCCTCCAGTGGCAAGTCGGGGTTCCTCATGATGTCGTACATGGCAAGGAAAGTCGTTGTGCGTCCGTGTCCTGCTTGGCAGTGGAAGTGCAACCACGCGTTCGCCGGAAGGTTGGCTACGAAGATTATAAAGTCGTCGACGAGTTCGGGCGCAGGGAATTGCATATCAGCCGCCGCAAATCGTTCATAAGTAAAGCCGACTGCCTCGGAGGCATCGCGCTCAGTCTGAATCACACGTGGGATTATCGTTATCGGCTTGAAGGCTTTCTCATCAGCATTGCCCAAGGGTTTAAAGGTCGTGTCCACTCCGCGCAGACTGTTTAAGCGTTTGACTTCATCCGCCATAACCTCGGCAGTGTTCTTGCCTGCATTGGCAGAATTGTGTTCGACGTACCAGCTAACCGGCAACGAATTCACAAAGCCGTGACTCTCCTGGCGCAAGTCAATCATGAAAATCTTTGCGTCAGGGTCAAGCGTGTGAATCTTATCGTAAAGCGTCTTCAAGGCGGCTAAGGACGGCTGAGCACTCGCCGAGGCATGAAGACTATCCAAACCTTGACGAGTCGGCTCCTTGCCTCGGACAGTGTTTTGCCAATCGTCCGTCATCAATCGAAAGTTCCTAAGCTCGGTTGACGCATTGCCATCAAGCCGCCACGTGTCTGGAATTCTCTTTGCACTCGACACAGAAAAAATCGACGCGCTTAAAAGAATCATCAGCACGCCGATTAAAATCTTCCTAGCCAAAACAATTTCACCCCTCGAAATTTTTTCAGCTTATTTTAAGTTATCAACCGCATTTGGTCAAGTCAATCAGTAGTCGTCGGGTCAATGTCAACTATAATGTCTTCGCGCATGTGCAAGCCGTGAGCAAGCAAGAAGTTTCGCACGCTCGGCAAGTCCACAGTCTTAATCAACAGCACGAATCGATATACCCCGCGCAGGTTAGCGATTGCCGCAGGAATCGGTCCGAAGATTTCTTTGGACACCTCAGCGCGGAACGCGTCGCGAATCGTCTTTGCGAAGTCTTTAGCCTTAGCCTCGTCCTTGTGCATGAAGATTAGCTTAACCAGTCGACAAAACGGCGGGAAGTATGCCTCTTTGCGTTGAGGAAGTTCGCTGGCAAAAAATTTCTCGTAGCTCTGCTCGCAACCGAAACGAATTGCCGCCGCCCCGACGTTGTAAGCTTGCACGATAACTTTGCCCGGCAAGTCAGCTCGACCCGCACGACCTGCCGCTTGAGTTATCAGCGCGAAACAATTCTCCGCCGCTCTGAAGTTTGCAAAGCTCAATGCCGAGTCCGCATTAAGCACCCCGACTGCAGTCACGCCTGTGATGTCGTGCCCTTTAGCAACCATTTGCGTCCCGAAGAGTATATCCGCCTCGTGAGCCGCGAACGCGTCTAATATCTTCTTATGTCCGAACTTGCCGCCGGTTGAGTCTCTGTCCATGCGTAAAACTCTCGCGCTCGGCAGGAAAGTCTTCAAGGCTCGTTCCAATTTCTCTGTGCCCGTGCCTAGGAATTTTATATGCCGCGAACCGCACTCAGGGCAAACTGTCGGCGGCTCGGCTTCGACTTCGCAACGGTGGCAACGCAACTTCCCGTCCGCGTGATAAGTCATCGGCATTCCGCAATCAGCGCACCTAGCGATTGCCCCGCAAGCTCTGCACATGACCACCGTCGACCAGCCGCGCCGATTCAATAGGATTATCGCCTGCTGACCGTCCGCCAAAGTTTTCTTCAAAAGCTCAACTAGTGCCCGGCTTAAGACTTCACGATTGCCGCTCTTGAGTTCGCCGCGCATGTCCACGCACTCGACGACCGGCAACGGATTATTCAGCACTCGTCGCGGCATTGTTAATAAGATGAGTTCGCCACGCGTCGCCCGATAAAAATTCTCTACGCTCGGTGTCGCTGAACCAAAGACGATTGCCGCCCCGTGAAACTTAGCGAACTCCTCAGCGACTACGCAAGCTCGATAACGCGGCGCAGTCGTGTCTTGCTTATAAGAATTGTCCTGTTCCTCGTCGACAACGATTAAGCCGACGTTCTCAATCGGCGTGAACAGTGCTGACCGTGCTCCAATGACAATGCCGACTTCGCCGCCGCGTATCCTTTGAAAAGTCTCGCTACGTTCCGCAACGCTCAGCCGACTGTGAATCACTGCCACACCGTCGAAGTGCGCCTTAAAGCTCGCGACGATTTGTCCAGTCAATGCAATCTCTGGCACGAGGATTATCACACGCCGTCCGAGCCTACGCGTTATCTTTGTCAACTCGATATAGACTTGCGTCTTGCCCGAACCCGTCACGCCATGCAACAGGAACCCTTGAAACCTCCGCGCCGTCAAAGATTGTTCAACGGTCTCAATCGCTGTGACTTGCTCAGCCGTCAACTCGAACCTGCGCGGCACCGGTTTTATCTCGGCATAGCTGTCGCGTGTCAATCGTCGTTGCTCAACCTTGACGTAGCCCGCCTCGACCAAAGCTTTGACAGTCGCCGCCGAAACTTTTTGCCCGCTCAATCGAAGTTCACCACGTTCCTTTAAAAGTCTAAGCAGTTGTAAGCGTGCTGGTGACTTCTTAAAGGTCTGTTCGTCGAAGTCCTTAGCAAGCGTCAAGACTCGTTCAAAGCGTGCGGAAATCCTTTTGCCACGACGCCCCGGCATGAACAAGCCCATTGCCATTGACAGCGGGCATAAATAGAACTCCGACAGCCAACGCGCCGCGTTCATCATTTCCGGCGTAAACCACGGCTCCTTGTCGATTGCCTCGGCTATGTCCTTTAGTTCAAAGTCAAAAGTCGTAGCGTCGCTGACCTCTTGCACTTCCATTACAAAGCCGTCAAGAGTCTTCGCGCCGAACGGAATCACCACTCGCCAGCCCGCCGATAAATATTTCAAGCGTTCGGGCACGCGGTATGTAAAGTTCTGCCGGACGCTGTTTGCCGCCACATTAACACACACATCAGCTATTATCATTCGTTTCCTCCTCAAAAGTTTTTAACGTCATTCTAAGCGAAAATTTTTGCGCGGGCAAGATTGTATGTGTTATAATCGCGGCGAAAGGAGCGGAGGCTTTTTATGAAAGATGTTCTTGATGTACACGTTCACACGACGACAAGCGGGCACGCCTATAGCACGTTCGGCGAGTGTATTGCTACGGCTAAGGCTAAGGGTCTGGAACTGCTCGGCATTGCTGATCATGCGCCAAGCGTCCCTGGTGTGTCGCATAGCTATCACTTTATGAACTTCAAGGTTATTCCCCGCACAGCTTACGGGATAAAGATTGTCATGGGCTCGGAGCTGAATATTATCGACTATTCGGGCAGTACCGACTTGCCCGCGCAGATTCTCAAGCGTCTTGACTATTGCATTGCCAGCTTGCACAGAGAATGCATTGACGTGGGTAGCGTGGCGGAGAATACTGCGGCGATTATCGGGGCAATGCGCAATCCTCACGTGGTGATAATCGGGCACCCCGACAACCCGCGATTCCCCGTAGACCTAGACGCCGTAGCCCGTGCCGCCGCTGATAACAAAGTCCTCCTCGAAGTCAACAACAGCTCCTACTTGCCCAAAGGTCCTCGCGTAGGCTCGACGGACAATGCTAAGCTCATGTTAGCGGCTTGCAAGAAGTACGGCACGAAAGTTATCATTGGCTCCGATGCGCACATTGATATTGACGTTGGCAATCACGCGCTATCGCAGAAGGTCTTGACGGAAAATGATTTCCCTGCTGAACTCGTCATCAATGATAGCGTAGAGAAGTTCTTTGCCTGCGTCGCTTATAGAAAGTCCTTAGCACCGTCATGTTCTTGAATCAACTTATCCCGCCGCCGTTCCTAAAGGGTTGGTCAGTAATCTTCTTCGGCGACAAGAGCAATCAACTACTTCTGCAGGAAGCTGACGTTGCGTTGAAGGCGGACGAAGATACTTTCATCAGGGCGAACAAACTAAACGTGGCACTGCTCACCGTCGACGACGCCCAAGACCTTATCGACGCCCGCAAAGCCGATATTGTCCTTGCCAGCGTGAAGGACGCCGCACTTGCTAAGCCGTCAATCGACAGCGGAGCCGATGCCGTCATCATTCGGGCAAATGCTCCGCCAACAGTCGAAACCTATAAGCAACGTCCGATAATTCGCGGCACTGGCGAAGCCTTATTGCTTGTAGCCTCAAGGCGCGGTGTCGAACAAATCTTTAGCTCGGAACGAGAATTAATCTTCGAGCAACCGCCGCTCTTAGACGTTGAACAATTCAAGCGGGAGTTCAAAGCCTTTAATGGCGTCGTGTTCGATATGTTGCGTGTCCTTAGACCTAAGGCGTCTGGGATTGATTACTCGGCTTTTCGACGGGCGCAAATGTTCCGCGAGCACTTAGGGATTGAAGTCGTCCTAGTCACGCACGAATACCAAAATGATTTGCTTGAACAGCGCGATGCTTACGGAATCAATTTCCCTGTGCTGAACATGTACGATTACTTTCAAGAAGTCAATCGGGATTCGGAGCCTAAGGAGTTGCCGTCAAGGTTTGTTCTTTCTTACGACGATAAGCAGCGGGCGACTCGGCGGGATACTTATGACATGCTAGGCTTTCTAAGTCGACGGCAGGAGCTTGACCCGACGAACTTGCGCCCGTATGAAGTCACCTACTATCGACCCGACGGCACGCCCGCAATCCATGAGACTTACGGGCTTATCGACGGCAAGAACATCTTAACACTAATGGAGCTTATCAATCGTCAAGGCAAAGTCACGAAGTCTTTTACCAGACACGAGGAGGCGTTATCGTATTGGTTAATGGAAATGCTAAGCGATAAGACGCAGAACTATTTCTTGATTGACGACCGTGCACCCGATTGGAACGAGGCTTATCGGGCAATCGAGGCGGCAGGGCTGGACAATGTACGCGTGATTCATCAGTTGCACAATATCCACGTTGGCGGCGACCTCAACCCGTTCACGGCTCCGACTAAGGAACGCTACATTTATCTTACTGATAAGACTATCCGAACCGACGCGATACTTTCCCTAACCACTCAGCAGACCGAAGACATCTTGAGGCGTTATCCCCTGCCGAACGTGTTCAACATTCCGCACCCACTGCCGAACGTCACCGCCGTTAAAGCTAAGGTCAAGCCGTTGCTAGTCGTGCAAGTCGGGCGAATCACTAAGGATAAGCAACACGCCAAAGCTATCGACGCCTTCCGAATCGTGTTGGATAAAGTTCCGCAAGCTCAACTGCACTTCTACGGTAGCGGCACCCTGCAGGAACAGTTGCAGGCAAAGATTGATTCGCTAGGCTTGGGCGCGTCGATTATGTTTAAAGGTTTCACGGACAATATCGCGCAAGTCTTCGCGTCGGCGGCAGTGTCAATCCTTCCTAGCCTTAAAGAAGGTTCGCCGCTCGTCATTCAAGAGAGCTTGCAGAATAATTGCCCGGTCATCGCGTTCGATTGCCGATATGGGGCGCGTGATTCAATCGTCGACGGCGTGAACGGCTACTTAGTGGCGGTCAATGACGTTGAGGCTTTGGCGGACAGGATTATAAAAATTTTAACCGAGCCAGGATTGCGCGATAAACTTTCGGCGAATTGCGCACGTAGCGTAGAAAAATATTCGCCAGAGAAAGTCGCGAGCAAATGGATAAAACTTTTCCGCATGTTCATGCAAAGATAGAAAGGAGCAAAAAACTTTG
>JAFWCT010000098.1 GCA_017534385.1 Selenomonadaceae bacterium
CGACCCCGACGGCTATATCTGTGAAAATCCCCTGCTGGATATCATCGCCATACTCCCCTCTTCAGTGGAGGATGCTAAGAACTACCTGCTTGCGTGGCAGGATTTCGCCCTCCAGAATGGCTATACAGCCGTGGCCGACGCTGGTGCGAAACTCTTCTACAAAGATTGTCCCCAGGCATACAAAGAGTTGGAGGAGGAAGGCAAGCTGAAGTTGCGCACCTATGCTTATATGCTGACTCCCGACAATGTCGCCGACCCGAAAGCAGAGGTAGCCCGTGTCGCCGAAGACCGTGTCAAGTACGGTGGCGAATACTTCCATATTATCGGCGTCAAAGCGTTCGTGGACGGCGTAATAGAAGCGCATACGGGCTGGCAGATTGATGAATATGCCGACGCGCCTGGCTATTATGGCACGCCGGTTTTCAACGACCACGACAAGATGGTTGAGCTGATTACCGAAGCAGATAAGGAAGGACTTGCCGTGCATGTTCATTCCGTAGGCAACGGTGCAACGCAATTCATGATGAACTGCATTGAGGAAGCAGAAAAGATTACCGGCGACATGGATCAGCGCAATGTTTTGGCGCATTTGCAATTCGTAACCGACGAGGATATTAAACGCATGGCAAAAACTCGTTCCATACCGGCTGTTGCGCCGCTTTGGTCGCCGAATGAACCGAACGTTTATGAACAGGAAGTCCGATACGTCGGCAAGGAATTAGCTGACCAAGCTTACCCGATTAAATCTTTCTACGACGCGGGCGCAAATGTGGTTTTCCATTCGGACTATCCTGTCTCACCGATGATGGACATCAAATACAGCATTTACACGGCGGAAAAACGCATGTATCCGAAAGAAAGCGGTATGAAATCAGCCCCGCGCAATATCAAGGAAGCAATCACCCGCGAACAATCCTTGCGGGCAATGACTATAAACGTTGCTCGGCAATGGCACCAGGAACACCGTTTAGGCTCAATTGATTTCGGTAAGCTCGCCAATATGACGGTGTTTGATTGTGATTTCCTGCATGACGATTTAGATAAAGTAGCGCAGGCAAAAATCATTGCCACTATCGTTGACGGCGAAGAGGTGTATACAAATGATTGACGTAAAAGCATTGCTCCGCGCACAGTACGGTGAAAACAAACGAATCACTGACGGTAATTACGACAAATCGTTGGCGGTCAAATGCGTCAACGGCACCTTTGTCGGCAAGCGGACGGAGAATATCATCGCTTACAGAGGGATTCCTTTTGTTGGCAAGCCGCCCGTTGGAGAATTGCGCTGGAAAGTTCCCGTGGAAGTTGTTGCGGACGATGGCGTTTATGAGGCGTATCACAACGCGAAAAGTGCCTACGGGAACGAAAACTTCGAGGTCGGCTCCCTTTTCTATCTTAGCGAAGATTGCTTGTATCTGAACATTTGGAAGGCGGATGATTCTGCGGTTAAAAAGCCCGTCATGGTATGGATTCACGGCGGAGCCTTTGAAGCGGGCGGAACAGTCGACCCGATGTTTGACTGCCACAATTTTGTTAAAGAAAGTCCGGAAGTTATCGTCGTTACAATTGCTTACAGGCTCGGCGTCTTCGGATTTTTCCACCTGTCGCACTTGTCTGACGGCAAGGACTATCCCGACGCGCAAAACCTCGGCTTGCTTGACCAAATCGCGGCGTTGAATTGGGTGCACGAGAACATTTCCAATTTCGGCGGCGACCCCGATAACGTGACGATTTTTGGCGAAAGCGCAGGCGCGGGAAGTTGTACACTGTTGCCGTTAATCAAAGGTTCCCAAGCGTATTTTAAGCGCGTCATTGCTCAAAGCGGTGCTCCAAATCAAACGAGATCTGCGGAACAGGCTATCGTTTGCACGAATGAATTGCTGGAAGTCCTCGGTTGCGAAACCGTTGCCGACTTGCTGAAAACTGACGCCCAAAAAGTTTTTGACGCATCAGCCGTACTCTTCCTGCGCCAATTCCTTGAACGTGACGGAAAACATTTGCCTTTGGATCCTTATGAGGCTTATGCAAACGGCGCGGCGAAGGATATAACTTTTATTCAGGGTTGCAATAAAGACGAAATGAATTTCTTCGTGCACGGCTTCGGTCTTGAAGGCTGGAACGCGTGGACAGCTAACCGCAAGAAGGAACTTGCCAAATTCACCGACGAGGAGAAAAAACTTGCTGAGAGCTTCTGGAACGACATGACGGGAGTCGAAAGCTGGGAACGCGACAGCCGTCTTTTAAGTCAAATTTGGTTCAATGCACCGGTTATCAAGTTGGCGGAGAGTCTGACTAAAGGCGGAGGCAAATCTTACGCTTATTACTTCACGCCCGAAGCCTCGTTGCCGATAATGAAATGCGGACATGCGATAGAGCTTGCGGGGATATTCAATCATCCGGAAGTGACTGACGACACGGGCAGAGTCTTCGACGAAACCTTTTCAAAGACAATGCGTAAAATGTGGGTGCAATTCGCCAAAACTGGCAATCCATCACTTAGCGCGGACATTTCTCCCGACGGCAAGGCAAAGGAGTGGCCGCTCTACGATACCGAAAACAAGCAAGTAATGGTCTTCGACGAGTTTGACATTCACCCCGAAAAGGAATCTGCGCGAAAGATCGTCGATTGGGACAGAACCTATTCGCTTACTAAATATTATATGCTTCAATGACCGTTAATCAGCAAACCACAGGGCAGAGGGTTGAGACTCTCTGCCCTTCCTTGCGACGAAAGGAGGAGTATCATGAAGAAGAAACGCAATTTTGTTCGATTCGAAAAGGAACAGGAACACGAATTCAAAATGTTTATCTTTATGCTCGTCGGATTAATCATTAGCGGGCTACTCTTATGGTTGACAATTCCTCTTGACGAAGTACCGCGCGAAATCTTTATCGTATTCTTTTGGTTTTTCGGCGACAGAATGTTTGAATACCTTTTCATCACGAGGCATGAACTTCGGCAGGAAAAACGTCTCGCAGGACGGTTGGCAAGTATCAAAGTTAATTTCTCGGACACTTACGAAAAGCCGCATTATACGGAAGAACAAATCAATCAGTTGTATGCCGAACTTGACCTGGAGCAATGAAAGAAAGAATTTGAACACTCAAAACTTAAAAGCATTGCGCTATGTCTATGAAAATTGAAGGGGGTAATTTGATGTCAAACTTAACGCGTAGAGACTTTATTAAAACGGCGTCGATAGCGGCGTTGGCAATGGCGGTTCCCGTTGACGTTTTCGCCGCAGATAAGACCAAAGCCGACCTCGTAGTCTACGGCAAAATTTTTACGTCCGAAGACAATCAAATCGTCGAGGCATTCGCGGTAAAGGACGGCAAATTTGTCTACGTCGGCGACAAGGCTGGTGCTCAAGCCTTTATCGAGCCTGGCAAGACTGAAGTTATTGACTACACCGGCAAGGGGCTTGTCATGCCTTCTTGCGGCAACGGGCACGCTCATTACCTGTCCGCTTATGCCGTACAATCAATCGGCACGATGATTGCCTATGAAGACGACGTCAACAAGTTCATGACGGAAATTGTTCCCGCCGCAGTCAAGAAGGCACGCGAATCGGGCGCAAAAGTTGTATACGGCATGGGCTGGGAATACGAGAAATTCAAGAATAATTTGCCGACCCGTCAACAGTTGGATGCCATTTGTAGTGATATTCCAATGTACTTCGCCGATGAGGAAAATCACAAGTCGCTGGTTAATACTCTTTTGCTCGTCAAGGCGGGAGTTATGGCGGAAGACGGCACTGTACTCAAAAAAGCAGATGACATACGCGGCGGCGAAATCGTTATGGGCGATGACGGCACTCCTACCGGTTTTTTGAAGGAGCAAGCCTCAACTTACGTGCGTTCCTTCCTAGACAATGAGAGCCTCTTTACTGTCGACATGGCAAAAGCAACTCTGGCAAAAATTCAAGAGCAGATGTTGTCGGAAGGCTACACGATGTATCTTGACGGCTACTCCAGCTACTTCTTCAACGACGTTTATTATCGGGCAGCTCAACAGTTTGAAAAATCCGGTGATATGCATTTCGTATTGGGCACGACCTACGAATTTGATAGCTGGATGAACATTGACGAGAAATTGACCAAAGCCGCTGACGCTAAGAAATTTGCTTCCGCAAGGATAAAGCCGAACTGGATTAAGCTTTTCATGGACGGCACGGTCGAAAGTGGCACGGGCTTTATCGACCCGCTCTATCTCGACGGGCATCAAGGTATCGTCAACTGGACGGAGGAGGAAATTACCGACATCACGCGCAAAGCTAATGCAAAAGGTTTGACCATGCACATACACGCGCTCGGCAATGCGGGCGTCAATCGCGTCGTCAACGCCTACATAAACGGCGGCAAGCCTGAAATGCGCAATACGATTGTCCACTTGCGTAACGTCAATGAGCCGGACTATAAGCGCATGGCAGACAATAATATCTACGTAACCTCTGGAATGATTTGGCACCACGAATCCAATGAACACGTCGAGGAATTTAAAACCACGCTCCCTGGAAAATTTGCGTACCAAGGCTACCCGATGAAGTCGTTCTTCGATAATGGCATCCCCGTATCTTTTCACACGGATTATCCTGCGCTGAGCAACAGTCCCGATGATCCGTTCGGAATTATGGAAATTGCGTTGACGGGCGTCTGTTACTTTGAAGGCGGCGACCCTTGGTGGACAGAAGAACTCGTCACCCGCGAACAGGCTCTCACTGCCCTGACAATCGGTTGCGCAAAGCAAATGTTCCTCGAAAACGAACGCGGCAGTATCAGCCCTGGCAAATACGCTGACTTCCTCCTCGTTACCAAAGACGTGCTGACTTGCCCCGTAAAAGAAATTCACACTGCAAAACCTGCGGCGACCTACTTCGAGGGCAAAAAAGTTTTCGCTATGTGACTTTTGAAAGAATGTTTAGTATGAGAAAATTATTTACGATTGATGATTTATTTATTGCACTAGTCGCGGCGGTCGGCTATGGATTCAGCTTTGAAATCCCGAAAATTTTAGGCTATCCGGAATGGCTTTGCATAGTAGTCTGCCTCGTTATCGGAATGGCATTGGAAGGGCTAGAATACAAAATCGTTTTTAGCGAGACCGTACAGAATAAGCCTGCGTACAGGTTCACGGCGTTTGCATTGCTCATCATTATTTTTTTTGTTGCCATGTATATCGCCACGACGACGGGCGTTTCCATACTTAATTATGTTGAGGAACAGTTTCAATTCGTCATAATCCCTCCGATTTTAATTTTCGCGTTCAATATGGCTCTGCGCCAATACCGTATCAAAAAAATCCGCGAGCGTTACGGCGATGGGAGCGACGGCTTTGTATTTGATAACCAAATAAAACAAAGCGACCTCGACGAACTGAATCAGCAAAATAGGCAAATTCACGGCGCATTTGATAACGACCTCGCGGTAAAGACGAAAACTGGTATCTTCGTCGGCATAAGAGAGAAGAGAGCCATATTTTTTTCGGGCATTCCCTACGCCAAGCCTCCTATCGGCGAACTTCGTTGGAAAGCTCCGGAGCCGTTGCCCGAATCGGAAGAAGTTTTCGAGGCAAAATATTTCGGCGCATCCGCCATTCAAGTCGATTATGACGGTTCGATTTTAAAACACCACAGGCAAAGCGAAGATTGTTTGACGCTTAATATTTGCGTCGAAAGTAAAAGGTCGGAGCAGAAAAAGCCTGTCCTCGTATTTTTTCACCACGGCGATTTTACATACGGCGGTTCAGCTGACCCGCTGTTTTACAGCGATGATTTCACTAAAATTTATCCGAACACTGTGGGCGTTATCTTCAATTATCGTTTGGGAGTTTTTGGCTTCATTGATTTTTCCGAAGTTCCCGGCGGCGAAAAATATCCTGACACGCTGAACTTGGGCTTGCTTGACCAGATTGCAGCACTTCGCTGGATTAAAGAAAATATTTCCGCATTTGGTGGCGACCCCGAACAAATTACCGTCATGGGTTTTGAATCAGGAGCTTTAAGCCTAAGTCTACTTGCGGCGTGTGAACAGGCAAAGGGTTTATTCCAAAGAGCGTTCATATTTTACGGCGACCCTATGTTTACTTATGGGACGCCGGAAACGTCCAGAAACTTGGCGAAGAAACTGCTACAAGAAACTGCGACAACGACTATGGAAGAACTTATGCGACTTTCGACACAGCGGCTAAAAGAGGCGTCGCAAAAACTTGTAATGGATTTGGCGTCTGGACCGACCCGCGACGGAAAATTGATTCCCTTGGACATGTACACCGCCTATCAGAACGGAGCCGCTTCAGGCATCGAATTCATTATCGGCATACCAAGCAATGAAAGACAAATTTATAAATCTCTTGTTGGCGAAAAGAAGTACGAGGATTTCATATCCAAGGAGATTGATTCCATTGTGCGTTTCCTTGACGACAACTATCCCGCTGAAGCAAAAGCCGTAAAAGCCTATATCGCTAAGCAAGCGGCGTCGATGTCTGAATTGGAAGCCAAAGCAAAGATGTATGAGCAATTCTACACTTTGAGCACCTATCGTTGTGCGCAAAAATTGACAGCGGGAGGAAACAAAGTCCATCTTCTTTACTGGAATGTCAAGCCGCCGATTGAAAATCTAGGTTCCGGCACGGTCGATGTCTTAGCGACGTTTTGTGGCAGTCGCAAGGGTGTTGAGCTATATGGCAACGTGCTGAACAAAAGCTGTTCCGAAAATTTGAGAGTGGAGACGAGTTGCGACTTTTCAATAACGAAATCAAAGGAATCAACGCTATAGACTGTAAAGAATTTCCCATGGCACTCATTGTTTCCGAAAAATCCTTCAAATGCGAGCCGATTGCAGACAAGCTGACAGAAGTCGAGTGCTTGCTGGAGTTTTTCGGAAAATAACTTTTACAACTGGTTTTGTTTGCGTTGGTATCAATGACGGCAACTGTATTTGAGACTAAAAAACGCTTGACCAACTCCGCGCTAAATTAAACGAGATGAGCAGCTTTGGCAACAAAAAAATCCCGCCACATGGACGGGATTAAATGCTGTGCAGATTTTATTTCTTGACGAGCTTTGAACCGCTGATTTGGTACGTGTCGTTATCAATGTGGAAGCTTGTTGCGGTGAATTCTTTAAACGTAATGGAGCCGCCGCTGACATTTAATGTAATCGTGCCTTTCGACTTGTTATAAGACGAGGTGAAGTCCAATCCGTCAAGCGTGAGGGTGTCGCCGCTCTCAAAACCGTAAATAATGTCTTTGCCGTCGCCTTTGGCGTAGAAAAACATATCTTTGCCGTCGTCGCCCCAAAGAGAATCGTTGCCCGTGCCGCCCCAGAGTGAATCTCTGCCCGTGCCGCCTCTTATGCAGTCATTACCTGCGCCGCCGATTAATGTATCGCCATCTGCGCCGCCGTCGAGCGTGTCATTGCCTTTGCCGCCAATTAAACTGTCATTGCCAGCATCTCCAAACAATTTATCATTTCCGGAGCTACCGTCAATCGTATCATTACCTGCGCCACCGGACAAAGTATCATTGCCAGAGCCGCCGTCTATCGTGTCATTGCCTTTATCGCCGTTCAAGCTGTCATTTCCCGTGCCGCCGAGCAAAGTATCATCATCATCGTTACCAGAAATCGTATCATCGCCAGAGCCGCCGACTAAACTATCATAACCCTTGCCGCCGAGGAGAATATCATCATCATCGCCGCCAAATATCGTGTCATCGCCTTGTCCGCCGCTTAAGCTGTCGTTGCCCTCATCGCCGAGCAATTTATCATCGCCATTACCGCCGTCGAGCGTGTCATTACCTTCGCCGCCATTTAAGCTGTCACTTCCCGCGCCGCCGAGTAAAATATCGTTGTCATCGCCGCCGTCGAGAGTATCATTGCCCGCGCCGCCTGAAAGTGAATCGTGATTCGTGCCGCCGAGCAATTTATCATTTCCGGAGCCGCCGTCGAGCGTATCTTTGCCGTCGCCGCCGTATAACGAATCATTTCCGCCATTTCCGAAAAGTTTATCGTTGCCAATGCCGCCCCAAAGCGTATCTTTTCCAGAGCCGCCGACTATCGAATTATTATGTTCATTGCCTTTGATTTTAATAGCCTTCGTTCGGGCAGTTCCGTCGATTGTTACAATTTCCGAGTTGACAGTTACTAAAGAGCTGTCCGAGTTCGTGACGATTTTAAGCGCGGTTTCCGATTTGGTGCCCTCAATGTTAAGAGAATAGTTGCTTGACGCGCCAACCAGAGTAATTTTATTGTCGCCGACCGTCACAATGATATTATCGCCGCTTTTCTTGGTTGAATAGTTGCCGCTTGCGATTGACAGCGTGTCATTGTCGTTGAAACCGTAGATAGAATCGTTTCCGTCGCCTTCATTGTAAATGATAACGTTCTTATCGGCGTTCGCTCCAATACTGATTAAATCATTGCCCGCACCGGCATTTATCGTGACGTTTGAGCTAGTATTTCTAATCGTATCGTTTCCTGAGCCTGTAATTATCGTGACGTTTTGGGCAGACCAATTATCAACGTAATCATTGCCTGCGCCAGTGTTTATGGAAGCTTTATCGCCCATATTACTAACGGTATCATTTCCTGCGCCTGTTTCTATTGTGACTGACTTACTACCATCATCATCATAATTGTAAACTGAATCATTACCATCGCCAGTGTAGATTTGGACTGAATTACCCCAATTTGAGTAATAACCATTGTTATAAACGGTATCATCGCCATTTGCAGAGCTAATCGTAACCTTTGAGCCGCTGTTGTTTATGTAATCGTTTTCGCTCGTGCCTGAAACTATAGTATTATCTTTACTGTTATTAAAATTCGCCATAAAAACTCCTCCTAACGATTGTAAATCAGCTTATCACAAATGGCGTTGTAGATTGCATTGACAAAGCGGCTCTTCTGGGAATCGCTGTAATATTCGCCGTCGACGTAAAGGACGGTATAGCCTCGCGAATTAAAACGATAGCGATGAACTTCCCTGCCGTGAGCAACTGTACAACTAAAATTCGGTGCGGCGTCGGGGTGACCGGGCGCATAGTCCAAACTGCCTGCCGTGACGTAGTAGTCATAGCCGTCCCAACTCAAGACCCAAGTATCTCTTGCAGGCGACGCCGCCTCGACCTGTGCAGTCAAGACTAACGCCAAGCAAGCGATAGCCGCGATAAAAAATTTCCTCATAGAATCTCCTCCTTAATTCCTTGCCTCACCTCATCAAAAACAGTTCAAAATTCTAATGCCGATTTTATGATTTATGGTCATAAAAGTCAATCCCGCCCCGTTCCCTTCTGTATACTTTTTTTGTTATGAAAGAAGTATGTAGAAAATTTCCTCGTATTCGAGACCTCAGAGAAGATTGCGACCTAACGCAACAAAAAGTCGCTGATTATCTTCATTGTTCGCAATCGCTTTACGCTTACTATGAATCGGGAAGACGCAACTTACCGGTTGACAATTTGATTGCGCTCGCCAAGCTTTACAATGTCAGCACGGACTACATTTTAGGGTTGACTGATAATCCCAGTCCGAAATGAACATTTACTTGCAGTCGTCCGGAATGTCGAAATCGGTATCGTTCAGTTGCGTCATCATGTCATTAAGTTCAGCGTTGAATAGTTTCATCTCCTCAAACATAGAGCGAAGCTCGGAAATCTGTTCGCGAACTTCATTCTTGGAATTATCTAAGTCGCTCAAGTCAACAAGTAATGCCAAC
>JAFWCT010000020.1 GCA_017534385.1 Selenomonadaceae bacterium
ATGCCCGAACCCGACTTGCCGCCGATTGTGACGACTGATGAGGAGATTGAAGCCTTTAGAAAGTCTCTTCCGGAACTGCCTGACGCCCGCCGCGCCCGTTTGATTAAAGATTTCGGGCTAAGCGACTACGACGCGGGCATTATCACGAGTTCGCGGGCTATGGCGGAGTATTTTGACGCCGTGATTGCTAACGGAGCCGATGCTAAGGCTGCTACGAATTGGATTATGGGCGACCTGTCCAAAAATCTGAACGCAGAAGGCTTGACGATTGAAAATTCGCCTGTCGACGCCCGCCGCCTCGCCGAGATGATTAAACTGATTGCCAACGGCACTATCAGCGGCAAAATCGCTAAAACGGTCTTTGTTGAGATGTGGAAGTCGCCCGACTCGCCAGAAAAAATAGTTAAGGATAAAGGTTTGGTGCAAATCACCGACACTGGCGCGATTGAAGGCGTTATCGACGAAGTTATTGCCAAAAATCCTAAGGCGGTCGAAGAATATCGCGGCGGCAAGAAAAAAGCTATCGGCGCCCTCGTCGGACAAGTTATGAAGCTCACACGCGGCAAGGCGAATCCTCAGCTTGTAAATCAGTTGCTCGCTAAGAAATTGGACGCTTAATCATGGCGAAAGAAAATTTTATCATCGTCGACCACATCAACGGCTATCTTATGCCCAATGCCCCAGATATTTACGTCATGAAACGCGCAACGCCCTTTTTCAACGTGCCGGAGATGAGATTGGGAAGTGTACCACGAGACGGCGGAAATTTATTGCTTACACCAGACGAACGCGGCGATTTAATCAAAAAAAATCCTCTCGCTGCCAAGTGGATTCGTCCTTGCCTTGGTTCAAGAGAATTCATCAACAATATTCCGCGATTTTGTCTCTGGCTTGAAGGTTGTCCGCCCGATGAGCTTAGAAAAATGCCGCTCGTCTATGAACGGGTTAAAAATGTCCGTGAGTTTCGTTTAAAGAGCAAAGATAAGCAAACTCAACGCGACGCCGATAAGCCGACGCTTTTTGTTGCTAGAAGACAGCCGACGACAAATTATTTGCTAATTCCTAAGGTTAGTTCCGAACGCCGCCGATATATTCCGATTGGCTACATGAATTCGGAGACGATAGTAACTGATTTGGCGTTTTCGGTGCCCGACGCGAATTTATTTCACTTTGGAATACTGACAAGTTCGGTTCATATGGCATGGGTGCGAATGGTCGCGGGCAGATTGACAAGCCGTATCAGATATTCGGCGACGATATGTTATAATCCGTTCCCGTGGCCGCTATTCTACACCGACGAGCAACAAAAAAGGATAGAGGCGACCGCGCAAGCGATTTTGGACGCGAGAGCCAACTATCCGAACGCGACTTACGCCGATTTATACGACGAAGTATCAATGCCGGCAGATTTAAGGAAGGCGCACACAGAAAACGACCGCGAAGTCATGAAGGCTTATCGTTTTCGGGAGGATATACCGGAATTAGCGATGCAAATCGTTTTGTTGAACAGTTATCAGACGTTGCACGAGGAATTTGACTTGGAAGACGACGAATAATCCTTGCAAGCCTGGAAAAAGTTACTCGCCGCCTTCGGACAGCC
>JAFWCT010000099.1 GCA_017534385.1 Selenomonadaceae bacterium
CCGTTGCCGTCGCCGTCGCCGTAGCCGTAGCCGTAAACAGCCCTGTTAATTTCTATTGGGGAAAGTTCCCTAACGATCTTGATTTCTGAACAGCAGTTTTTGTCGCCGCCTTTTCTTATGTCTCCGCTTGCTTCAATCTCACAAAAGCGGCTATCGTCCTTTTCGTAATAGTCGAAGCAATCACTGAGCGATTCGCAAAAGTGGAAGCCCTTCTGGCATAATTCAATCCTGCCGTCGAATGTGTAAGACTTTCCGACTTCATATTGAAAGCCGCGGCACGTCATGTCTTTGTTAAAACCCTTAAAGCCCTTCACTTTGTCACCTTCCTTTCTCTTTTGGTTCACTTTTTGCAACCATTGGCGCAAAAAAATAGGCGTCGACCTCGCTGTCGGGAATTTCCAGCGCTCTTATTGCTCGGATAATATACGAGCCTTTCCAGTCGCTTCCGTTCTTCAGGTAACGGCACAACGTAGGTCGGGAAATGCCGATCTTCTTCGAAAATTCTTTTTGATTTCCGAACTTTTCAACAATTCGAGCTTTTAACTTTTCTGTGTTGTACATGGTGTCCTCCTTCCGTGTGTTTTAATTGCATTTTTGCAACTTGGCTATACTTTACCGCTAAGGTTACAAAATTGCAACCCCTCACAATTGTTTTTTTGCAACCGTTACAAATTTGTAATATAATCAAGGCAGGAAAGGTCGGGTGATAATATGGAAGAACTAAAAAACCGCTTAGCCGAAGCGTTAGAAATAAGGGGCGTGTTGCCCGTCGATCTAGCAAGGAAAACGGGAATAAATAAGGGTTTAATTTCTAGGTATCTAAAAGGGGAAGTCTTACCCAAACAAAGCAAAATAGCTGAAATAGCGGAGGCGCTGAACGTGTCGCCGTCGTGGCTGTTGGGCTATAACGTTCCGATGGAGCCCGAGACAATACAGCTCGACAAATTGACGGAAGCAAACCAAGCGCGGCTAAAAGCCTATTACGACGCGCTTATAGATTCACAAGGGGGCTGAGTTATGGCAACACCTAAATGGAGCAAGTCGAAAAGGTTGTGGATAATTCAAGGACAACGCAACGGCATAAAAAAGAGTTTTTACAGCTCCACGCCCGGCAATAAGGGCAAGCGCGAAGTGCTCGACAAGTACGACGCATGGGCTGAGTTCGGAAGCGTCAAAAATATGACGGTCGCACGTTGTGTGGATCTGTACTTGGAAGATATAGCCGCAAGGCTCGGAAAGGGGATCACCTACAAGACCGCGGAGCAATATTGCCGCCTGTACGTCCTTCCTGCGCTTGGGCGCTGTAAAATGAATAAATTAACACTAAGGGACTGGCAAGCGCTCCTGAACAACGCCACGCCCCAAAACGGGCACGTTGCGACCTTCTCCCGGAAGACACTCCAAAACTTCCGCGGTGTGCTCTCAGGTCTTCACAAGTTCGCCTATGTGAATTATTACTGCGAAGCGTGGCGCGGTTCCTTATACATTCCACAAGGGCACCCCAAGACCGAGCGCGCGATTCTTCAGCCCCGGGATATTGCGAAGCTGTTCGAACCGTCCGATTTATGGTACACCCCCGCGTTCCAAATTATGTTATTATGTGGACTTCGCCCAGGTGAATGTCTGGGAATACAAGAAAACGACGTCCGCGGGGCTGTCTTGATGATCTCGCGAGCCGTGAACGACGACGGGGAAATAACCGAAGGAAAGAACAAGAACGCACGCCGGGCGGTGCCACTTCCCCCGCTAGCCTTCGAGATAATAGAAAACACGATCGCAAGGAACCACGCCGCGGGCTTTGACACGCCGTGGGTGTTCCCGAACGGTGCCGGAGACAAGCCAAGCCAAAACACCCTGCGGAAGCATTGGAAGAAGCTCCAAGAAGAACGCGGGATCCCCGGCACGCCTTATTCCCTCCGACATACCTTTGTCAGTATCGTTTCCAGCCAAACCCACCTAGCCGAGGGCACTATCAAGACCCTCGTCGGTCATTCCGACAACATGGATACGTTCGGCACCTACAAACACACGGTAGCCGGCGAGCTCGAACAAGCCGCCGAAGTTATAAATCTTACTTTTGAACGCCTGAAGACTGCTGAGCAATAAAAAAAGCCCCGCGGGACCGGGTGCGGGGCTAGCCCCTTAGTGCTAAGGGGTATTAATGAAGTAATTCAATTTTATAAAAAGCCAAGTATAAAATCAAGTAAAGAAACAAAGAAAAACCCCGCAAGCCTTTAGCCTGCGGGGTTCTTTTGGCGGAGACGGAGGGATTCGAACACCCCGCCGTTAGTCTATGGGTAGACTGAAACGCCCTGTTTTTGGTGCTTTTCGGGTTTTGTCCCTTGTGGTTGGGATCCTCATTTCCGAAAAAAGTCAAGTAAAAAACCAAGTATAAATAAGAAAAGCCCCGAGGGGAAGCTTGCGGAGCCCTCGGGGTCTTTTCAGTATAAGAAGGGGTGGAAGCGGTCAAAGTTTGACAAGGTAGTCCATGCAAGCCCACCCGGTGAACCCGCCGTATGAAGTGCACGCCCAGCCGTTTTGTGTGGCTGTTACGGTCAGCACCGTTCCGTTGGGTATTAAGGCGAGCATGGCGCTTGCTGTCGTAGGTGCCGCCCTGAGCCGCAAGCCTACGCCCGTGTTTGTTTTAACTTTATACTTCGCGTATGTTGGCGGGGTGACGTCCTTTACAAGCCACGAACAGGTGCAGAACCCGTTCGCGCCTTTGTAGTCTGGAACGTGCGCCCAGTCTGTTGTGCCGTTGCACGGTTCGCCCTTTACGATCTCCGAGACTTGAACCTTCGTGCCGTTCGGCATGTTCGCCAAAACTTCTGCAGATAAGTTCGGAGCCTTTCGGAGGCTGAGGGACCCGCCGCGGGTCTTTACTGTATAGGTAGTCGTTCCCGGCGTGGGTGTCGGGCTCGGAGGCGTTGGCGCTGGTTCGTCTTCTTCTATCAGGTGGCATTGTGCCCAATGCGTCCACCCGCCGCCTGAAAACTTGCTCGTAATAACGCCGTACGCGTGTCCCTTGGCTTCTATAACGGTATTATTACCCACGAACACGCCGACGTGCTTCATGGTCTGGTTTGAGCCACGGAAGACAAGGCGCCCCGGTATCATGTCAAAGGATCCTATCGTGCCCTTTTTCTTGGCGTTAGTATAGAACCCCGTCGCGCCGTAGTCTTGGCTTGCTTTGTAAGTCGGCGAACTGTTGGGCCCGTCGCTCCACAAGTAGCCCTTTATTAAGCCCGCACAATCGTGAACGCGTTGTCCGTATTGGCTTTGGAAGTTGCTCGCGGTGTAATAGTCGGGGTATTGGTTCTTCTTAGCATAATACAGCTGAGCTGAAGCGGTCTGCCCAAACGTTCCAAACCAGTAAGGGCGCCCGACTTGCACGCGGCAATATTCTACAAGGCCGCTGTTTGTTTTAGTCATGCGTTACCACCGCCCGCCGTGTCGCCGTCGTGGATCCGCTTTGCTACAATGACAATACCACCGAGCAAAGTGTCGATAGCTGTCAAAGTCGCGGTGATCGCCGCGGGAATAACGGTGTTAGTTGTTACGATCGCCGCCCAAATGGTAACAAGGGAGCCGATAAACGAAAGAACCGGCACCGCAAAAAGCGCAACGTTCTTTATTGTGTCGTATGTTTTGTCTGACATGGTTTTTTAACCTCCTGATTTTTATTTGTCTAGGAAGTAGTCGTCCAACTCTTCCATGGTTTTTGTTAAAGCCCCGGGGTTGTCGGTCCCGAGGCTATGACGAAGTAACGCTTGCAAGCTCTTTAAAATCATTTTGTTAGCTTTTTCAAGTTCTTTGAAATGGTCGTCGCCGTCCCCAAGCCTTCGCTCTAGCTCTTCGATCTTCTTGTCTTTTTCTTCGTCCCTCTTTTTGAGGTAAGTTATTTCGCGTTTTAGCTCTTCCATGGGTGCTTTCGCGCGCTTTGTAACTTTGATAGCGTAAGAAACAAGAAGCCCGATAGCTGAGACTAAACCCGCAATAGTTCCAATAAGGCCGACTAGCTCGGAAAGTGTAAAACTAATAACTGTTTCCATTAAACCCCACCGCCCCTTCTGTATGTGTTAATAAACTCGGCTACGATAAGCCCGAGCATGACGCCAAAAACGACGCCGACAAAAAATGAGATTATCCCCTGCATGTCCTGCCCCCTTATATAATTGTTGGTATATCTTTCATTGTGACGAATGTTAGGTCTATCGCTTTGGCGTAATCAATAATGCCCTCCAGCAGGGCTTTTTTCGCCGCGTCGAGCTCCCACTCGTGCCAATGTAAAACGCGGAGCAGGTGGTCTTCTTTGCATGTGTCGAGGATCCTCTTGTGATCTGCAAGCGAACCGTCGATGCTTGATTGTGAGCAAAGCCCGTAAAGGTTGCTCCGCGGTCCGTTTACATAGCTTGGATATTGTGGCACCGCGTACTGATAGCCGGTACGAACACAACCAAACCTACCGCCCGCCACAATACGGATCATGTTATTTATTCCATGCTGAGGACAAACGGCGCCGTGTACCGTTACGCCGAGCGTGTCCCAGAACTCTTGCTCGCTGTCGAAAAACTTATTTAAACCGTATTCGTCAAAGTTCGTCCAAATAGACCCGCCGTGTTGAGCTAAACAGCACCCGTGGTTGTTTATTGAATCGAGAACGGCGGCCGTTCCTTCTTCAGTTTCCCAAACCTCCGACGACTGCATAACAGCCCACGTTCCCGGCACGCCCTTGTTTTCAAACATCGGGATTGTATATGTCGCAAGGTCGGCGTCGCCGTCGTCCGATATAAGACAAATATATCCCTTTGTAAGTACGCCAAGCGGTTTATATGCCAAGTCTTCGACAATATAGCCCGGGAGGGCTGAACAGGGGTATTTCTTCAGTAATTCAACCTCCGAATAGTTCGACTTAACCGCGGGGGACACGTCTCCGTTGTAGTATGTTTGGAACGGGATCGCGTTTCCGTTCAGGCTTATTCTTGCCGCGGGTTGTTTTAAAAGCGTTGCATTACCGCTTATTCTTACAAACTTAATGCCCGCCGGGACCGTATAAACCCCGGAAACATTCTCCGCGCCGCTTGCTGGTACCGCGACCTTCTTTTCATTGAACGCGGCAACGTAACGGAAGGCCATGCTGTGCAATACACTGCTGAAGCTGATCGCCACCTTGTCGCCTTCATTTACCGCGATGTAATCTGTGCAGGCGTAGGTTGTCGAAGTCTGGAACTTTCCCGACAAATTAACATAGCCGTCCAAAATAGCCGCGGGGTTTAAAACATTTTCGCTAATAACGTTCAGCCGCTTGTCTACGACTGCGAACTGTTCCGGGATAGCTCCTGCCTTTATCAGTTCACAAGAAAACTGACTATAAAAAGCATTAGAAGAATCGCACCACGTTGTACGGAAATACTTCGCCGTGGGTGGTATGTCAAACTCCCGCTCCTCGTATGTCAATTCGTCGGCGCCGTAGTGCTCGCGCTCTCCTGAGACATAAGAAGCAACCGCGGCTGAAGTATAAAAGGCTATGCCGTAATTCGTCGAGCTAACAGCCTTTAACATTTTAACCTTTACAACATCGAACCCTTCGCACGATATAAAATTCGTGTACGATCTTGTGGCGGCGGTGTTCGTGCCGCCTGCAGAAAAGTTTACGGCGCGCCCGTCCGTTAATGTAACCGCGGGGTTCTGTTGCAGTCCTGTTTGGTCTAAAATGTAATTCTGTTTTGCTGTGATGTCGTTAAACTGACCTCGAACCGCGTCCCCTGCACTTGGGTAGGTTATGCCGTTCGCTCCTACTCGTATGTCGGTAAGTTCGGCGTCGGCTGTCGTTGAGCCGTCGGGTAACGCCTCAAAATTATCAATTCGAGCGGCTAGAACCGCGTCGGCGGTTTCTCTGCTTGCCTTTTCATTGTTTAAGGCATTTAAGATTGAATTGTCCGCGTTTGTTCTTGCCGTGGCTTCCGCGTCTAACGCTTGTTTTATTCCTGCGCTTGATACTGTGTAGGGCTTTGCGTGTCCCTGTGTAGGACTATCGTCAAAGACCACGTTCGCGCTGTCGTACTGGTCCACGAGTGCGTTCGCTACGTCTTCATTTACTTGTTCTTGCAAGTTGTGGATCTCTGAAGCTGAGGTGAGGCCGTTGTTAAGCGGGTCGTCTTCGACAATTAAGAAGAAGTTAAGCGTGCCGATTTTTACGTCTCCGTCGGTGATCTTCAGGACACAAAGGCAAGTGCCGGAAACGGCGCACATTTGTTTGGTGGTGTTTAGAATAACAAAGGTGCCGCCGTTGTTCTGCAATTCAGCGGTAACGACACGCCCGTCCCGTTTTCTTTCTTCGAATGTTACGGTCTCCGTTCCTGCGAGCGTGTACGGAACGCCGTCATTTAACAATTCAATTTTTATCTGCCTGCCTTTGTCATATTGTGAGGCATGACAGACCGGGTTAATTTTTCCCGGAACGAGGTCGAGTTTTATTGTTTCCATGCTTCTCTCCTTTGTGTTTTTATGCAACCATAAACGAACCCGAAAGTTCGATCTTACCGCCTACCGCAACCGCAAGCGCCGCGCCTACGTTTCGCACGGTAATGTTTCCGCTAGTGTCTATGTTGGCGATTATTGCGTTGCTTCCGTAGTATTCGACAAGCTTCGCGTCGACAATAGGAAGGTCGCCGTCTGTTAGCGTTCCCGTTGCTCCGTTCGCTCCGCTTGCA
Organism: Selenomonadaceae bacterium; assembly: GCA_017534385.1. Taxonomy (GTDB): domain Bacteria; phylum Bacillota; class Negativicutes; order Selenomonadales; family Selenomonadaceae; genus Quinella. The sequence continues at coordinate 6,714 of JAFWCT010000099.1, forward strand.
ACGCTGGTACCGTCGCCAAGTAACACAAGGCGAACATAGCAAAGATTACCCATGCGGTATATCGTAAATTCATCAACGGAAGCCCACGCGCCCGACATGCTGATGTTGTACGCGGTCTGCTGGGTGACACTCATTTTTCTGCAGGTGATCTTTCCGAGCTGTCCGTCTATGTCTATGGAAGCGTTTCCGCCGCTGTCATATAAAAGCATAAAACCGCCCGTGGAAGGTGCGCCTATATATGTCTTTATAGCGCCCGTTTGGTCGTATAAATATAAATAAGCGTCACCGTTGCTTGCTGGTTCTAATCTTATAACCAGTTGGTTGTAGTGGTTATAAAGATATAAAGTGCCCTCGTCGCCACCCGCGGGGTCATTAAACAGCGCCGAGCGTAAATCTCCGCTGTTAGTAAAAAGCCTAAAGGTTGAACCACCATTAACTTGGTGGGTTAAGCTTGCCTTTACAGTATTAGCCGAATTTATAAGGCTAAATCTATTTTTCGCCTTTAATTGATATAACGTCGCCTCGCCGTTCGTCATGTCGATCTGTGAATTGTGCGCCACGTCTTCAATTACGCCCGCTTTTATCAGGTCGGCATTTAAAACGCCCGTTGTGATCGCGTCCGCGACGATCTCGCCGTCCATTGTCAGGGCTAGTGTGCTATACGGTCCCGCATAGCCTGAATTTGAAAAGCCCAAGCCTGAGACATTCCAACGCCAGACCCGCGTTGCCGTGTTTATGTCGGCTGTGTCCATAACAAGGATCTCGTCGGGGTAGCCGTCGCCGTCGCTGTCGTGCCAAACTACGAAGCCCCCTAAATTGCCGCTGATTAAGTCCGTGGCGCGTTGTATTGCTTTCTGCATATTGGAAGCCGTCGGGGTTTCCTGAAGCGTTCTGGCGGCTTCTGCGAGCGTGTCGGCTATATTCACGCGCGGGTTCCCAAATGTGGTCTGCGTGTATCGCTCCTGGAGAACGTCCCAAACAGTCGTGACGCATTTCGCGCTGGCTGTTATGCCGAGCGCTTCAAAATAAATATGTACCGTGTCGCACAAGTCGACGCGGTTCTTCAGTTCTCCGACCTGTACGAAGTCGAGCGTGATCGAGTTCACAACGTCGGTGAAGTTGTTATTCGCTACATAAGCCGCCGCAAGGTTGGCGAGCTGGGTCAGTATTGGCGTAGCGCTTTCGGGGTTTACGTCGTTCGAGAAGTCGACCGCCCTGTCTTTGTCTACGTCTAAAACTAAACCCGTGGCAACCTTTGCGCCGGTTGTTACCGTTCCCGTATTGCTGTCTATATAATACGGATAAACGCCCGTGCATAGGTTTTCCATATTGAGCTCTTGGCTGAGCTGGGCGAGGTTCTTTCCGTATCGTATTTCGACGCCACGGTCGGCGCCCCTTGCCTGCTTCAAACTGCAGGCATAGTTGTCATACTGCCACTCCGCCGAGCCGTAAACATCAAGCAGGCTCCCTTCCTTGCCTCCGAACCACGAACGCACGGATGAAGGCGCCGCAATTTTAAACGGTGCCGAGACGGTCTTGTCCGTGGTGATCGTGAACGAACCCGCCGCCCCTTCGAGCAAAGCGCAAGCCGCAACGCATGACGCCGCGGTGCCTGTCGTGATGATCTTTCCACTTAGGTCGTAGCTGATATGCTGAGCGTAAACGGTAAACTGACCCGCCATGGTCTTTCCGACTTTGTATATTCTGAAGAGCTGGGGGTTGTCCGTGTAGTTCGGCTTTGCTTTTATAATTCTGTTCGGCTGTATTTCTTCGGCGTGGATTCCGTTTGCCGGGTAGGTCAGCGCGAGTTCGTACGCGCCGTTGCGTTCTTCCGTAACGGTTGCCGATATACAGTCGGTCAAGTTGCCGACGCCAAAAGAAGCGGGCACGCTTCCTTCGGTTACGGCGTCGTATAAAATTGGTATCATTGTTTGCCCCTCTTAAATTATGAAAAACCTCGGGGTGACGGTTGCCTTCGTTACCGTTCCCGTTATTGCGATCGTGTTTGTTCCCGGTGCAAGTGTCGGGAATGTTCCCGAAATGTCGCCGTTCTTGTTTTCTGCAGGTAGCCTGTACGCGTCCAAGCTTTCGCAGTCTATGTTTATATAGTCTGTTAGGCTTGCGGTGATCGTCTTGGCGCCTATGCTGAACGTTACGGTGCCCGTTCCCTCAATATGAATTAACGGCTTCGCGGTGAATTTTGTGTTGTTCTTTATCGTGTCGCCGTTGACGACGATCTTCGCCGTTTCACCAGTTAACAGGAACCGTTCGGCGCGGCATGTAAATGTCAGGGTGCTTTCTCCGAACTGCGTCATTTCGTTTGTGAAGTCGTTACCGCCTGAGTAATAAGCCAAGCGGAACACGTCGGGCTCGAAGTTGTCCGTTAGTCGCTGGTATCCTGTTTTGGAATTAAGCCAAGAAGTGATCTCGCCGACAACTTCGTCAATTCTTTTCAGCGCTGAGGGTAGCGCGTAAACACGATAAGCCCGCGACACGTCTTCCCACGCGTCCTGCTGGAAAAGCACCGCGCCGTTCCTGCCCGGTATGCTAAACGCTGTTTGCTTCCTTTGTGGTTGTTCAAAGGTCGGAGCCTCGGCAACCACCATGCCAAAGTCGCTCGAGGCTTCGCCTCCGTATACAATCAAGCCCTGCTTGTTTGTAGATATATCAAAAAGTGTGCCCATGGTTTACCCCCAGACTAATTCCTTGCGGCGTGTCATTTCTTCGAGCTTATACGCCACCGCGTCCGCGAGCGCTGAAACGCTCTGACCTTCCGCGCCGTATACGTTAATAGAAATATTTCCGCCGTTGTATGTGGATCCTGCGTTGTCGTACATAGCCGCGCCCTGGGCGCCGTATGCCTCGACCTGTGTTGTCATGGAAGTTGTGAGCCCTGAAGCTTCCGCCGCCATGTCGGCTTTTACGTCGTCCATAGTATCGGCGAAGCCTTCACCGATTCCGAGTGCGAGCATGGCGCCGACTTCCTTTTTCCAAAGCTTAGAAGGCGAGGCGATTCCGAATACTTTCTTTATAGCGCTGGTGATCTGGGAACCCATTCCGCTAATTTTATTTTTTACCCAGCTTATTTTGTCGCTAATACCGTTCCAAAGTCCCTCAACTAGGTTTTTGCCTATTGCTATGACTTTGCTCGGTAATTCTTTGATTTTGTTCAATACATTCTGGGCGAAAGTGCCGACATTCTGAACGACATTTAAAAACCACGTTTTCACCTTAGACAGTGCGCTGTCTTTGAATTTTACGAACATTTCGCCAATATTAGAAAATAATTTGACTATTACGTTCCAAATTTCAGGAAGTGCATTAAACAAGGCAACGGCAATGGCGCCCACAATATAAAGCGTAGATTGTAACAACATGCCGAGGTTGTCGGGGTCTGTGAGGCTGTCTGCAATTTGTCCGATGATATTTACGACGGCCGGCAATAAAACGACAAGCAAATCGCCAAATTTTTCGGTGAGCATTGTCATTAAAGCAATTAAGCCGTCTATAAATGTTTTTACGTTGTCGTCTGAAGCGAGCCACGTTACAAGGTCGGCTATTAAGTCCACCGTCGCCGAGATAATAACGGGAAGGCACTCAAAAAGCGCCTGCATGACGCCCTGAACTCCCGCGGTGATCGCCGGAAGAAGCTGAGGGACCATGCCCGTTACCGTTAAAATGCCCTGATTTAGGAATGAAAAAATCGAGCTGACAAGCTGAGGCAACATTGGGGCGAAGCCCTGAAGTAATGAAGTCACCAGAACTTCCGCAAGGCTGAAAAATTGCGGGGCCATGCTTGTTATGGTTTGAATAACTGAAGTTAGCCCGCTTCGAATTTCTTCAATTCCGCCCTGTCCTGAGAAGACAAGCGACAACCCTTTCATTACTTGGGAAATACCCGGAAGGAATGAGGAGATCATGTTTCTCTTCACTCCGTCGAGGGCTGTCTTCATGTTCTGCATCTCGTCGGTATAGGTCGCGGAAGCCTTCACGGCGTCGTCTGACATAATACCGCCCAAGTCGTGAACCTTCTGGCGCATTTCTTCGACTGCTTCCGCTGAGGTGTTAAAAAGCGGAGCAAGTTCGACGGCTCCCTTTCCGAGAAGTGCGGAAGCAAGCGCCGTGCGCTCGCCTTCGTCCTGTACTTTCTGAAGCGCCGATATTGTCGCGTTCCAAGTTTCCTCGGGGTTCATGTTCGCGAGCTGTTCCTGACTAATGCCAAGCGCTCCGAACGCGTCCGCGCCTTCTTCGGCTGAGGTAACAAGCCGCTTCATTGCGGTCTTCATTCCGTCAATACTGGTGCCGGTATGTTCGAGAATAAACGCCCACTCCTGATAGCCCGTGGCGCTCATTTGCATTTTCTGGCTTTGCTTGTCTATGTCGTTACCGAAAGAAGCGACATCATTTGCCGCCGACACGAACGCCTTCCCGGTTGCTACCGCGGCCGCTGTCGCTCCCGCTACGGCGGCACCTATAACAGCGGTGGCGCCCTTAATTGCACCCGCGAACTTTTCCGAGAACTTCGACCCGCCTTCGGATCCTGCTTTCTCGGAGGCTTCGGAAGTTGCCCCCGTCAGCTCTTTTGTAATCTCCGCCTGTGAGCCTTCAAGGCTTGGAACGATCGTCACAAAAGCGCGTGCGACTTCTATGTGTTCAGCCATGTTCTCGTTTCCTCCTGAACCACTCGCGCAGGTCGTTTATAGGCATAGCGCCTTTGCCGATCCTGCGTTTGTTTTTATCTTTATCTCTGCCCGGTCGTGGGTAGGGTGTAAATTTCTTTGCTGGTTTGCGCTCTCCTATCGCTACGAGGTTTGCGTTTATTGACTGGAGCAAGTCGTATATGTCCGCTAATATTTCATTAGTGCGCTGGGTCTTTTCCCACCCCGTAGACTTCCCCAAGTCGTGAGCAAGCGCGCTGTCGCCTCCTAAATACTTGATAAACGAACGGAGGGAGCCCCAAGAAAGGGCTCCCCCTGCGTCGTCTAGCTGATAAGGTGTGCGCGTTATGAGGTCATAGTTTAACGCCTCGTGATGTTCTTCCGCGAACTTCGCGAGGCTAACTATTCCCCCAAGCTTTCCCCGCCGTTTGCTTCAGCTTGGGTTGCTTTCGCCCAAGCGTCGATGATCTGCTTCAGCTCGCCTATGCTGAGGTCGTCCATTACTTCTTTGCCGAGATACTTCTCGAAGAACTTCATGACCTCGGCTTCCTTGTCGAGCTTTGCGAGCTCTTTCCTTTTCAAGGAAAACCCGAGCGGGATCGCGTATTCTTTTCCGTCAATACTGACTTTTAAGACTTCCGTCTTG
>JAFWCT010000021.1 GCA_017534385.1 Selenomonadaceae bacterium
ATTAATCAGGGAAGATTTGCCGACATTAGGGATACCGACAATCATAACGCGAGCAGAACGGGGTTTTGCGCCGTGTTTAGTCAATTTGTGCGTTTTCGATTGAGCGAGCGACTTTGCAAGCGCGATTAGTTGTTTAATGCCAGAACCTTTGACGGAATCGACAGCGACGGCGGGAAAATTATTATCGCGGAAGCTTTTAAGGGAATTTTCGACGTTAGCGGCGAGGTCAGCCTTATTTAGGACGATTAAGCGGGGTTTGTCGCCGATAATTTCGTTTAGGAGCGGATTTTGACTGCTGATAGGAATTCGAGCGTCCAAAAGCTCAATCACGAGGTCGACGAGCGATAAATTTTCTTCGATGAGGCGTTTAGCCTTCTGCATGTGACCTGGGAACCAATTCAGATTAGAATTTTGCATAAAAATCACCTTCCGAGCGTAAAAATTATCTGCGAGTCAAAATTTTCCTGCCGCGCAAAAAATCCCCGCCATTGTGACGGGGAAAAGTTTAAGTCGTGATTTTATCTTTGAAGGCGGCAAACTTTTTGTCGCCGATGCCGCGAACGTTTTTAATCTCGTCGATTGATTTAAACGCGCCGTTTTGTTCGCGGTACTCGATGATTCTTTGTGCGAGGGCAGGTCCGATACCTTTAAGCGTCTCTAAGCGTTCGGCGTTAGCGGTGTTTATGTTGACTAAGTCGCTTGACGCATTGACAGAAATATTTTGTGCCTGCAATGAAATTTCTTTGGTGGGAATGTGAATATGCTGACCGTCCGTGAGCGGCTCGGCAAGGTTGATAGCTCCAGCGTCCGCCAAATCAGTTAAACCTCCCGCTTTATTCACGGCGTCGACGATTCGCAAGTTGCCATTGTCTTCCAGTTCGACGACGGAAATATTTTTGACTTGCCCCGAAACGTAGACGCTAATTTTTTTGACGGGCGGGGGCGGCGGCTCAAGCGGCGGCGTATCGTCTTCTGCAAGTCCGATTAAAAATAAAATCGCAAGCGCGGCTAACGATGCAATCCCGAACCCGATTAGAAATTTCTTCTTAAACATCGTAGGCGACGGGAGTCACGTCGAAAATCGGCTCAAGGGCTTTCATTTCGTCGAGGACATGCTGAGGAATCGGATTATCGACAGTCAAGACCATAAGGCTTGTCCCCTCAATCGAAGTCTTGCCGACTTGCATGCCCGAAATATTTACATTGTGCTTAGCAAGGAGCGTTCCTACCAAACCAATGACGCCGGGGCGATTGATATGCGGGCAAATCAAAATTCTTGCGTGCGGGTCAACGTCGACGCGGAAATTATTTATCTCGACGATACGACCTTCATTGCCAAAGAGCGTCCCCGTTACGATATTTCCGTTCGCCGAAACCGTCACGAGGTTTGCAAAGTCGCGGGCAATGCTCGATTTAATCTCGGACAGGTGAATGCCCCGCTCCGCCGCTAAAATGTTCGCGTTGACGAGGTTGACGTGTTCAAGGGCGGCAGAGAGCATACCCTTAAGCACGGCAGTGGAGATTAGGCTTGAGTTCATGTCCGCAATCTTACCGTTGACTTTGACTTGCACGCTTGAGATTGGCTCCTTGCTCATGCCAGTAATCGTTCTGCCTAAGCGTTCGCCGAGGTCGAGATAAGGCGCGAGCTTCTCTAAGACGTGGCTGGGGATATGCGGAAGGTTGACGGCGGTCGCGACGGGTCGATTGTTCAGCGCGTCGATAATCCCCTTTGCAACGTCGACTGACACTCCGATTTGAGCTTCAACAGTCGAGGCTCCGAGGTGCGGCGTCAAGATTATGTTCGGAAGAGTTCTAAGCGGCGAGTCTTCGGCAAGAGGTTCGTTCTCGAAAACGTCGACTGCCGCGCCCGCGATAATCTTTTCCGTTAAAGCCGTCGCGAGGTCATGTTCATTGATGATTCCACCGCGTGCACAGTTTATCAATCGGACAGTCGGTTTCATGATACGCATTTGCTTAAGAGAAATCATATCGCGAGTTGAATTGGTCAACGGCATGTGGACGGTTATGAAGTCTGCGCGGCGGAAGAGGTCATCAAGCTCAAGAAGAGTGACGCCGAGGGACTTAGCACGCTCCGCACTGATGAACGGGTCGTAGGCGATAACGTTCATGTCGAAGGACTGCGCACGCTTAGCGACGCCCGCACCGATTTTGCCTAAGCCGATAATGCCCAACGTCTTATTCCTTAGCTCCACGCCGAGGAATTTTTTTCTATCCCAACCGCCCGTGTGCATTGTCTGATTGGCTTGCGGAATGTTTCGGCTGACGGCTAGCATCATAGCAAAGGTATGTTCAGTGGCGGCGATTGTGTTGCCGTCAGGCGAGTTGATGACGATAATCCCGCGTTCAGTGGCGGCTTGCACGTCGATATTATCCACGCCGACGCCCGCACGCCCGATTATCTTTAACTTCGTGGCGCGTTCGAGGACATCAGCCGTAACCTTCGAGGCACTGCGGACAATCAAAGCGTCGAATTTCGGAATGACTTCCAACAGCTCCTCATGCGAAATCTTATCGCGCACTTCGACGCTGAAACTTTTCCTAAGCAGTTCGATGCCCTCGTTAGCAATGCCATCGACCGCCAGAATATTAAACGTGTTCATTGTGAATCAGTCTCCTTTAATCGTATTGCGTTCAATCGGTTGAAGTTGCAGTTTATAAATCATGCGCTTGCCGTCAATCTCGTCGACAAGGTAAATTGGTCGGCGTTTGGTCTCGTGGAAGATTTGCCCTAAGTACTCGCCGATAATCCCCAACGATAGAATTTGTATGCCGCCGAGGAAAAGCATAACCGTCATAAGCGTCGGGTAACCCGCCACGGGGTCGCCATAAAGTAGAGCCATCGTCAAGACGAACAGCATATAAGCCATTGCCCCGAACGAAATCATCACGCCCAGGAACGTCATCAACCTGAGCGGCGCGGTCGTAAAGGAGGTCATGCCCTTCATCGCCAGATTGAACAGCGCGAAGAAGTTCCAAGTAGTCGTTCCGGCAGCTCGCGGTTGCACTTCAAAGGGAATCTCTTTCTTGCGATAGCCCACCCACGTAAACAGCCCCTTCGTGAAGCGTTGATTCTCGCGCATGAGCTTTAAAGCCTCAATGCACCTGCGGTCAAGCAATCGGAAGTCGCCAACGTCGCGTTGCATCTCGTAAGACGTGCTGAACTTCTTCATGACGGCGTAGAAAAGATTTGCACAGCTCCGCTTAAGCCAAGTCTCACCCGAACGGTCGACGCGCTTGCCGCAAACATCATCATAACCCGCCCGCCACCATTTAATCATCTCGGCAATACAACTCGGCGGGTGCTGAAGGTCAGCATCCATGATAATCACTGCGTCGCCCTCGGCGTAGTCAATGCCCGCCATCATCGCCGATTCCTTTCCAAAGTTCCTCGACAGGCTGATATAAGTTGCATCGTCATGCGCGGCAGACAATGCCCTTAGCTTATCTAAAGTTCCGTCGCGGCTACCGTCGTTCACGAAGATATAATCAAAGCGGCAATCGTCAATCTTGGCGACGTGCTCTTGAACCGTCGGATAAAACAGCTCGATAACTTCTTCCTCGTTGTAGCAGGGTACGATGATTGTAATCTTGTCCATAATCTCTTCTCCGTGATAGAATAACGCCGTAAGTTTAATGTAAAGAAGAATTTTTGTAAAGGCGGAGGCTTTGGGCATGAACAAGTTGGACAGCTTGAGAAAATATCTGCGCGGGCTGGGGAAGGTGGCGGTTGCGTATTCGGGCGGCGTCGACTCGACACTACTGCTAAAGGTCGCGCACGACGTGTTGGGCGATAAAGTCCTTGCATTGACGGCGGCAAGTTGTTTTGTTCCGCGCAGGGAATTGGACGCGGCGATAAAGTTTTGCGCGGACGCGGGCATTAAGCAAATCATCTTCAAAGCGGACGTGTTAAGCGTTGCAGGCGTCAAAGACAATCCGATTGACCGATGCTATCTTTGCAAGCGTGCGCTGTTTGAAAACTTCTTGCGACTTGCTGAGGATAGAACTTTGCTTGAAGGCTCGAACATGGACGACGCGAATGACTACAGACCTGGTGCGCGGGCATTGGTCGAACTCAAAATAAAAAGCCCGCTTCGAGAGGTTGAACTCTACAAAGCGGAGATACGTGAACTATCTAAAGAACTGCATTTGCCGACGTGGGACAAACCGTCAATGGCGTGCCTTGCATCACGTTTTGTTTATGGTGAGCCGCTGACGATTGAACGACTTGCAATGGTCGAGGCGGCGGAAGAAATTTTATTGGACGCGGGCTTTCGTCAGCTACGGGTGCGCGTGCATGATAAGCTTGCTCGGCTTGAAGTCCCGCCCGAAGACTTCCCACGGCTAATGGAGTTGCGCGGCGTGCTCGTCGATAAACTTAAAGCATTGGGCTTTGCTTATGTCACGTTGGACTTGCAAGGCTATCGCGTCGGCTCTATGAACGAATCGATTAAGCTTTCCTGAACACCGTAGAAGGCTGCTTGCAACGCGGACATTGTGCGGGCGGCTCGTCGCCGAAATGTTCATAACCACACACAGAGCAGACCCACTTAGTACCAGTCGCCTTAGGCGCGTCGGATTTTTCTTCAACAGCGGGAGCGTCCTCGACATCGGGGAGGCTCATTATTTTTTGCGCGTCGAGGTTTTCATAGCCAAGGGGCGTGTGCGTCGACAGGTAGACGGTCGGATTGTTCTGAATAAAGGTGCGGACTCTCGTCAACGTATCACGGGCGGCGGGCATGTCCTCGAACACGACGGATAACTTATTCTCAAGCAAAGCCTCGTCGGTGTAAGTCACATCGCCATGAATCAGATAGAACTTGTCGCCCGCCTCGACTATGACGATTGAATTGCCTCTGGTGTGACCGGGCGCGAAGATATAATAAACGCCGTCGGCAATCTTCTGGCACGCGTCGAAGTTTTTATACGCGCCGTCGGTGAAGTCTGTTCTAACGACGTTATCGCCCGTCAACTTCATATCGTCCGCCTCAATGCGCGAGATAAAAATCTTTGCGTTCGGGAAGTGTCTAAGCTCTCCTGTATGGTCGGCGTGCTTGTGCGTGATAAGAATCTTGGAGACTTGCTCCGGCTCGTAACCTGCCGCTTTGAGTGCGTCGACGTAATCATTGACCTTATCGCCGAAGGTTATCACGGAGTCTTTAGTCACGGGCACAGTTTCTTCAGCAGGGAAACCCGTATCAACCAAGATAACTTCCTTGCCCGTGTCGATAACAAAGTTCTGCAAGCTGGAGCGGAGCTTCTCTTCCTTAATCGCGCCTTCGGGCAAGCCGCCTCCGCAAGCAAACGACTTCATCATAAAGCCACCGTCATAGAGTTTAACCGCAGATACTTTCATAGCTGGAGACCTCCTAGCCTCAACAAAGTTTTGACCATCAATCATCAAGCCCAATGTCACGACGCCCGCCGCTTTAATAAAGTCGCGCCGATTCATCAGACTTTCTCCTTAAACACAGTCGACGGCTGACCACACACTGGACAAACCTCAGGCGGAGCTTCGCCGACATGTTCATAACCGCAGACACTGCACACGAAAACTTTTTGCGCGGGTTGAACTTTTTCTTTAAACACAGTCGCCGGCTGACCACACACTGGGCAAACTTCAGGCGGAGCTTCGCCGACATGTTCATAACCGCAGACACTGCACACGAAAGTTTTCTGCGCGGGAGCCGCCGAGGATTTAGGTGCGTGCTTGGCAATCAGTTCGTCGATAACAACGCCGTGATGACCTTCCTGCTTAGCGAAGACTTCCATTTCATCAGCCGCTGCCGTCAAGCCCGCCTCGCGAACTTTATCAGCCAAAGCCTTAATGCTCGTCTCGCCCTTATACTCTGCCTTAGCGACGCCCGCGACGAATTGCCAGAAGTCTTTCGGGTACTTGCCGTTGAGGGTTGCATAAAAGCCCGCATGCACTGCCTCTTGATTAGCCGACTCAATGAAGGTTTGAGCCACGTCGCCGAGTCCTTGCTCCTTAGCAAGCCTTGCCAATGCGTAATACATCATCACGCCGTTAGCCTCGCCCTGAGCCATCGCCGCCATTGTCGGTTCAAGGTCGGTGCCTTTCGTCAAGCCGTGAAGACTTTCCGTTGACTTCTTTGGACTACGGTCAATCTTCGGATACTCGAACGCGTAGCCAACGCCGAAATGAATAACCCATTCGGGCTTATCGGCAATCGGTATCCAATAGCCGTAAGCCTTGCCGAAGTTGCCCTCGTAAGTGCAAATCTGCGGCTCGCCCGTGTCGACGGCTTGATTGCATTTACAGCCCGCGTGATTCTCCGGCTTGCCAATCGACGAACACTTAATGCCCGGCGTCAATCCGAACTCAGCAGCCTTCTTGTTCACGGCGACAATCTCGCGGCTCTTCTGCGTAATCGTCACTGCTTCGGGGAAGTTGTCCCACATCATATGGAATGCCTTAAGAATCTCTTCGTTGCTCATGCGAATCCCTCCTAAAACATAATACGCCACAAAGATAATACGTCGTCGAACTTTTTGCAATGCTTAGGGAAGACTTTTTATAAAGCAACTGTATGAAGTCGTGGATTTGTAAAGTTGCCTTGCGCGGAGACTTTCTGTTATAATCGGCGTGTATACAAAATTTTTCGGAGGGATTCAGATGACGAACATTTTCCAGACTCCCAAGAATTTTCCGCTGACAGCAGACGCCTTGCGCGAAGTGATAAAGAGATTCCCGACGCCGTTCCATATCTACGACGAAAAGATTATCCGCGAGAACTTCCGCCGACTGCGCGAGGCGTTCAGTTGGGCACCGGACTTCCGCGAACACTTTGCAGTTAAGGCGACGCCTAATCCGTATATCGTTGAGGTCTTGGCTCGTGACGGCGCGGGAACGGATTGCAGTTCAATCGCCGAACTCTTTATCAGTCAAGCGGCTGACGTCGTCGGCGAAAAGATTATGCTGACTTCCAACGATACGCCCGCTGAAGAGTTCCGCAAAGCTCTCGAACTCGGAGCAATCATAAACCTAGACGACATAACGCACATTGCTTATCTTGAACAAAACGCCCGCTTGCCCGAAATAATTTCCTTCCGCTACAATCCCGCCGACATCATGAACGACGGCAACGACATTATCGGACGCCCCGCCGAGGCTAAGTACGGCTTGACCCGCGAACAAATCTTTGCGGCGTACAAGATTTGCCTCGACAAGGGCATTAAACGCTTCGGCTTGCACACGATGATTGCTTCCAATGAGCGCAAGGCGTCGACTTTCATTTACACGGCGCGGATTATGTTTGAACTCGCCGCGAAGATTAAATCCGAGCTTGGCATTAAGTTTGAGTTCGTGAACCTCGGCGGCGGCTTAGGCATTCCCTATCGACCTGATGAGTTGCCAGTTGATTTAAAGACGATTGGCGACGGCGTTAAGGAACTCTTCCACGAAATACTTGTTCCCGTCGGCTTAGGCGATGTGCGTCTTGCAATGGAAAGCGGGCGTGCCATTACTGGTTCAGCAGGCTGGCTCGTGTCGACTGTCTTGCACAAGAAGAACACTTACAAACAATACGTCGGACTTGATTCGTGCATGTCGGATTTGATGCGCCCCGCCCTTTACGACGCTTATCATCACATAACGATTTTGGGCAAAGAGGACGAGCCTTGCGACGAAGTTTACGACGTGACTGGCTCCCTTTGCGAGAACAATGACAAGTTTGCTATCGACCGCCGCTTGCCGCATATCGACGTTGGCGACATTGTAATTATTCATGACACGGGCGCACATGGTCACGCTATGGGCTTTAACTATAATGGCAAGCTGAGGAGTGCGGAGCTGTTGATTAGGGAAAGCGGCAAGATTGAGATGATTCGCCGCGCAGAGACCCTTAACGATTACTTTGCGACGCTGAACTTTCCAAACGCCCGCTTAAAGCTGAATCATTGACAACAAAAAAATTCCCCACTGCACACGGCGGAGGGGGATTTTTTTATTAACGACCAATAATTTGACGTCCAGTTAGCTGTTCTATCTCGTCGAAGATTTTTTTAGCCCTATCGTCAATGAAGGCGTCGAAATCATCTGCGCGGCAAAGTTCTACGTCAATAAAATGGCGTTCTAAAATTTCGTCGACCTCTGCGCTTGAAAGTCTGGTTTTATGTTCAATCTTATTTAGATAAACGCTCGGCGGGTCACTACCGATTGTCTGATTAGTTTTCTTGAGAATCAGCGTCTTGTTGGCAATTTTGTCGTATCGGGCTTTGGGCAAGTCTTGAGCCTCGCAATATTTTTTCGGGAAGATATGATGAATCTCGATGCCCTCGGCATAATTCGCGCATGACCCCATGTTTTTACCTGCAATGAAATCCTCCGCTCCATTTTTAAAAATCAACGAAATTATTCCCTTGTAAATTGCCGATTGGAGCGTTTTAGGCTTAAGCAATTTCTCCGCGTTTAGTTGAATACTTCCAATCGTGTTGGGTCTTCTATCAGTTTCAATCCACTTCATGACTTGCACAACATCTTTGGAGAAACGTGATAAATGTCCATCGCGATAAGCTTCGCTAAAAACGCCTAACCAATACCATTGACGAATTTTATTTAGACTAGCCGCATTGTCTTTGTTCGATAATTTCAGCTCGGCGAAGATAACAGCCATAGGAATAAGTTGCGGCTTGTACGGCAGATATTTTATCGTAGTAATGTTCTGTTTGTCTTGCAAAAATTCCGTAGCCTCAATGAAACCGTCGATTATGTTCTCCCGATAATCAAGATAATCGTTGTAGTCAAGCTTCAAAATGTCCTCACTCTTGCAACTGACAGGGTTTCTTCCATTTAAACAAAATTTTTCATAGCTAACCAAAAGCGTCAACGCCGTAATAAAATCCAAGCAATCGACCTCTTTAAGAATATCCAAGCCTTTTTCGGCGAAGACCTCTTTAATTTTTTCCCAGTCACGGCGCAATTCTATGGGATTGCCGTTTTCGTCTTTTTGCTTAGCGAAAATCGCCGTCAACAAATCGAACGTGCTCAACTTTGCGCCGCCGATATTGACGTTCTCGAAAATGTTGCAGACCGCCTCAAGCGGAATATTTTTTTCCAGCATGATGCACGCGATTTTGTAAGAGGAAATCTTTTTGACGACTTCATCATAGAATTTATTAACAAGAGCCTGCTTATAATCGTTATTCTCGTAATAGCTCTGATGCTTCAAAATCCAATCTAATATCCCATTAAAAATTTTATTCAGTGGGAACATGCCCTCGGCGAATTCTCCTTTGGGTGTCGAC
>JAFWCT010000003.1 GCA_017534385.1 Selenomonadaceae bacterium
GGGGCTTGTACTGGGCGATAATGGCTTGAGCAATTCTCCTGCCGGGTGTGTCTCGTTTCTTTCTTTTCATCTCTTTTTCTCTCCTATATCAAAAAAATGGATTGTGCTCTCTTACTTACACAATCCATTTTACACTACCTTCCGCTGAGGTGTACTCGGAACGATTTTTGCCAATCATGTTGTGGAACAGCGAAGAGAGGAAAATAGGTGATTGACACTCGGTGAGGATTTTGGCGATATCGCGATTTCCAATTTTCTCGTATTCGGCAATTTGCTTGGAGAAAACTTTCTTTGCTTGATTCCGCAATTTACTTTTCGTTTCGCTGATTGCCTCATTCAAGCTGTCGGTGTCGTAGATAACATCAGTCAAGCCGTCATCAAATCTGCTGCAAATCAAAACCAATCCGGCAACGCCTTTTTGCGGCAACTGTGCTTTAAGCAGATTAACATCGTTTTGGTCAAGGAATTGTGATGCGGGACTGAGGAAGAAGACCACGTCACAGAGACTTAGAAAATCTCTTGTCTTTTGAGTGCGGGAAATTACAGGGTCATTAAGTCCCGGCGTATCGATGATAGAAATTCCTTCGAGTTCGGGCTTGTTGATTTTGAGTGTGACGCATTTGACGAGCGGGGTAAGTTCGCCATCCTCGCCGACGTAGCGATTGAGCCTACCTGTTAATTCGTCGTCTGAAGTAAATTTTTCAACGTCATGACCTCTTGCTGTGACTTCGGCGGGTTCGACATTTTTATTGCGGACAGCTTGAACGAGTTCACGGGCGGCGCGTGCCTCGTCACTTTCGACGTTGGAATTTGCGTGCCGCTCGATAGCTTGCCAATCTTCGCCGCTGTAATATTCGACCTCAAGGGAATTTTCTTTGGCGTATTCGATTTTAGTAAGCGTGGCGGTTTTGGGCGTGAAGGCTTCGGGCAGAATGTGTTTGCCGTCGAAAATGATTGTGTTGAGGAAGGTTGACTTGCCGGCTTTGACACGTCCGACGACCGCGATATTGAGTTTGCGCTCCTCGCCCGAAAAATCTTCCCAACTGCGCTTGAGTTCGTCACGGAGCTTGAGGACGGCATTGGCGTCGCCGCTGTCGTAAGCTCGAATTTGTTCAGCGATATTTTCTTCGCGCTCCAACAAAGCTTGAATCGCGCCAAAAGTTTTATCCGTCTCTTTAAAATGAATTGCCATTTAATCACCTCTTATCTAATCTTCGTGTTTCTTATTGCCTACAATAAATATTTCTTTAGGTATCGTGGAAACATTAGTTATAGAAATACCTTGATTATCTTGTTCTTCGCTCTCTACCATTCCTATTGTCGCGATAGCACCTTTTTTATCACTATGGTAACCGTAAATGCAAGAAAGATTTATATTTTTAAAGTTACATCTTTTACATGAACTCTTCTCCATTAAAAGTATGCAACTCAATGGAGAACCCGAATCATTTATATTAACTTTATTTATACAACTTGTAAATTCATTGTTGATAAGCAAACTATTATAAGAATAAATCATGCATCCGAATCCAGATGTATTTGGAGAACCATAAGAACCATGATAATAAAAATTATACAAGGTACTTTGACAAGCAATGAATTTCGTATCACGAACGACAGCGTTATTAATATTGAGCAACATACTGCCTAACGTTTGTTGACAATGTTCCCAAATACAATTTTCAATCTTACCATTCATGAAATATAACATGGGAACACCATCTTGAAAATTTTTGAAAGTACATTTTCCAAATGCCACGTGATTAAAATGTAAAAATCCGCGATAGGAGAAATACTTTTCATCAGTCCATCCCCAACGACTGCTTCCGTCACCAAGAGGTTTATATCTTACGACGTTTCCATCAAATAAGCACTCGGCGAATTTCACTACTTGCTTGGTTGAATGTATGCCGCCGCAGTTTTCAAAATGACAATTCAGAAACAAAATCTCGTTGGCTTTCCAATCGTCGAGTTTAATCACATCTTTATCCTTGTAAGTAGTATTGTAAAATACAATTCGCTTGTAATCAAGCTTTGTAGCTTCCTCAAGCGATACAGCATGGTAAGCATCGATATAAGTGATAATATCTTTACCTGACAGATATTTCCAAGTTGCGATTTTTTCGACCAGATTATCCCAGAAAATTGTGTTGGGAACTTTAACGAATTCTATTGCCTCCGTCAGAAAGCCCTTGTTGAGTTTCAGCAGTTCATAGACGCCCGCGAGAAATTTTAATTGAGCGTCGTCCGCGCCCATATGATGACTTATCATGAGCGAATCAATAGCAAAGATATTCGCAAGCTCCGCCGAATAAATTTCGCGAATGAGGTCGCTGAGCCGCTCTTCTGTGAAAGTCATCGCGTCGGTCGTGAGGTTCTGCAACTCGCCTTGATAGTCACAACCGGCGGCAATACGATAAAGCACCGTCCAGCCTTCCTCTTTCTTTCCGCCGAGCGAAATCAGATAAATCATCAGCGCAAGATAATCGTCGCGAAAAGGTTTGTCCGTCAGCGGGTGTTCGTAAAAAGAATATTGCTCGCCGCGCAGTTTCAGCTCCGCAAAATTTAAATGTTCTTCTGCGTCTTTCGTCGAGTAGCCTTCCAATTCTTTTGAAACGTACTGCAGAATATCTTCTGCTTCAGCAAGCTTGCCGCGTAGTTTTGTTATGCTATCCAAATTTTTCACCTCCGTTAAAATCGAAATGAATTTATCACATTAATATTATGAGTGTCCATGTTTTTAAGTCGCATACTGCCGACGAGGGCATCACGACGAAGATTAACGGTCGCATGTTTCACGAAGTCAGCGACAGTAAAATTGTTCGGTCTGAATTTTTCTTGCAAGGTCATATATTCACCGCTCGACGAATCTCTGAACAATCCATAATTCCCACCAACCGCCATTTCACGGTAGAAACAATCTTTGAATTCGCAATCGCAAACGATAAATTGATTCACGTCGATAAGAGCAATCAGAATTCCGCACGGAATGTATTCCGATAAAAAAAATTGAGCACCGCTACGATAGTCGATGAGATTGCTAATCATGCCCACAAATTTGCAACTGGTAATTTTGACAGTATCAATCTGTCTAAAATTCAGCCGTCGAATTTCAAACGGAAAAGAGTATTCATTGCCGTTGATTTCAAACTCGCGAACGGAATCATCTGTCAGATTTTCAAAGCGGCAATTTTCAAACTCGGCAGTCGTCGTTTCATTGATGTTGAATGAAAATTTTTTGTCATGTAAATAAATGTTGCGGAAGTGCACGATTTTTTTATTGTTTAAGGTCAGCGGGTGTTGAAAGTCGTTCGTAACGTCGCACTCGGTCTCAAAGTCCATGAAGAAAGTATCCGCCGCCTCAACGAAAAGATTTTTGCAACTCCGACGAAGATAAGGTAAGAACTCAAAGCAATTCACGTGTTGGAATTTGTGCGAGAAATTTTTTTCGCGGTTGATGACGGTCTTGACGATTAAAAGAATTTCGCTCAAACCGTCCGTGCCCGTACCGAAGACGTTCGCCAGCCCCGCGATATATTCCGACATTTGCGCGGCGTCCTTCGCGTACAAAATTTGCATAGTTAGCGCATCGAAGAGCAACAGATTCTGCAAGTTGTGTTGTTTGAGCGTGACAGAGTAATCGTTCAAAATTTTTTCGTCAATCAAGAGACTGCGCCGAAAAATTTCCTGCATATCGGGCGTGACGGGTAATTCTGCCGCAATTTTGCATACGTAAGCCAACGGATTATTTCTCGTCTCGTCGAATTGCCCAGTCGTCTCTGCAACTGACATCAACAGCGTGAGATAAACATCTTGCGCATATTCGTCATCGATTGTTGCGAGTAAATGGTTTTGCGTTTCGTGAGTCGACGCCATAAACTTATTCAAGCTGTCGGCATCGCGAATCAATTCAGGAACCGTTTTCAATGTAAGCCCTCCTTCATGACATCAAGCAAAACATTTTTATAAGCCGTGCCGCCCGGCGATTGATTCAGCGCAGGATTGACTTCTTGCAGTTCGCGTTGCATCTTGGCGAGGAAATTGTTATCGGTCGCGAGATTATTTCGTTCGAGCATTTTTTTTACAAGGGATGAAGGGTCGCTGATTTTGTCCTCTAACAATTCGATTTCGGAAGGCTCCGGCATTTTAATACCGACTCTGTCAGCTACGAATTTAATTTCGGTGAAAAATTGTTGCTGAAGGTCGTGAAGTTGTTGCCGCAGTTCTCCAAACTTTTGAATGCTCGCCTTAGTGCCCGTCTTCAATTCTTTTAGGCAATCACTTGCTTCAGCGTTATCACCAACGAAAGTTAAAGCGTGATTCAAAAGGGAAAGTTGGCGTTTGACATTGTGCAAGCTGTCATCGTAGAAATTCTTGCAAGCAATGAATAATTTTTTGAAGTTATAGGCGAAATCGGATTCAAATTGTTTTTCATTAAGGCGTGATAAAATTTCCATAATGTCAGCTCTGTCGCAAACGGTTTTTTCGCGCCGAGAATAGGTGAAAATTCCTTCGTAAACTATGCCTTTGATGTCGAGAGCCGATTTCACATTTTGAACGACGGCAGCTAAATCGTTTTGATTCGCCACTTTATCCGCCTTGTTAATGATAATCAACTTGGGGATATTTTTTTCGAGTCCTGCTAAGAAATTCAAATCATCAATGCTGATAGTACCTGCGTCGGCGGAAATGAACCACAAAATATAATCGCTGGCATTGAGCTGGCTACGTGCAATTTTTTCGTCGGTTTTGGCGGAATAATTTTCGCTGTCCGGCTTTGAATAACCAGGCGTGTCAAGAAATGCTATGTTTGAGTAAGCTTGTTGCGGCGTTGATACGAAAATACTCTGCAACAAATGCCCTAGAGTTAGTTCACTCGACGAATTTTCATCTTCGCCGAATCCGTGAGCAATGGTCTTTACGTCCTGAATTTGCATTTCAATTTTCGCCGAGAAGACATTGACCGCGCCGGCGTGTTCGTTTTCGCCGTTAATAATATAAGTCGGGACTGAAGTAGAAGGATTTATATCCGTTGGCAAAATCCTCTTGTTGCCTAAAATGGTATTCAAGAACGTAGATTTGCCGCTACTGAATCCGCCGCCCAACGCTACAGTTAGCGGACCTGTGGCGGCTTTAATCGGAATAGTAGCCAGTTTATTTTTCAGCTCGAAGCGGGAAGAAAGTCGTCAAGATGATAAACGTATGCAAATACGCCGTAAAGTTCATAATGAAATTATTCCTCAGATTACCGCACAAGTTGGCGATTCTATAAGGCAAAGCATATACACACAAGTTGATAATGTTAATGCTCAAATTGAAGCAGACGCGCAACAAAAGATTCAAGATCAAGAAAAGATTCTTGCCGAGATTACAACTAACTTGGAAATTGAAACGACTGCCAGGGAAGAAAAATTAAAATTCATGAACGAAGATTTGGAAATCGTCACCAATATCCTGTCGGCTAATAAAGTTATGAATTGAGGTAATAAATTAATGAAAGAAAACGAACTCGAATTGCTAAGGAAAATTGTTGTAGCTACGGACAGTAGCGAAAATTTGCCTTTCGATGTGTCACGAATCGAAAAGATTATCAAAGAAAAAATCCCCAACACCCTCGAAAAAAATGCGCCGCCCAATTTCCCCGAACTTTACTTTGATTTTGAGTACCTTTACAGCAAGTTCTATGACTTCCTGCTTTTCAATCAGCTAATCGGAAAGAAAATTGTAGGTCCGAAGGCTCCCAATACTTTTGGGACGAGATTTTTAACCGCACCAGCTACTGCAGTTTGAATAGCCGTTTCAACTGCAAAATTCCGCTCATCGACTTTCAAGTCTAAATTTGTATTTATGTCCAAGTTTATGTGGCTGTTTATCTTTTCAACATAACGTCTGAATTTGGGCGCGAATTCGTTTTGCATGGAAGAAAGAACGGTCTCGCGAACTATGGAATTGACTTTGTTATTTATGTCCGAGTTGTTCATTAACGCAATTTCTAAACTTTCCGCTGAACTGTAGAGCGATTCGGTGACTTTGGATTGAATACTGTTTACGCAACTTTCCACTTGTCCGGAGAATTCTTGCTTTGTTTTGTTAAGTCGCGCTTTCATCTCTTCCAAATTCCGACGGCATTCTTCTTTTTTGTATTCGAGCTCCGAAGGAGTTAAATCTGTCTGACGTATTATGGAACGCAAATAATTTGCTAAACGTTCTGCTTCAATCTGAACGGTATTATTGACTTTTGCGACAAAAATTGCATGGCTATTAGATTCGATTTCTTGTAAAATCTTGGCAAACGGTTCAATCTCAATAAATCTGCCTTTTGCATTTGTACAACATATTTTAACGTCTTTTAAGTCAAGATAATCTTCAGCATTGCGTTTAATGCTTAGGATAGACTCTTCAAGTTGGGATTCTGTCACGGAACGAGATTTAGTTATCACGATATAAACAGGCATTTTGTAAATTTTGAGTTCGCGCAAGAAATTTGCAATACTTTCGGGAATCACGGGTTCAGTTGCCACAAAAGTTAAAATGTAAGCGTGGCTTTCAGGCAGATATTCATCTATGGCGCGATTATGCAATTCAACTCCGGAATCAAAGCCCGGCATATCGACAATCTTAACCGTACTTATAGATTTTATAGAAGGCATTGTCGAGTATAAGTTGAATTTTTGAAGTTTTATCTGCACTAAAAGTTTTGTTCAGATATTCGTCAAGACTAATTTCATTGCTATGAACTTCATTGTCGATGATAAAAATTTTGTCCGTAGCTCCATAAGTAATTTCTGTAGGAACGGCAGTTTCTGGAGTCAAATCTACTCCGAGATAGAATTTATTGAATTGATTTTTTCCAATTAAAGAATTCAGCAGGGAACTTTTGCCCGTGCTGAATTTACCGACAACAGGCGTTATTACTCGAAAATCATCTAAATTGCTTACGGCATTTTTAAAAGCTTCATTTAATAACTGATACTTCTCTTGTAAATTGTAAATAACTTGTATATTTTTAACGCAAGGTTCATTCTCAGTGTTCAAACTCAATTTCATAATCCTCCCATGTTTATTGGTTACCTATATTGCTCCAGAGTAAATCATTATCTTTGTCGTCGTAGAGCAAAAAAGTTTTTATGCAGAAAAAAGAAAGGAGCCCTATATAAAGTAGAATCTTAGGGCTTCTTGCCTTTTTGAAGACATTCTTTAATTTTTTCAAGTACTGGAGTAATTGTATAGAATCTGTTTTGCGCTGGATTATAGTTATTGGTATTCTTCAATGTTGTTTTAATAGCTTTTATACTAAAATCAGTATCTAAGCATTTTTCAATATCGATACAAGCTTGTTTATAACCTGCAGCATAGCCTTCGTCGAATCCTATTTGATACATATCTTCAGCATAGTCATTGGCTTCTTTGTGAGCTTGTTGCAAAAGTTCAACGGTGTCGGGACCGCTGTTTTCGTAAGTCGTATACTCGTAAGAGACTGTACGATTTTGAGGATATCCGAGAGCTTCACGAGCTTTAATCCAGTCGTTGGCATTACCCATTCCACCGGGACAATCTGGAATTCGTTTCATAAATATCCCATCTCTTTCATTAACGATTGTAAATTAACTTATCGCAAATGGCGTTGTAAATTGCATTGACAAAGTGGCTCTTCTGAGAATCGCTGTAATATTCGCCGTCAACGTACAGGATTGTATAACCTCGCGAATTAAAGCGATAACGATGAACTTCTCTGCCATGGGCAACCGTACAACTGAAATTCGGTGCGGCGTCGGGATGACCAGGAGCATAGTCCAAACTGCCTGCCGTGACGTAGTAGTCATAGCCGTCCCAACTCAAGACCCAAGTATCTCTTGCAGGCGACGCCGCCTCGACCTGTGCAGTCAAGACTAACGCCAAGCAAGCAATAACCGCGATTAAAAATTTCCGCATAAAACTCCCTCCTTAATTCCGTGCTTAACCTCGTCAAAAAAATCTAAAATCCAAACTAAGTTTATGATTTATAGTCGTAAAAGTCAATCCCGCCCCTGTCCCTCTATATACTTTTTCCTGCTATGAAAGAAGTATGTAGAAAATTTCCTCGTATTCGTGACCTCAGAGAAGATTCAGACCTAACGCAACAGAAAGTCGCCGATTATCTTCACTGTTCCCAATCGCTTTACGCTTACTATGAATCGGGAAAACGCAACTTGCCGGTCGACAATCTGATTGCGCTTGCCAAGCTTTACAACGTCAGTACGGATTATATTTTGGGATTGACCGATAATCCCAGTCCGAAATGAATATTTACTCACAACCGTCAGGAATGTCGAAATCGGTGTTGTTAATCTGAGCCATCATGTCGTTAAGTTCAGCGTTGAACTGTTTCATCTCTTCAAACATGTTCCGAAGCTCGGTAATCTGTTCGCGAACTTCATTCTTGGAATTATCCAAATCGCTCAAGTCAACCAGCAGTGCCAGCTCTACATCAAGTGCCTTAGAGATTCTTATAAGTAATGGCAAGGACATGACTTTATTAGCCGAGCCGCTCTCTATGTGTGACAGATAGTTTTTGTTGATAGAAACTTTGTCAGCAAGGTCAGCTTGAGTCAAGTTGCGTAACTTACGGAAATAAGCAATCCTAAGCCCAATTTGAACTTCTCTTAAGCAATCGTCAATCTTTTCCATACATTCACCTCAAACACATTCTAGCACAGAATCAATAAAAGAATGTGTACCACGTAGGTTGATTTTTTACCAAAATAGATACACCGAAGCCTCCTTTAAAAGCTTGATTTGAAAGAACAAGGAGGCAGTTGGTGACG
Organism: Selenomonadaceae bacterium; assembly: GCA_017534385.1. Taxonomy (GTDB): domain Bacteria; phylum Bacillota; class Negativicutes; order Selenomonadales; family Selenomonadaceae; genus Quinella. Next base: position 8,805 of record JAFWCT010000003.1, read on the forward strand.
TATCAATTTGCAAAATGCCCACCTCATGATTAACTATGACTTGCTCTGGAATCCTAATCGGCTTGAACAGCGATTTGGGCGAATTCATAGAATCGGGCAAAAAGAAGTTTGCCATTTGTGGAACTTGGTCGCCAATGACACTCGCGAAGGTCAAGTTTTCCTCAAGCTCTTGAAAAAATTTGAAGAAGAACGCGCCGCATTGGGCGGACAAGTCTTTGATATTCTCGGCAAAATTTCTTTTAACAGGGAACATTTTTTATTGACGACAACGACAATGGGAATAATTTTCGTTTGCTTTTCTATGTCGAAGTCAAATTTCAAGACGGGCGGCGCGAGACCATTGCCAAGCGACTGCACTTCGTGGAAATTCCGGAGAACGAACAAGCTATCCTCGTAAATTATGCTCCGTATCTCGATTATCGTTCGCCAAAAGAATCCGAACGCGAAGAAATTTTATCAGCAGTTCAAAAAGCAGATTGGCAAAAGCAGATTGGCTCAAGGGGATATTGAAAATCTTGCCGTCAGTTACGCGATAAAAAATCTCATACCGTCACACCTGCGCGAAGTCACCGCCGATAAAAAAAGTTATTTCGACAAATTGGAGCAGGCGGTAAGAGAACGGCTCAGTAGCGAAATAAATTACTGGGACAATCAGGCGCGGGAACTTCGCGACAAAGACAAAATCAACTCTGACCGTGCGACACAACGCGCCGACGATTTGGCAAACCGCTTAAATCAGCGGCTTGACGAAATCGCTTTGCAAAGAAAAATTTCTGTGGCGGCTCCTGTCGTAGTTGGCGGCGCATTGATTGTTCCGAAAGGTTATTTTGATTCACTAAAGAAAATTTCTCCGCCGATGCCGAAGCTCGCTCACGTGTCGAAAAAATTGCAATGGAAGCCGTCATGAATATTGAGCGCGAACTTGGTAACTCGCCCAACGACGTAAGTAGCTTGAAATGCGGCTACGACGTTGAATCGACCTCACGCGATAAAAAAAACCTCGTCAGCTTCATAGGAGTCAAAGGACGGGCTTCTGAGGCGTCCACAGAGACTGTCACCAAAAACGAAATCTTAACTGCGCTGAACTCGCCCGAAAATTTTATCCTCGCAATAGTTACGGTCGGCGGCAACTCAACGCACGTGGTTTATCGCAAGACTTTGGCAGGTTCTCATTTACGACCACTTGTTCGGAAACTGTAGCAGGCGTTACAACCCTCTACAAGTCCTCTAATCGGACTAATCAACCGGTTATGACAAACGAAGCCCCGCACGGTTAATCACTCCGGCGGGGTTCTTCATTTTGTGTTCAAGATGTCCGAGTTACTCTCTTTAGATGTTCAAAGCTCTCAGCGTTAATCTAGAACACTCGCGCCGCTTTGACAAACAAAAAGCCCGCCGACATGTCCGCCGACGAGCTTTGTAGTTGTCTTATGACTGGTCTCTTGTATCCTCAAATCCAAATGCTTGAGCCAGCCGCATCTCCTGCAATCAGCGCAAAATCTGCGGCGGTCATTGTTGGAGGAGGTTGAGCACCTGGAATGCATTCTGTCCTGCTTGCGCAAGCATGTATTGCGATGCCTGGCTGAGGACTGCATATTTCATGTAGTTAGTCATTTCTTTTGCCATGTCAGCATCACGAATGGCAGAATCCGAAGCTTCGAGGTTTTCAATCTGCGTGGAGAGGTTATCGGCAGTGTAGCCCAAACGCGTCTCAATGGAACCGAGATTCGTCTGTTGTTCGAGAGCTGTAGCAAGCGCGGAGTCGATAGTAGTCATGGCAGATTTTGCGCCAGCTTTTGTGGAAACATCAATACCAGATAGACCAAGACCCGTCGAATCCATATTGGCTATGGTAATATCCATTACTGAGTTCGTATCATCACCGTATTGGAAAGACAACGGCGAGCCATTCGGATTGGCGTCTTTAGCTGTCTGAAGTACTGTGGATAATGAGATTGTTGTAGCAGTAGCACCGCCACCACTTATTTCAATCTTTAAATCGCTATACTTTCCTGCTCCGGCTGTACCTGCTGTGCTCGCTATGGCAACAAACCCAGCTGATGATGATTGCTTCAGCGTTGAACCGTCTTCAGCGGTCAGACCTGTAATGTCGGTATCGGCAGCGGTACCCACAATAGAAAAACCAGAACCAGTAGGAATAGTTGCTCCCTCGACCTTAGTTTTAATAGAGGTGTCTCTATCAATTCCTGTCATGTTGACTGATTGCGTATCTCCAGCTGAATCTTTCCAACTAATTTTTATGTCGAAATTACCAGTAGCACCTAAACCTGCACCTGTTTTACTTATGTCAAATGCTCCAAATTTGGCTTCTTTTGTAGCCGAATCAACTTTTTCAGAAGCCGAGCCGTCGATAAGAGCTTTGCCGTTGAATTTAACTTCGGCGTTTTTATCAATCTGGTCGAGGAGCTGCTTGACTTCCGCCTGAATTTTCGTGCGGTCGCTGTCTTGGTTGGAGTCGTTGGCGGCGTTGATTGCACGCTCTTTGAGAGTTTTGATGATATCGATTGTATTGCCGAGAGCACCGCTAGCGGTTTTCATCATCGCGGTATCATTCTGGACGTTTTGATTAGCCTGGTTAAGGGAGCGAACGCGTTCACGAATTTTCTCGGAAATAGCCCAATCGGAAGCGTTGTCGCGGACGCTGTTGACTTTTTGAGCGGTGGCAACTCTGGTCATAGCCGCATTCATTTCGGTGTTGTTGCGGTTGTAAACGCCGTGTGTACGGATTGCCGCCATATTCGTGTTAATAACTGCACTCATTTTTATTTCCTCCTTGATTTCCTTATGAAGTTTTCCTTAGGCGACGATTTCCTTTCCGCCGCCGAATAAACGTTGACTGTTAGTCCCCGACCGTCGCCGAAGACTTACTGCCCCGCACGCGTAACGGGGACACAGTCGCACGTTTAAACTTGTGCATAATCATAAACTCAACAGAGAGGGCGCATAACCTCTCCGCCTATAAAGCAAACCTAAATCAATGTTAATAACGAAACCTGCTATTGAAACGTAAAAGCTGATAGTTGAAACTTAGAGCTGATAAACGGCTTTGAACTTTGCAACGAATTTAGTTCTGCGTTTCGTCGTGTAAGCTTGTTCCCTTATTGCGTTTATTGCTCGCTACGTTCACAAACGCCATGGCTCATCGCTCAGAGAATCTGCCCGAACGACTTATCACATCGCCTTATTCGTGACAAACTCAAAGATACAAAACAACTTGACAATCTCAACATAACACTTACAACTATTGGTTTTGAGGTCTAATAGCGAACTTAGCTCCGCGCTCAGTCGAGTGAACTTGCACCCTCCATTCAATGCGCCCGCCCTACACAATCATTGGTAGTCGTTGGCTCCGCTCAGGGTTCCTGTCAAACGATTTTGCTTAGTTCCTTATTCGCGACGATTCGCATTCGCAGATTCACCATATCGCCTTCTGAACTATTGCCTTCAGCTAAACGCTATGCGTTCCGTGCTTAGGTGTTAATCCCACATGGAAGCGGACACCCGTCAATCTCTGTCAGCCGACGCTACAGCTCCTCCTAAAATCCTTGTCGTCAACCTCCTCTGAAACTTTAAATCTTATGCGGCATTGTATCAGGAAAATCTTTATCCGTCAATAAAAATCGCCCGTCGAGAGCAAAAAATTTTCATGTAAGTTTTAGATTACAGAAAACTTTCATATAAAAATCATTGAGCACAACACTCGCCGTTACTTTGAAAACAGTGAATAAAGCATGGCGACTGTACTACTGACTGCCGCGACGCCAATGCCGATTGTCGATATGGTGGCGATTTGCCCTTGATGTGTCGACGAATCCATTTTATTGGCAAGCTTATCAATGCGTTCGTTGAGTTCTTTGCGGGTGCCTTCGATTTTGTCATTAAGTTCTTTGCGGGTGTCTTCAAGTTTGGCGTTGAGTTCTTTGCGGGTGTCTTCGATTTTTGTTTCAAGGTTGTCCATACGCGTTTCGATTCTGTCCATGCGCCGATTGAGGTCGCGTTGACCTTCTTTTAAGTCGCGTAGCTGGGCAAGAATCACTTCGTTAATCGATATGCTTGCAACCTGTCGGGTTTGTTCTTCTATCATGATTAATTCCCCCTTAAGTCGCGTATGATTTTAACAACGCGGCGCGGCTTCTGTCAATTAAAGGGAAATGCGCCTTGCCCGCCGAATACGTCAAAGTAAAAGAGGTGATTAAATGGCTGAAGTTCAGAAAAGAGAACTCGCGCCCGGCGAACGCAAACGCTTTTGGACAAACGACATGGAAGCGATTATCGCGATAACGCTCGTGCTGTTGATACTCGGCACGATTAATGTATTCAGCTCAAGCTTTATCTTCGCGGAGGCGGAATTCGATACGCCGTACTTCTTCCTAAAGCGTCATGTCCTGAACGTCTGCATTGGGCTAGTAGCGTTCGCGGTGTGCTTGCACTTTGATTATCACGTCTGGCGCAAGTGGATAGTCGTTATCCTCGGCTTTACAGTCTTAGCGTTGATTGCGGTGTTAATCGTAGGCCCTGTCGTCAACGGTGCAAGACGCTGGCTCCCGTTGGTCGTCGTACAGTTTCAGCCGGCGGAGTTGGCTAAGCTCGTTGCGATAATGATTGCCGCCGCGTATATCTCCATTAAGATACGCCTACAGCAACGACTACAACTCCTTAGCGTGCAAGCGGTGCTTATCGTGATAATGTTCGTGCTAACGGAACTGGAACCCGACATGGGCACGGGCTGTATAATCTTAGGTATCCCAATGCTGATGCTGATAATTTCGGGGCTTGATAAGCGCAAGGTCTTATTCCTAATCGGAAGCGGACTACTCTTAGCAATAGGATTAATCATCAAGGAGCCGTATCGTCTGGAACGCTTGAAGATAGTTTACGACCCGTGGGCAGACGCGCAGAACTACGGCTATCAAACTGTGCAATCGTTATCGGCAATCGGTTCGGGCGAGCTGACTGGCATGGGCTTAGGCGTCGGCGTCAGCAAGTATGACTATCTGCCGGAGGCGCACACAGACTTTGCCTTTGCTATCTTCTGCCAAGAGAACGGCTTCCTCGGCGCGATATTCGTCTTCTTATTGTTCGCCGCATTCGCAGTCTACGCCGCACGCATTGCCAATAAAGCTAAGGACGAGTACGGGCAAGTCCTCGCTATGGGGATAATGATTCTGGTCGTCGGGCAAGCGATAGCTAACCTGCTAATGGTCGGCGGCATGATTCCAGTCGTCGGAGTGCCGTTGCCGTTCATCAGCTACGGAGGTACGTCGCTTATCGTCACGATGGCTGCGATTGGTATTCTCGTCTACGTCGGCAAGCAAGGAGAGCGGAGCACATAAAAAAGAGCCGCCACAGTCCGTGACGACTTCACACAATCAAATTGAGTTCTTGCTTAGCTTAAAGCGATAGACACCTGCGCCGAGCCTCGGCGTTATTTTTTTGAGGGCGTCCGCTGAAACGTCTTTACCGTCGATAGCCAGCCGATAGAGCTTGACGACATGCGCGGTCACCTCAGACGTATAAAAAGAGCCGCCACAGTCCGTGACGACTTCGCACAATCAAATTGAGTTCTTGCTTAGCTTAAAGCGATAGACACCTGCGCCGAGCCTCGGCGTTATTTTTTTGAGCGCGTCCGCTGAAACCTCTTTACCGTCGATAGTCAGTCGATAGAGCTTGACAACCTGCGCGGTGACCTCAGACGTATAAAAAGAGCCGCCACAGTCCGTGACGACTTCGCACAATCAGATTGAGTTCTTGCTTAGCTTAAAGCGATAGACACCTGCGCCGAGCCTCGGCGTTATTTTTTTGAGGGCGTCCGCTGAAACCTCTTTACCGTCGATAGCCAGCCGATAGAGCTTGACAACCTGCGCGGTCACCTCGGGCGAATAGTTCTGCGCCTCAATCCTAAGTGACGCCGCGCCCAAAAACTTTTCAACGTAAGGCAACAAACAAAGCTCCTTGCCGAAGAAGATATGCCAACGCTTGAACTGGTCGACGCGCAGGGAATGAACTTCGCCAGCCTCGTCAGCCAATGCGTAATGCTGATTCAGCTTATCGGGCGTGGCGAACTCGTCATAGCCGGGCAAGTACAGCTTAGCAAAGTCATGGTCGCAAATCATGGACTCGGTCGCGCCGTGCACAATGATTTCAATCGGTAGCGGTGAATCCTCTACGACGCTACGCACTTGCGCAAAGCTCAGCTCCAATGACGCGGTTGCTTGCACGGCTCCTAAGCTCTGTAAGAATTCGGCGGCAATGGGATTGAAGACGCTAAACGACACGTCAGCATAAATCGGCGCGTCGGTGAGTGTCTTAAGCAAATTCAATGCGCCGAGGTTGCCAACAAGTATTCCGTCCACGCCTTCGACGATTTGAAACTCGGCGAGGTCTTTGTCTTTAGAGGTTCGTGGCATCGCCAGAATAATTTTCTTGTTAGCATCGTGAGCAATCGCGACGGCTTTTTTTATGTCGGTAAGCGTCCACGGCTTGAGAGGCTTAAAGACTTCTCCGCCAACGTAAAGGACATCTGCGCCCGCGTCGAGTGCCGCCCGTGCACTTGCAAGCGTCGCAACCCTTACTGACAGCTTAGGCTTGGTTGAAGACGCAATCGCCCGTTCCGTGTCGAAGATATTCTTAACAGCGTCATCGTCAAAGGCAGGCTCGACTACTGCGCGGGAAAAAATCTTCGGCTCGCGTTCGCCCGTCAAGCCAATGTCCTTGATAGTCGGTGCGCCAAATGCAAAGGTCGTTGTGAAGTCTCGGACGCGATTGCTATATAAATTACTCCAACGCGCCTCGTCAACAGTGTAGCCTGTTGGGTCGGCAAGGTAAGAGTCAATCTCTTGGCGATAAGTCGACACTAGGCGGCGGACAAATTCGGGAGATCTCATGCGTCCTTCAATCTTAAAGCTCGTGACGCCAGCTTGAATAAGGTCGGGAATGTTTCTGAACATGCACATATCATTGAGCGCGAGCTTGTATGACCAATCGTTTAGCGTCGTGCCAGTTGCCTCGTCGATAAGCTTGTAAATCCAGCGGCAAGGCTTCATGCATCGACCGCGATTGCCGCTCTGCCCAAAGACTACGCCCGAATGAATGCACTGCCCCGACTCAGCAAAGCACATGTCGCCATGCATGAAGTATTCGACCTCAATGCCTGTGCGCTCCTTTAGCAAAGCAACTTCAGCAAGCGTAAGTTCCCTGCCGACGACCACGCGCGTTATCCCGAACGTCTTCAAGAGTTCAACGGCTTGCGTGTTGTGCGTGTTCATCATAACCGAGGCATGCATTGGAATCTTTATGCCGAGCTTGCGAACGAGATTTATAACCGCTAAGTCCTGCACGAGGATTGAATCGGGCTGCAGTTCGTCAAGGTAGCGCAGATACTTCTCAAGCGGCGCAAGCTCCTCCGTGCTGATTAGGTTGTTCAGTGTGATATAAATCTTGACGCCGCGTTCATGAGCATAAGCAATCGCCGCTTTAAGTTCGTCGTCGCTGAAGTTAAAATCGCTTAAGTGCACGCGCATATTGAAACCTTTGCCGCCGAGGTAGACAGCGTCCGCTCCTGCGTCAATCGCCGCAACCAACGATTCCCATTGTCCGGCGGGTGCTAAGAGTTCAACGGATTTATTCATGATAAGCCCCCTTAAAGCTTGAACGTGTTAAATTTCTTGTTAGCAATCGAACGGCAACACTCCCGCCACACCGCCCGATAAGTTTTCTCCAGCTCGCGAAGATACTTTTGCTTGTCCATAAGTGCGGAGTTCTTGACGTGTTCGCGCAAGCCAACATGATACGCCGCGACTAATTCCTTGCGTCGGCTAAGTTGAATAGCCTTCTTAACGTAATCCATTGGACTGTGCGCGACGAGTTCATTGACATCTGCGGCGGCAAGGATAGACGAACTCAACCGTGCGCCGTGAGTCTTGCCCTTGAACGCGATAACCGGTACGCCCATATACAGAGCCTCGCAAGTCGTCGTGCCGCCCGTGTAAGGGAACGTATCAAGAGCAATGTCAATGTCGGCGTATTGAGTGAGATAGTCGGGGCTATAGGGTCGGAACTCCACGCGGTCGAGTGGGAAGCTTATCTTGTTGAGTCGAGCGCGGACAAGTTGCTTGCCGTCGTCTATGCTGAAGATTTTCCCTTTGAGTATCAGTCGTGAACGTGGTACGCCGTCAAGGATTGCTCGCCACATGTAAAGGACTTCCTCGCTGACCTTAGCGAAGTTGTTAAAGCTCCCGAACGTGATAAAGTCGTTATTCAAGACTGGTGCACGCAACTGGACTTCGGGCATGGGGCGAATCAAGCCTGGCGCATAACATAGACAACACGTATCGAGCCGCAAGATTTTTTCTGTGAAGGTGTCTAGCGTGTTACGTTCGGGCGAACAGACTTTATCGGATAAAAAATAATCTACAGCACTCAGCCCCGTCGACGCCGTGTAACCTAGTGCGCAGATTTGAATGGGCGCAGGCTTATGCGCCAAGATTGGTAGACAACTGTCCTGCGAATGCCCCGATAAGTCAACCAGAATATCAACGCCGTCTTCGTCGATAGTCCGCGCCGCCTCCAACGATTGATTGACATTGACAGCACGCCAGCCCACGTTGAAGGCTTTAAGCTTTTCCGTGACGAAATCTTTCTTGCCAGCAGAGTAGCACGTTACTGAAAAATTTTTCGCGTTGAAGTCTTCAAGTAGCGGCGATAGGAAGTTAGCCAAAGCATGTTCACGGAAGTCCGGCGAGATGTATCCGATATGAAGCTTGCGCTCGGCGTCGAAGTCCTTTCGGTCATGCGTGAAGGGCACAACCCTCGCGAAGAACGAATTATACTTGAGTGCAGAGTCCTTAGCTTGCCTCGGCGACACGTCACGATAATTCTTTAGGAACAGATGCTTAGAGTAAAGCTCCGCCGCCTGAGTGTCGTTGTCAGTGAGCGTGCTTGCCTCCAAAAGGTTTGACGATGCCCGCGCAGGTTCGTCCGCCAGATAAAGTCCATTGGCACTCCAACACAACGCCTTGAACAGGAGCGATCGCACGATAAATATTTTCTTGTCGAGTTGCCTTTGATAGTCTTCGTCAGCGGAAGTCTTATCGCGCCGCTTGAGTGCGAACTTGCGGTTGAAGTCGTTCAACTTGCCGTGAAGTGTCTTAAGCTCTTTGTGTGCGTCGTCAATCACGGCGTCGAAGAGTTTCATTTGATCGCGAAGTTGGAACTGCTTAGCCGCCACGCCGCCCGCGATAAGTCTTCCGCGCAGATGATTGACGTTGACGGAGAGTGCATAGCCCGCCATAGACTCTGCCTCGTCGACGTTGCCAAGGTAAAGAGCCGACTCCGCCATAATCGCTAGCCCGTCCGCAGAGTTCTTATCAAGCTCGAAGATCTCGCGTGCAACGGTGCGCATGGATTTGGGGTCGCCGCCTTGAGAGAACTTCTCCGCAAGCATCACCCAGTCTAAAATCTTCTCGTCCATGTAACTACCTCCACGCGATAAATATTTTCAATCATAATAAACCAAACGCGCCGAAATGACAAGAAAAGTTTAACTGATGGCTTGAAGGAATAGTTGATATGATTTACAATTAAACAAAAAGGAAAGGAGCGAGCAAAATGAATCAACGAGGCTTTGCGACGCTGGAAGTTATCTTAATGGTCATGGTGATAGCTATCCTAGCCTCGATAGCCGTGCCGCGCTTTAATAGCATAACAACCGCCGCAAACACTGCTAAGGTTCAATCCGATTTGTCTACACTCGATACGGCGGCGGCGATTTATGCTATGGAAAACGGAACCTCCAAAAGCACTTTGAGCATTACCACCGACTTAAAAGACTACCTCCAAGACGCAAGCACTATAAAGCCTCCGCTCGGTGATGTTTATGTCGATTCCAATGACCAAAAGCTAACCATTACTTCTAGCATGTCATACAACGTCGCTAAACAAGATGACGGCGAATATCGCGCCACTCTTGAAGGGCATACAGCTGGCGAATTCAAGAAGACTACCACTTAAAATTTCCGGCGGCACTCAAGCTTGATTCTGTTGACGGGGAAAGGCTTTCTTGCTAAAATACGTGCCAAGGAAAAATTTTTTCTGAAGTGCTTAATATTTTGAAGGGAATCAACGATATAGTTTTCAGTAGTAGGAAGTGCTTTTTGAAAAGAGAATAAGCGAGCAAGACCTGCGGCAAATCGTTACGCGTGCGAGGCGCATTGTGCCCGGCGACGGTCGGGAGGCAGTCCTAATCTCGTTTGTTTGACGGCGGAAAGGAAACCGTCGACTAAGGAAAATTTTTCTAGGAAAGATCAAGGAGGAAATAACAATGGCAATGGTAGTAAAAAACAACATGAGTGCAGTCCGCACTCTCAACACTCTCAACAGCAACACCACCGCATTGCAGAAGAGCTTGCAGAAAGTCTCTAGCGGCATGAAAATCAACTCCGCTCAGGATGACGCTTCCGGCTATGCAATCTCCGAGCGTATGCGCGTTCGTATTCGTTCACTCGATCAAGCTAATCAGAACAGCCAAAACGATGCCAGCTTGATGAAGACTGCTGAAGGCGCAGTCGGCAACACCGTCGAAATCCTCCGCGCACTCAAGGAAAAGGCTATCAACGCCGCCAACGACTCCAACACCGACGAAGACCGCGCGACGATTCAAAAGGAACTCAACCAGTTCATCGACCAAATCGACGATAATGCCCTCGTGCAGTTCAACGGTAAATATCTCATCGACGGCTCGAAGAACAATGCTAGCAACGCAACCAAGACTATCTTGCTCAACCAGAGCTTGAAGACCGATACCGCGCTGGATAGTAAGCTGACCGACCTCAAGAACCGCGCTGGCGACTCCCTCGGCATTCAAGACACCGACAAATATCAAGTCTCTTGGGTTAGAAATGGCAAGACTGAGTTCACTAGCGGCAATGTTGCTTCTATTACCGATCTTAAAGCCCTTTTGAACATAGCTGATGACACCTTGCAAGTTGCCACTGACTCCACCGGTCTTATCGCCGAGGCAGCAGCTATTGAGGTCGAGACCGACCCCACCACCTATATACTTGCGGCAGACACCGCCAATTATAAATCTGCAGGTACTGTTCCCGACCCTAACCCCAACGATTATGAGGCAACGGTGGATCTTGATACTCCTATCGCTACAGCTGGATATGTAGATAATGATTCTTATAAAACTGCTGCGGCTACTGCTATAGAAACTGCGGCTGGGAAAATATGGGCTGCGGTGAGCGACTTTGGTCTTACCGATGCAAGTGGCACCGCATATAATGAAGATTCCTTTAAAGCGGCTTTAGCGGCGGACGGTTCCACTGGCATTACGGGTACAGTCTACTTTGAACAACAGGTAGACGATCCCACTTTAACTGATGATTCTGGTAACCCTGTCAAGGTTAATAAGGAAGCTACAGCCTCTGTAACAATCGGTACAGCCACTGTTGCGGCGGAGACTGATATGACTGATCCGATGAACCCGAAAGTAACTGGTGCCAAGGCTACCTTTAAACTTACGATTTCCAGTAATGTGGATGGCTCCTATAAACCTGATGGTAGCACTGACACTCCTGTCACTGCGGGTGACGATCTTACCGCTGGTACTGCCCTTTATAAGAAGGTAGCTCCTGCTGCGGGTGGTAACGGCAATCCTATAGATGCACCTGATAAGTTCGGCAATGCGGTTTATACTCCTGACAAGACGGCGGGCGTAGCGATTGCTTCTAAGGAGCCGGGCGTAGATGAGCAGCTCGCTGGTTTCACAGTCAGCATTCTCGACCGTGATGGCAACGTCAAGAAGGCGGCTAACGCGGCACTCGACCAATTCAAGCAGTATCAGCGCGCAGAGAACAACTCCGGCGATATGTCGCTGAACTTCCACATCGGCTCGGAAGCAAACGTGGCAATCAAAGTCGGTATGACGGATATGCGTTCGCAAGCACTTGGCTTGAAAGGTGCTGACGGCGAGAGAATCAAAGTCACGACGAAGGAACTTGCTAATTCGGCAATCAACGTCATCGAGAACGCATTGACCAAAGCTCTTGACCAGCAGACGACAATCGGCGCGATTGAAGCACGTCTCGAATACACCAGCACCAACTTGACGACTTCTAGCGAGAATGTCCAAGCGGCAGAGTCCACGATTCGCGATGCGGATATGGCAAAGGAAATGACCAACTACACCAAGAGCAATGTCCTGTTGCAGGCGGCTCAAGCAATGTTGGCTCAGGCAAACCAGAACAGCTCTGCAGTTCTCAGCTTGCTCCAGTAAGATTAACCGCGTCCCCAGTGGGCGCACGTTCGATAGTAAAAAAGGCTCGTCGACTAAGGTCGGCGGGCTTTTTGCGTAGGGAAAGTCCCTAGTCCCTATTTGACAAGGCGGCGCGTGGTAGCATTGACGCGATTGTATCAGAACATACAAGGTTATCACTTTTTGAAGTTCCTGTTGCGTCGAGGAAAATATTTGATATAATGCGGGCGAACGAAGGGAGGATTTCTTTATGTTCAGGAAAGTCTTAGTGTTAGTGTTAGCGGCTGTGATGATGACCGGTTGCGGCGGCAATGATAAAGTCGTTGGCTCGCCGGATAAAGCTATCCTTGCTTATTCGGAGCTAGTCACAATGGGCGAATCACCCAATATGACGACGGCGGGCTTTTCAGAGGAAGACAATAAGAACTTGCGCAAGATGATGATTAAAGCCTTCGAGGCGTCGTTCAATGAGATTGTGCCCCTCAGCGATAAGAGCGTGGACGACTTAGCCAATATCTTCTACGCCAACAGCAAAGCTAAGGTGAAGTTCCAAGCCACGCTAAAGACTGATGACGCTGAACGCCCCGTAGTCGAGCTGACGACAACGCCTTTTAACCTGTCAAACACTGCTGCGGCTTATGCGCCCAATGATAACTTAATCGCGCTAATCGGCATGGTCGGCAAACTCAAATCGGACGGCGCGACTGACGAGCAGTTGAAATCCAATCCTGAACTTCAGAAGCTAGCGGTTGAAGTCTTCAGCAAATACCTTGAAGAACTTCCGATTCAAGACGAGATGACCTGCGCGGTTGTCTGCAAGAAAGTCACGGGTTCCGACGGCAACATTCATTGGGCACCCGACGACGTGAACGCGCTAATGGACTTCATAACGCTCGGCAAGCTGGCTGATAAGTAACGGGCATTCGTTGCCCCCGTGATGATTCGTCACGGGTCAACTTTAAATAACTTGATTGGAGGCTATATTAATGGTTAGGAAGATTGTTTTTGGAGCACTGACGCTCTTGATTGCGTTGTGCTTAGTCGGTTGCGGCGGCAAGAAGGAAGATACTGCTAAAAAGGACGAGGCTCCTGCTAAGGCTGAAGAAGTCAAAGTCGAGGGCGCGCCCGATAAAGCTGTTCTTGCCTATGCACAACTGTACGCTTACGGCATTATCGAAGATGAGAACATGGCGGCGGCTGGCATGACTGAAAAAGACGTTGAGGCCGTTCAAGACCAAGTGCTTGCCCCGATTGTCGACGCCTTCAAACAATATCCGCTTAGTGATGAGTCCGTCGCGGAGATGACTGGTAACTACGTCGCCAAACTGCACGCGGGAATGGACATGAAAGCTACCGTCAAGAAGGACGATAAGGAACATCCCGTCGTTGAACTCAAAGCCACCACGATTAATCAGGCTGGAGCCGCGCAGGTCGCTGAGAATAACGCGGACTTAGTTGCACTCGGCACGGCTTATGGCGAACTTCAGGCGCAAGGCTTGACTGCTGAACAGCTTAAGGAAAGTCCGGAGTTCCAACAGTTCGCGCTTGAATCCATCGACAACTTCATCAACGAGTTCCCGCTTAACGCCGAACAAACCCTTGAGGTTACCTGCGAGGCTGTTAAAGGCGACGATGGCAAAATGTATTGGGCACCGCAAGACCCCCAAGCCGTTGCCAAGTTCGTCAGCGGAAAATAATTTTAATCGACCATCAGTGGTTAGTGGTTAGGCTTTCTAATCGCTAGCCCTTTTTTTTAAAGGAGATGATGACATGCAGACCTTTCGACGAGTTCTAATGCTCGCAATGTTCTTAGTGACTGCGCTGGTCGTGACTGGTTGCGACGATTCGTCAAGTGGTGAACCGCCCACGAAGACTGCGAACAAGTCCGCGAACTTCAACGACGCTTACAAGGCGGATGATACGTGGATTGTCTATTGGTACCTGTGCGGCACGGACTTGGAAACCGGTAGCGGAGCGGCATCAGCTGACTTGCAAGAACTCCTTGATGTCAAGCTTCCCGCTAACGTGAAGTTCTTGATTATGACCGGCGGCACTGACCAATGGCAAAACAATGTCGTAACTAGCGGCGCGGTCGAGTTCTACCTTTACAGCTCGGAAGGCTTGCAACGTATCGCAACGTTTGATGATGCCGATATGGGCAACGTTCAGACGCTAGCCGACTTTATCCGCTACGGCAAGGAGAACTACACCGCTGACCATAAAGTATTTGTCTTCTGGGATCATGGTGGCGGCTCAGCGGCGGGCATTTGCTTAGATGAACGAACCGGTAACATGCTTAGCCTTAACGACGTGCGCAACGCCTTTACTGCCTCCTATGAACCTAACGCTGATAATCCGCCCTTTGAACTCATCGGCTTTGACGCGTGCTTAATGGCGACTTATGACACAGTGAACGCCCTTGACGGCTTAACGCGTTACGTCACTGCCTCAGAAGAAGTGGAACCTGGTATCGGCTGGAACTATAAAGGTTGGGTCGGAGCACTCGCAGAAAATCCCGCTATGGGCGGCGCAAAACTCGGTCAAGTCATCTGCGATACCTACATGGAGGCTTGCGAAAGTTATTGGGTTGAAGACACTGCGACGCTTTCCGTTATCGACTTGGCTAAGCTCCCCTATTTGCGCAACGCCTACGAATCGTTCGGGCTTGAAGCTTTGCGGGCGGCTCATAAGAATCCTAAGAACTTCTTTGCTAAGTTCGGACGCGGCGCAGTCAATGCGGAAAACTACGGCGGCAACACTCGCAGGACTGGTTACACGAACATGGTTGATATTGTCGACCTCGCTAAGGGAAACAAGGACATTCTCCCGAACACGAGCGATAAACTTATCAGCGCGATTGATGACGCGGTTATTTACAAAGTCAACGGCGCGTATCGTAATCGTGGCGGCGGCTTATCTAGCTTCTATTCTTACAGCGGCGACGAACAATCTTTGGTTGCTTATCTCAACCTCGACTCCGCGCCCGTGCCGCAAAAGCTCCTGTACTACTATCTGATTTATGGCGAGCTTCCCGAAGACGTTGTGCCTTTGCTTGACGGTGAAACGCTCGTCACACCTGCACCGACTGCTCCGCCTCCGCAAGCCGAGCGTCAAGAGATTTTCCAACTCTCTCAGCTAGAAGATTTCAAAGTACAAATGGACAGCAATGGCAATGTGTTCGTTCAGCTCACCCCGGAGCAAATGGACTTACTCTCAAGCGTCCATTGTCAGCTGGTTTATATGAGCGTCGAAGATGATATTCTGCTTTACCTCGGCAGCGACGCCGACATTAACGCCGATTGGAACGCGGGCACCTTTACTGATAACTTCCGCGGTGTGTGGCCAATGCTTGACGGGCATCCGGTCTACGTCGAGATTACCGAGGAGAATGACGGCTACAACCTCTACTCAATCCCGATTAAGCTTAACGGCGTCGAATGCAATCTGCAGGTCGCTTACGTCTATGCCGAAGAGAAATATTATATCCTCGGCGCAAGGAAGGGTTTGGATAGCAACGGCATGAGTAGCCGCGAACTTATCAAGCTCCGCACGGGCGACGAGATTACGACGCTTCATTACGGCATGACGATTTCAGGTGACGATGAAGACTTCACTCAAGTTGAGGTCGACACGTTCACTATCGGCGACAATCCGCAAATCAAGGACGAGGCACTCGGCGACGGCAACTACGGCTATTGCTTTGAATTCGTAAGCCCGACCGCTGACGATAGCGCACTGTCCAACTTTATCCTCTTCACGATTGCCAACGGCGAGATTACCACCGATATTAGCGTTCAGGAGTAAGCATGAGAATATTTTTAATGACTCTAGTCTTCGCGCTCAGCTTGATGACTTCTTCGGCATTAGCGGCGGGCGAACCTAAACTCTTGGCGGACTCGGCAATACTCGTTGAGGCTAACACGGGGCGAATCATCTACGAAAAGAATCCCGATGACATTCGCGAGCCGGCGAGTATGACTAAGATGTTGACCTGCGTTATCGCGCTTGAGGAACTTAATCCCACGCAAGAAGTCTTCATGACTCAAGAAGGCGTCATGGCGGAGGACAACACGCTTAGTTGGTCGTCGACGGACTCAATCAGCGCACGCGACATGATAACGGCTGTCATGCTAGTCAGCGAGAACGGCGGCGCACTTGCCCTAGCCCAAACCATTAGCGGCAACGTCGATAGCTTCGCCGACCTGATGAACGATAAGGCAAAAGTGCTTGGCTGTAAGAGTTCGCACTTCGCCAATCCTAACGGCTTGCCCAATCCCAATCACTATTCGACGGCCGCTGATATGGCGCGTATCGCTGTCTACTGCATGCACAACGACATCTTCCGCGAAATCGTCAACACTCGACGCACGTCGATTCACTGGACATATCCTAAGGACAAGTGGAGCGAGCTTAACAACACCAATGAATTGCTCGGCAAGTACAATGGCGCGAACGGTATCAAGACTGGTTGGACAACTGCTGCGGGCGGTTGCTTAGCTGCCAGTGCTAAGCGCGGCGAGATTGAACTGATTGCTATCGTCATGCACTCGACCAATCACGATACGCGCTTTGAGGACGCGTCCGCTTTGCTAAATTTCGGCTTTGAACGCGTCCGCTTAGTCAAGGCTATCGATAAGGAGCAGACTAAGAAGAAAATCTTTGTGCGCGACGGAGAAAAGGCTACCATTCATGTCAGCGTTGAAAAGAGTTTGGACTTCCCGCTCATGGCTGGCGAAGATTCTAAGCTGTTGAAGGTTGTTTATGACTTGCCAAAGATTGTCGACGCTGGAAACGGCATTGAGGCAGGACAAGTCCTCGGCGAAGCTGTCTTGCTCTATGACGGTAAGCCCGTGGCTCGTGTACCACTCGTAGCCCGTGAAAGTGTCGACGCCGGCTTTAGTGTCGGCTCTCTCTTCGTGAAACTTATCGCGCCTCTGCTCAGCTAACAAGAAACCCCCTTCCATGTCGGTTGGGGGTTTTTTTATGCCATGATGAAAATTTTATGCCATAGCACGCCGATAAGCCGTCACTGCGTCCAAAAGTCTGCGGCTCGGCTCGTCAATCTGCCGATGAGTTTTCTTA
The DNA here is from genome assembly GCA_017534385.1 of Selenomonadaceae bacterium. GTDB lineage: Bacteria > Bacillota > Negativicutes > Selenomonadales > Selenomonadaceae > Quinella. Next base: position 26,164 of record JAFWCT010000003.1, read on the forward strand.
GGCGTCGGCTCGTCCGTCATACGTTCGGGCAAGTCTTTGTAGTCGCGGGAGTTCGTGAAGTGTGCCCATTCGTCTTCGAGGGCGCGTATCGTCCAAAGGTATTTCTCCATGATGTCTTCGGGCGTCATGTTATCGGCGGAGTCTTCGGACTTGTTCGCGGCAGGATTGTTATCATTGCCGCTTATCGTGCCGGTTGACTGTTCAAAGCCCGTTTGAACGGATTGATTAGCGTCGATGAGCGTCGGGCTGTCCGCTTGACCTTGTGCAATATCTGTCGCACCATTAACACTGCCGGCTTGCATTGCTCCCGCTGACATATTGCCGCCGCCTTGACCGAGCGCGGACAGTTCGGACATTGCCGCCGTCGATGCCTTGACCATTGCCCGCGTCATTGCCTCGCGAGCCTCGTCCTTAGTCTTAGCCTTCTTGAGTTCGGATTTGAGTTCTTCGCGGGCGTCGTCGGCAGCCTTAGCTTTCTTGTAAGTCTTCGGGTCGTTTACGCGCAGGAATCCTAGCTCTTCGTCCGTGAGCTTCTGCCCTGCCTTGAGTTTCCTCCTGATAAGCGCAAGCTTCTGTGCCTTAGCCTGGTCAGTTGATGCCTTCGCCGCCGCACGGAGCTTATCGAACGTCGAGGTTGTCATTGATATAAAGTTGCCGTTCGCGTTCGTGAGAGTCTGACCCGTGCGTATCTTGTGCTTTGCGGCGAAGGTTAGGTTCTTCGTCTTGACGTAGGTGCCAAGCTTGCCTATTGTCGCAAAATCCATTTTAATCGCCTCCTTGGCAAATCCAAAACAATTCCTTTACTGCGCTTACATTTTACTCGACGGCGCATTAAAAAGCAATTAACGCTTGCAATTTATCTGCGCGTGAAATACAATGCAAGCCGTTTGATTGAACAGAATAGGGAGTGTAAGCGTTGATACTAGAGAGGCTAGAACATTTGCCGGTCGGCTCGTTCCATTACAAGCTGTTAGTGGTCACGGGGCTAGGCTGGCTGTTTGATTCTATGGACACGGGTTTAATCTCGTTCGTGCTGCCGATACTGGCTAAGGAATGGGGCTTGACGCCTGACCAAGTCGGTTGGATTGGCAGTGTCGGCTTAATCGGCATGGCATTGGGCGCAGTGCTTGCTGGCACGATTGCTGACAGGTTCGGACGCAAAAACGTCTTCGCGGCGACGGTGATACTTTACAGCGTCTCAACGGGGCTTTGTGCTCTGGCATGGAGTTATGAATCGCTGTTGGTGTTTAGGTTCTTAGTCGGCTTCGGCTTAGGCGGCGAATTACCCGTTGCGGCGACGCTCATGAGTGAATACGCGCCAAGTCATCTGCGCGGAAGGTTCATCGTCTTGCTTGAAAGTTTTTGGGGAGTCGGCTGGCTAGTGGCGGCATTAATCTCCTATCTGCTTATCCCGCAATTCGGCTGGCAAGTGGCGTTCATTATCGGAGCATTGCCCGCGCTGTATGTCTTCCTAATCCGCCTGCACATGCCCGAATCAATCCGCTATCTGATAAGCAAAGGCAGAATCGACGAGGCGCGACAGATAATCTTAAAGCTAGAGGAAAAGCTTGGTGTGCCGAGTAGACCGTTTACTAATGACTTCGCGGACGAGGCGACGCCTATCTTTAAGTTGAACGTCTTCACGCTTTGGACGAAGGCTTTCCGCGTCCGAACGATTATGCTTTGGCTAGCGTGGTTCGGGATTGTCTTCAGCTATTACGGAATCTTCATGTGGCTCCCATCGATAGTCTTCTCTCAAGGCTTTGAGGTCGTCAAGACGTTTGAATACGTGCTAATCATGACGCTAGCACAGTTGCCTGGCTACTTCGCGGCGGCGTGGCTCGTAGACGTTATCGGGCGGCGTTATACGCTGTCAAGTTTCCTTTTAATGTCGGGCGTATGCGCTTACTTCTTCGGCAATGCGGCGACGGCTTCCGAACTTTTGATGTGGGGCGCGGCAATGAGTTTCTTTAACCTGGGCGCATGGGGCGTCATTTACACTTACACGCCTGAACTTTATCCTACGGCAATCCGTGCGCTCGGTTCGGGTTGGGCAGCGGGATTCGGTCGTATCGGCGGCATGTTAGCTCCAATGCTCGTAGGCGTCTTACTCGTTCACGGCGCACATATGAATTCAATCTTCCTAATGTTCGCGTCAGTGTTCGTCATCATCTCTGTTATCGTGCTGAGCCTCGGCATTGAAAGCAAACGCAAATCGCTTGAAGAGATTGACGCGGCGTTTAAGACGACGTGAGGTGATTTGTATTGGTATATGCGTTGAAGTTCGGAGCGAGTTGGATATTGCCGCCGGGGATATTCATCGTCCTTGCGCTAGCATTGGTGGTCAAGCTGTTCAGAATCAATCGCAAGCTCTCGGTGGCAGTCTTAGTCGTCACGTTGATATGTTATTTGCTGTGTATAAGTTTCGTCGCAGAAAGGCTAATGGGTTGGCTAGAGGAAATGCACACGCCGCCCGCTAAGGTCGAGACTTCCGGCGCAGATGTGATTGTCTTGCTCGGAGGCGGCGCGATAAGTCAAGTGCCTGACGTTGACGGCGTGGGGGCATTGTGCGCTAGTCCCGCTAATAGATTGTTGACGGCAGTCCGCTTGCAAAAGCTGTTGAACGTGCCGATACTGGTTAGCGGCGGGCAAGTCTATTCTGATTCGGGCGCGGAGGCTGAAATCTCTGCACGCGTCTTGAAGTCGTTGGGCGTGCCTGAAGACAAAATCTTAACGGAGACTAAGAGCATAAACACTGCGCAGAATGCCCGCTATAGTGCCGCTATCCTGCGCGAGAATAACTTTACTAAGCCGCTGTTAGTGACGAGTGCTTTCCACATGAATCGAGCCATGCTGAACTTTAACCTGCAACGTTTCAAGCCGATAGCTTACCCGACTGATTTTACCGTAGCGCACAATCCGACCTTCCACTATACAAAGCTACGCCCGCAAGCCGAAGCACTCCTCTTGAACGTGACAGTACTGCAGGAGCTTTTAAGGACATGTGTAACGGAGGTTTTTGGGATATGAGGAAACTTTTAATCGCGCTGATGATTTTGATGACGTGTTCGACGTGCTCGGCGGAGAATCTCAAGTTTATTGACGCAATGGACGACACCGGCTACTATTACGACGCCGACAGCGTGAGCGACCTTAGCAACGGAGTCTTTACTGTTAAAATGGCTGTCATCAAGGCGAGCCTGAATCGCATGTACGCCTACGACGTGAGAATAACGCCTGCCAATCGTACCTATGAAGTCTTAGCGTCGCAAATTCTTTCTTACGACACGCGGGCACTTATCGAGACGAATAATAAACGCCGTCTGCCGCAACACTATTCCAATAAGTCAGAAATGGGGCAGATGGTTCAGCTTATCTTGTATGGTGAGTAAACAAAATTATCCCCCTCCAAAGTCGGAAGGGGATTTTTTATTGCTTATGTGATGCTTAGGCTTCGGCAAGGTATTTCGTAATCGCCGCGTCGTAGTCTGCGGTGTGCGCGAATGCTTCCGTTGCCAAAGACTTGCGCACGTCCAAAGGAACTTCGCCGGTCTCGGTGATAAGCTTAGCAATCTCGTCGTAGCGTTCGGGGTTGGTCACGACCGTAACGTATTTGAAGTTCTTAGCCGCCGCCCGAATCATCGCGGGGCCGCCAATGTCAATGTTCTCTATCGCGTCGTCGAGTGTGACGTTCGGTTTGCGGATTGTCTTCTTGAACGGATAAAGATTGACGACGACTAAATCAATCGGCTCAATGCCATTGTCCTGCATCTGCTGAACGTGTTCAGGATTGTCGCGAACCGCCAATATCCCGCCGTGAATCTTCGGATTGAGTGTCTTAACGCGCCCGTTCATAATCTCTGGGAAGCCGGTAAGGTCGCTGACGAACGTAACGGGAATGCCCGCCGCCCGAATAGCCTTGCCAGTGCCGCCCGTGCTGATAATCTCCACGCCGCACTTGCTGAGCTTGCGCGCGAAGTCCACCACGTCCAACTTGTTCGATACGCTGATTAATGCCCGTTTGATTTTCATCTTGCCGCCTCCTATCTCAACTCTGCGCCCGACGATTTTAAGTCGCCCGTCAATGAACAACTTAATCGCCTGCGGATAAATCCTATGCTCCTGCTCCAAAACTCGTGCCGCTAAAGTCTCCTCGGTATCGTCCTCGCGAACTTCAACCGCCGCTTGCATGATGATTGCTCCGGTATCGGTGCCCTCGTCGACGAAATGGACTGTGCAGCCAGAGACCTTAGCCCCATAAGCCAAAACGTCGCGATGAGCATGAGCTCCAGGGAACGCCGGCAATAACGACGGATGAATATTCATAATGCGCCCTTCCCAACGCTTGACGAAGTCGCCACTAAGAATCCGCATGAAGCCCGCCAGTATCACCAAGTCGACGCCCTTAAGGTGTTTGATAAGTTCCGCCTCGAAATCTGCGCGGTCAGTGAAGTTCTTCCTATCGACGCAGATATTTTTAATGCCAGCCGCCTCCGCCCGCGCTAAGGCTCCGACGTTCGGTTTGTCAGTCAAGACGATTGCAATCTTCGCCGACAAGTAGCCGCTGTCGATTGCGTCGATTATCGATTGTAAGTCAGTGCCGCGCCCCGAACACAGTACGCCGAGTTTAATCATCAAGCTCACCTCCGTTAATCGTGACGTTTGCACCTTCGACGACGCGCCCGATTTTGTAGCCGTCAATCTCGTCAGCAATGTCCGCGTCGACGATTAGAATCATGCCAATGCCGCAGTTGAACGTTCGGAACATCTCGCGCCGCTCGACGTTGCCCCAAGCTTGAAGGAGCTTAAAAATCTTCGGGACGCTCCACGAGTCCGCGTCAATCACTGCGCCTAAACTTTCCGGCAATGCACGCGGAATGTTATCGTAGAAGCCGCCGCCCGTCACGTGAACCAGTCCATGAATCCTGTCGCCGTATTCGCGGATAATCGGCAAGACCTGCGCGGGATAAAGCGTCGTGGGCGTCAAGAGTTCTTCGCCAATCGTCTTGCCAAGCTCGCTGATGAATTCGTCGCCCTTAAAGTTCATGCGTTCAAAGACAATCTTCCTAACTAAGCTGAAGCCGTTGGAGTGCAGACCGCTTGACGGTAGACCAATCAGCACATCGCCGACCTTGACGCGTGCCGGAGTGATTAACGCTTTACGTTCGACGACACCGACTGCAAAGCCCGCAATGTCATATTCGCCCGCAGGATAGAAGCCGTTCATCTCAGCAGTCTCGCCGCCGATAAGCGCACAACCTGACGCCTTGCAAGCCTCCGCTACGCCCTTGACAATCTCGGCGACTTGCGCGGGTTCAAGCTTGCCAACGGCTAAGTAGTCTAGGAAGAAGAGCGGCTCGGCTCCTTGAACGAGAATATCATTAACGCACATGGCAACGGCGTCTTGCCCAATGGTATCGTGCTTGTCGAGTAGGAACGCGATTTTAAGCTTGGTGCCTACGCCGTCAGTCCCCGAAACTAAAATCGGTTCGTCGTAGTCTTTAAGCTTGAACAGTCCTCCGAAGCCGCCAATGTCGCCTAAGACCTCTGGTCGATATGTCGAGCGCACGAAATCTTTAATCAGGCGCACGGACTCATTGCCCGCGTCAATGTCTACGCCCGAAGCCTTGTAAGTCATCTGCTCCATTTAATCACCTCTCCAAATTCAAAAGGGACAAGGCGCACCTCATCCCCAGAAAAATTTCTTAACGATAGTCATTGATGACCGTGTACATTGCCCATTCAATCGGCGTGTCTTGAGGAGTCGCCTTGCCGCTGAAACCCTGCGTGTTGGTGAACTCAACGTCTATTGCGTCGCCGTCCAAGTCAAAAAAGGTGTAAGTTAGGTTATGCGCCGCGCCATATTGGTCGACCATTTTAAGCACAGCAGAGGAAATAAGCATGCGGTGTTCGTTCTCGCGGCTGATTGTGTTCGTCAAGACAAAGCAATTATAACCCGTGGCAGGAGACGTGCCGACGAAAATTTCCGCCGCCTCAGCCTTGACGCCCGCGCAGAGTATCAAGCCGACTACTACAGCCATAAAGAGATTCTTAGCCATGACGACGCCTCACAAGGTCAAGCGTTGAAGCATTTCTTGATAAGCCTCCACGACGCCGCCGAGGTCTTGACGGAATCTATCCTTATCAAGTTTCTCGTGCGTGACGGTATCCCAGAAGCGGCAGTTGTCCGGGGAAATCTCATCAGCCAACAGTACTTCACCGTCAAAGCGTCCGAACTCAAGCTTGAAGTCAATCAAGTCCACGTTCTTAGCCCTAAGCAAGTCGCGCAGGATATTGTTGACGGAAAGGGCGACATGCTCCATTTGATTAAGCTCGTCAATCTTCGCCAAGTCAAGTGCCATGATGTGCCAGCGGTTGAGCATGGGGTCGCCGAGCTCGTCGCTCTTGTAATAGTATTCGACAACGGGAACTGTAAGCGGCGTGCCCTCTTCCAAACCAAGACGCTTGACTAAGGAGCCGGCTACGATATTGCGCACGACCACTTCAAGCTTAATCATGTCCAGCCGCTTAACAATCATCTCGCGTTCGCCAATCTTCTCGACAAAGTGACTTTTTACGCCACGGTCTTTGAGCTGCTTGAAGAAGAATTCGCTGAGCTTGTTGTTGATGATGCCTTTGCCCTCGATGGTGCCGTGTTTCTCGCCGTTAAAGGCGGTGGCGTCGTCCTTGAAGTAAATCAGTAACTCGTTGGGGTTGTCGGTCTCGAAGACACTTTTAGCCTTGCCCTCGTAGAGCAGATTGCCTTTAATCATTATTGTAACCTCCTAAAGCTCAAAACGTTTGAATATCATATTAACATGACGCAGGAGCAACGTGACGTTGCATCCAGCGGTCGCGCCTCAGTCATCAATGATTTGGGCGTTATGCCCGCGTTCATACGCAACGCTAGCGCATTGCTAGCTTAAAGTCCGAACCGTTCAAAAATCATATCGACGTTACGAAGGAACCATTTATAGTCAAAGCAGTCGGAGATTTCCTCCGCGCTGAGATATTTCGTAATGTCGGGGTCGCGCTTGATATTGGTTTGGAAGTCTTCGCCGTCAAGCCAACGCCGCATTGCATTGCGTTGAACCCATTTATAAGCGTCTTCCCTAAGCACGCCCTTGCCTACAATCTCAAGCATGAGCCGCTGACTGTAAATCAAGCCGCCCGTGCGATTCATATTATGCAACATTGCGTCGGGATAGACAAGGAGCTTGTCAACAATATTTGTAAGCTTGCGCGTGCAATAGTCAACATTAATCGTCGAGTCGGGAAGGATGACTCGTTCAACGGAGCTGTGGGATATATCGCGTTCGTGCCAAAGGGTAATATCCTCCATTGCGGCTATAGCGTTGCCACGAACTAGCCGAGCCATACCCGCGACGCGTTCGCAGTTAATCGGGTTGCGTTTATGCGGCATGGCGGAAGAGCCTTTCTGCCCCGGAGAAAAGTATTCTTCAGCCTCGCGAATGTCCGTGCGTTGCAGGTTGCGAATCTCGGTAGCAATCTTTTCCAAGGTGCTGGCGACGATTGCTAAGCTTGTCATGTATTCGGCATGGCGGTCGCGTTGGATAACCTGCGTAGCCAATCGGACGGGCGTTAAGTCCAAACTCTGGCAGACAAGTTCCTCAATGCGCGGGTCAATGTTTGAATAGGTTCCGACCGCTCCGCTTAGTTTGCCGACGCTAACAATCTTCTTGGCATGTTCTATGCGTTCAATGTCGCGTTCAACTTCCGCGCTCCAAAGAAGTAGCTTAAGCCCGAACGTCATCGGCTCGGCGTGTATGCCATGAGTCCTGCCAATGCAAGCGGTGTGTTTGAATTCGACTGCGCGGCGGCGGAGGACTTCGCGGAACTTGTTCAGGTCATCAAGGATAATCTCCGCCGAACGTTTCATCATAAGACAAATCGCCGTATCCTTAACGTCGCTGGAGGTCAGCCCCTTGTGAATATACTTCGAGTCCTCGCCGACGTATTCACCGACGCAGGTCAGGAACGCGATAATGTCATGATGAGTGACGGCTTCTATCTCGTGAATACGTTCGAGGTTGAAGGCGGCTTTGGCGCGAATGTTTTTAGCGGCGTCTGCGGGAATCTCTCCGAGCTGAGCCATAGCATCGCAGGCGGCAAGTTCCACATCAAGAATCGTCTGCCATTCGTTTTCAATCGACCAGAGCTTGCCCATCTCCGGCAATGTGTAGCGTTCAATCAATCAAATCATCTCCTCATATGTCTAAGTAGTAATGCGTCGAAAGTTCAACAAGCTCATCAGCAACGAGCGAATAGAATCCCGCGTATGATAAGTTCTCAGCCCTTGCCGAAAAGGTGTAATGCCCCACAGCCCACGCCGCGACTTGTTCAGTCTCTGAAATCTTCGCAATGTAAATCGTGGTGCCAGTAGTCGTATCCACACGCCACTTGACGCCAGTTACGCCGCTTATATCTTGAGGCTCCTCGCCGTCATTGCGCTTATAAGTCCTAACCGTCAAAGAGACCGTCGGCTCCCAACGTCTTCCGTAGCGGACTTCGACAATCCCTTGCCCCGCATAAAGCGCAGTTATCTCGTAGCCGGACTTGCGCGGCATATACAGCGGGATAAAGTGAACTGAGCGGGCGGCTTCAGCGAAGTTCGCGTAAATCATCTTCTGATTGGCAAAGGGGACTGTCTCCGCTGGTGAAGACGGCGGCGTTAATGGCGACGTTGGTGCGGGCAAAGGTGTCACTATTGGCGGTGTTATCGGTTGTGGTTCAGGTTTAGTCTCGACAACTGGTTGCGGCTCAGGTTTAGTCTCGACAACGGGTCGCGGCTTACTCGGAGCAATCTCAATCGGCGAATCGTCCTTGCGCCTATTGGTCTTCTGATTCGCGCTATCTTTGAGCTTCTGTTCGTTAGCCTTTTCCTTTTCCTTACGCGCCTGCTTGAGTTTCTTTTTGCGCTCGCGTTTATCTTTATTAGTCTCCTGCGTGCGTTCGGTCGTGATTGTGTCAGTCAAGGCGGGGTTTATCTCGCCGAGCCGCTCATCTTCCTCGGAACGTTCTTGCTCCGCCGCTATCAACGAAAGCTCTTTATCCTCTTCCGCCGCAAAGCTCACACACGGCATTTGAAATGCCGCTACAATCATCAGCCAAGCGACCTTATTCCTAAAGTTCAAAGTTTCATCACCTCACGTCGATTATAATAACACCCGATAGATTTTTATGCTACTTCCCGAAGTCCCGATTCATGTCCACGAACTCAATCAGCTCGTCCACGCTATAGCACTCGATGACTTCCGCGCAGGTTTCCTTGATGAGCTGTTGCAACTTGTGAAAGTCTCCGTTCGGCGGGAAAGGCTCCTCGGCGTTCAGGACGGCAGTTAAGCTTTCGGGGCGAATGTAAGCGGCGGGATAAAAGCCCTTGTACAGAATCAGATTGCCCGCCACGCCCGTTGACACAATGATAAGTTCGCCGAAAGTCTCGCTGTGCAAGCTGTGACTTGTCCCCACAGCAAAACTTTCCGTCAATGCGGCTTGAACATCTGCTTTAGTGTTCATGTCATCACCCCCGCAGGATTAGGGGATAGGTTGTATGGATTAGTGGTTAAGTGCTACAACCTGTCCCCTCAAACCTAAAACCTATCACCTAGAACCTCGTTTAGCGGTTAAGTATTCGTCCATGCTCTTAGCTACGATTTTGGAATACTTCACGGCAAGGACAACATTCTTTGCGCCAATGACGACATCACCGCTACTGAAGACGCCTTCGCGAGTAGTACGCCCCTCCTCGTCGACGACGATCAAGCCGTTCTTATCAACCGTCAAATCGTGCGTAGTGTTGACTATCTTATCCTTTGGTCCTTGGCTTATGGCAATGATTGTGCTATCGGCGGGCATAAGCACGGGTTCTTCCTCGCGAATCAGATTGCCTTGCTCGTCATAAATCCTAGGCGTTAGGAGCGGACCTTCCTCAGTGAATTCTTTAATCGCCATGCCCTGTTGAAGTTCGATACCGTCGACTGCCGCGTAATCAAGCTCGCGTTGACTTGCCGCAATCCTCTGACGACGTGCATAAAGCGTAACATGCCGAGAGCCTTGACGGATAACAGTTCGTGCCACGTCGATAGCTGAGTTGCCCGCGCCGATTATCGCAACGGTATCGCCGAGGTCGTAAGCGTCAGGGTTCTGCAGATAATCAATCGCGTAATGAACATTGCCGAGGCTCTCGCCTTTAACGTGAGGTCTACGCGGACGCCAGACGCCTGTGCCGATAAAGATTGCGTCATAGCCGTCGTTGAATAGGTCGTCAAGGTGAAGTGCGCCGCCTATGGAAGTGTTCGGGCGGAAGTGAATTCCCATTTGCCTTAGCTTGACTTGATAGCGGTCAAGAATCTTCTTCGGCAGACGGAACGCGGGAATGCCATAACGCATCATGCCGCCGACCTTGTCCATGCGTTCAAAGATTGTGATTCGATAACCGAGCGCGGCAAGTTTAACGGCAATCGTAATGCCTGCAGGGCCAGAGCCGATTATCGCGACGCGTTGACCAGTATCGGGGGCGCGTTCCAGGCTTATCTTGTCAAAGTAGAAATCGGAAATGTAATTCTCGATGCTTGGGATTTGAATTGCCGAGCCGTCTTTGCGTTTGCCTTGAATACAGTTGCCCTCGCATTGATTCTCGTGGTCGCAGACAAGGGAGCATACGACGCTAAGCGGGTTGTTTTCAAAGAGCATACGCCCTGCCTCAACCGTTTGACCGGCTAGGAACAGGCGAATCATTTCGGGGATATTTGTTTCAATCGGGCAACCTTTGATTCGGCAAAGCGGCTTCTTGCATTGCAGACACCGCCGCGCCTCTTCGATTACGTGTGCAGCCATAGTCTTTCCCTCCTAAAATTTTATCCTCTGAACAGTTGAACCCAGTAGTGATGATAGGTTGAATAGTCTTCGTAAGCGTAGCCGACGCCGAGTTCACGGAAGTTAGGATTTAAAATGTTCTCGCGGTGCCCATCGGAGCTCATCCACTGTTCGACGGTCTCAACTGCTGACGCATGACCTGCCGCGATATTTTCTCCGCAAGTGCGTCCGCGATTCCTCATCACCGTAAAGCAATCCGAACCGTCGGGGCGTGTGTGCGAAAAGCTTTGGACAATCTCGCGTGCACGGATAGCCGACTCCTCTTGCAAGTCGTCAGCCAACCTAAGCGGCGCGACTCCTACCCGTGCGCGTTCAGCGTTGACTAAGTTGAGAACTTCGACCGCGAAACTTTCTGCGGCAAGGGCAACACTCATACCCGACAGCAGAAAGACTACCGCGACGCTCAACAAAAACTTTCTCATGTCTCTCCCTCCTTGCAATGAACTTTGACAGCTTCCAAAAGATTTCCGCCCGCGAAAAAGATTCCGTCACGAAGACCCGCCGCTCTAGCCGCTTGGATATCGCGTTCGCTGTCGCCGAACATGATAGCCTGCGCGGGATTTATGTTGAAGTCTTCGCAAGCATGCAGAATCAATCCCGGCTTAGGCTTACGGCAATCACACTCGCCGCTGAAGTCTGGGTGGTGTGGGCAATAATAAAAGCCGTCGATATGTGCGCCGACCTCCGACAAACTCTGTTGCATGAAGTCATGAAGGTTATCGACCTCCCGCGCAGTATACAGTCCGCGAGCAATGCCGCCTTGGTTCGTGACGACGATTGCCAACAGTCCACGTTCATTGCAGAACTTAATCGCCTCGCGTGCGCCGTCAATCCATTTGAACTTCTCGACCTGCCAAAGGTAGCCGACCTCCTCATTCAAGACGCCGTCCCTATCGAAGAATATCGCTTGAATCATCTTGCTCAACTCCTTGCTAGGAAAATTCTTCGCCGCGCAAAAAATTTCCTGCAAGAGCTTGCCGATTTGATTTTTGGCGCGTATAATGTCAAAATATCAAGATGAGGTGATTAATCATGTTGAACAACAAAGCAGACACGATTGAAGAATACATACTCAAGCGGCTGAGGCAAAACGCTGATAAGCAGATTGAGTTGAATCGGACGGCACTTGCCAGCGAGGTAAGTTGCGCACCTTCGCAGATAAGTTACGTGTTGAGCACGCGCTTTACGACGGACAAGGGCTTTATCGTGGAGTCGCGGCGCGGGCTTGGCGGGTACATTCGCATTGCGCTGATTGCCGAGGAGCTTGACCGCAAGGAGCTTTTATATCAACGCTTCCTTGACCAAATCGATGAGGATACGCCGTTCGCCCACGTGAAGTCGATGATTGAATTCCTTTTAGATAACAAACTAATCACGCGGCGCGAGGCAGAGCTTGTCGCGCAGATGTCAGCGAATCTTTACGAGTCGGAGGAGACAGGCGAGCTTGAATCGGCAGAACGCGCAAGGTTAATCCGTTCAATCTTCGTGACGCTGGCTAACATAACCTGAACCTTTTAATCGGCAAACAAAAAGCGGTGCAAGCCTGAACGCTTGACCCAATGGGCACTTCGATTTACTTTTGCAATAAAAAAGCTCCCGTCAATGAGGCAGGAGCTAATTTTTTTATTTCTCGCTGTTAAGGGACGTGCTAAGCGGCACCATAATCTTTTCGTCGTAGCACTTGAAAGCGTCATCAACTAGCTTTTTATCCGGCGAAGGAGTCAACGCACTGACAATCGGCACGATGATTAAGCCAGCTAGCATTGCGATTGCGCCGGAGTTAATCGGGGATTGCATTATCGCTGGGAAGGCGGGACGGATTAACATATTAGCCGCCATAAGCACGCTTGCGAAGATAAAACACGCCCAGCAAGCCGACGTTGAAACTTTTTTGGAGTAAAGCGAATACATGAACGGCGCGAGGAACGCTCCAGCCATTGCGCCCCAAGATATTCCCATTAATTGTGCGATAAAGTTCACAGAACTTTTATATTGAACCAAAGCAAGCACCGCCGAGATTGCGATAAACACTACGATTAAAATTCTTATCAAAAAAACTTGTTTTGCGTCGCTCATGTCCTTTGCGAAGTTGCCTTTTATCAAATCTAATGCCAAAGTTGACGCAGAGACGATTACAAGCGATGAAAGCGTTGACATGGACGCCGATAAAACTAAAATTACGACTAAAGCAATCATTCCGTCCGATAATCCGCTTAACATTGTCGGTACGACAGAATCGAAGCCATTAGCTTTAATATCTATCTGGTCGGAGAACAATCTACCGAAGCCGCCGAGGAAGTAACAGCCGCCCGCTACTACGAATGCAAATAGCGTTGATATGACAGTGCCCTTTTGAATTGCTTGTTCGTTCTTAATGGCGTAGAACTTTTGAACCATCTGCGGCAAGCCCCAAGTGCCCAGAGAAGTTAGAATCACTACGAACAGCAGGTTAAGCGGGTCGGGGCCGAAGAACGAACTAAAAATCCCCGGCGTCGTGGAGACGGTTTCATCAGTGATTCGGGCTAAGCCGTCGAGAGCATTGACGAAGCCGCCCTTTGACTCAAGCACAGCATAAATCACCGCCGAGATACCAACGAGCATGACGACGCCTTGAATGAAATCGTTAATCGCAGTCGCCATATAGCCGCCCGCAATGACATAAACCGCCGTCAAGACCGCCATTAGCAGGATACAGACGGAATAGTCAATGCTGAACGCCATGCCGAACAGTCGCGATAGCCCGTTGTAAAGGCTGGCGGTGTAGGGTATCATAAAGATAAAAATAATAATCGCGGCACCAATCTTGAGAGACGGCGAGCCAAATCTTTTCTCGAAGAACTGAGGCATGGTCGCGGTATCGAGGTGACGGGTCATGACGCGAGTTCTTCTGCCGAGTATGAACCACGCCATAAGCGAACCGATTAGCGCGTTGCCGATGCCCGCCCAAGTCGCCGCAATGCCGTACTTCCAACCAAACTGCCCCGCGTAGCCGACGAACACTACTGCAGAGAAATAACTTGTGCCGTAAGCAAAAGCCGTCAGCCAAGGACCGACACTGCGTCCGCCGAGGACAAAGCCGTCAACGTCAGTTGCGTGCTTGCGGCAGTAAAGACCGATACCAATCAGCACAGCGAAATACAAGACTAACAATACAACCTTCATTAAAACAACCTCCATGCAAAACTTAAGGAGATGACCCGCAATGATAATTGACATGCACACGCACATCTTCCCCGACGCGATAGCCGCCGCCGTCATTGATAAGCTTAGCCGCGTTAGCCGAACGCCCGCCTTTACTGACGGAACTTTGAGCGGCTTGCTTAAGTCAATGGACGAAGCGCAGGTTAATCTGTCGGTGATTCTGCCCGTAGCGACGAGTCCACGGCAGGTCGAAAAGATAAACGCTTCCGCCGCCGAGCTTAACGAAGTCGACGGGATAATTTCATTCGGCTGCGTCCATCCCGATTACTCGAACTATCGAGAGGAGCTGAGCCGCCTGAAAAATCGCGGGCTAAAGGGTATCAAACTTCACCCCGTTTATCAAGACACAAACCTTGATGACGTAAAATTTCTGCGAATCCTCGACCGCGCCGCCGAACTCGGTTTAATCGTCGTGACGCATGCCGGGCTTGATATTGGCTTTCCAGGAATTGTTCGTTGTAGTCCGCAGATGATTCGTCGCGTCGTCGAGGAGGTCGGCGACTTTCAGTTAATCGCGGCGCACATGGGCGGTTGGAAGAATTGGTCGGAGGTCTTGGACGTTCTAAGCGGCACGAGAATTTTTATCGACACGTCCTTTTCAACGGGAGCAATCGTCCCGCGAACTGATTCACATTGGCAAGCCGAGGACTTGAAGCTTTTAAACGCCGCGCAGGTCATGAGGTTTGTTGAAGTCTTCGGCGCGGATAGAATTCTTTTCGGCACGGACAGCCCGTGGACATCTGCTGAGGCATCGATTGACTTCATAAGAGCCTTGCCCCTCACTGATGCTGATAAAGATAAAATCCTCGGCGGCAATGCCCAACGTTTGATTAAAGTTTGAAGGTTACAAAGTTTTTTCATTAAGGTATGTTAAGCTTGCAAAACTTACGTAGAAAAATTTTCATGGAGGGAAGGCAGATGTTTGAATTCGACGAGAACACATTAGACCAGTTCGCGAAGATAAAAGTAATCGGCATAGGCGGCGGCGGGTCGAATGCCGTAAACAGAATGATTGAATCGGGCTTGGAGGGCGTGGAATTCATTGCAGTCAACACAGATTCGCAAGCGTTGCTAATGAGTAAGTCGCCAAAGAGAATGCAAATCGGAGAGAAGTTGACGCGAGGACTTGGAGCCGGTGCTCGCCCTGATATTGGTGAACGAGCTGCGCAAGAAAGTCGCAATGACATTCTCGAAGCCCTGCGCGGGTCTGATATGGTGTTCATAACGGCTGGCATGGGTGGCGGCACAGGTACTGGTGCGGCTCCAGTCGTGGCGGAGTGTGCTCGCGAAGTCAACGCGTTGACCGTCGCGGTTGTCACGCGTCCTTTTGCCTTTGAAGGTCCTAAGCGTAAAAAAAATGCCGACCTAGGCATTGAGAAGCTTAAACAGAATGTAGACGCGATTATAACTATCCCGAACGATAGACTGCTTCAAATCGTCGACAAGAAGACGACGATTAATAAAGCGTTCCTCTTTGCCGATGATATTCTGCGTCAAGGCGTCAAGGGCATATCGGACTTAATCGCGGTGCCTGGTCTAATCAATCTGGACTTTGCGGACGTAAGCGCGATTATGAACAATGCTGGCGAAGCTCTAATGGGTGTCGGCGAGGCCTCGGGGGACAATGCCGCAGTCGAGGCTGTTAAGAAGGCTATCGCTTCCCCGTTGCTTGAAACGAGCGTCGACAGTGCTCGCGGAATCCTTTTGAACTTCATGGGCGCGCAAGATTCGTTGTCAATGATTCAAGTCAACGAGGCGTCAACGACCGTGCAAGAGGCCGCTCACCCCGACGCCGAAATTATCTTTGGTGTAAGCGTCGATGACTCGCTAGGAGATACGATTATCGTTACGATAATTGCAACGCGCTTTGGAGACGAGCAAGAGTCCGCTGAACCCGAAATCCCGCCGACAAAGTTTTATCCGCCGCCAAATCAGCAACAACCTAATCCGCCCTCATTCAATCAACCGTTCAATCAACAACCCTTCAATCCGCAATATAATCAGCAAGAGCCGCCACCCTATAACAGAACTGCCTCGCCCAAACAAGATACGCCGCCGGATACCTCGCGCAATCCTTTCCCGAATATAATCCCTGACTTCTTCAATCGTCGCAACAGGAGATGACCTCCCGTGTTAGGAAACAGCTTTGATAACAAGTTCATTAAGATTAAAGTGCTCGGCGTCAATACTGCAAGCGATGCTAAACTCTCAGGCGGACTTGCGGCTATTAATTGCATGTTGGAAAAGAATTTGCCGGGCGTAAAATATCTGGCGATTGACAGGCACGATACTTATAACCTTGCCGCGTGCAAAGCCGCCCATAAGTTTCGCTTGCTAGACATGGCTGACGAACGGAATTTGATTCGCAACCTGCGCGGCTCCGATTTAATCTTCTTGATAGTCGACGAGGTTTGGGAAAATATCAAAGCCGTCGCGATTGCCGCCCACTGTGCAAAGAAGTCCGGCGCAACGATGATTCTCATTGCCGGAGGAAACTTCCTAGACGCCGAGGACGAAATTATCTTCGACGCTGTGATAAAGTTGCCAAGCGAAGACTTTGCCGCCGAAGCCGCTAATATTGTCGAGACTTTTATTGCGGCGATAACTCTGCCAGGCTATCCGAAGTTTGACTTTAGGACGCTTGTCGAGTTCATAAAAGATTCTGCGGCGATTATCGGATACGGCGAGGCAAAAAATTCTATCACCTTTGCTGTCAATCGTGCCTTGAAACATTTAAGCACCGAGGACAACTTCAAGGCGTCGACAAGAATCCTATTCAACGTGACGGCTTCCAAAGAAAAACTTTCATTGGATAGACTAGAAAAACTTTCCCGACTCATGAAACGTTATGCACCGAATGCGGAACTTTCCTTTGGGTTCTCGGTCGATGATTTGCTCGTCAAAAAAGTGAAGTTCCTTATCCTAGCCGCCAAGTAAGAAATTTCTCTGCGAGGTCGCGGAGATTTTTTTATTTGACAGTGGCAACGCATTTCTATAAAATCATTAGCACGAAAGGAGGCAACGCTATGGACGCCAATTTGAAAATCGTACTTGACCAATACTTCGAGGGAGCCGCCAAACTCAAACCAAATGTATTTGTGCCCGTGCGTGACAATCGCGTTATAGAGCCGTTGGTTGATGCTTACTTCAGCGAAATCGAACCGAGCACGCTCATAATGTCGGACAGCCAAGACATTTTGGAAGGCGATGTTCTCGTTTATCCGAAGACGCGCCAGTTCTGCTATCTCGATGACATTCGTCACATCATGGGCAAGGGCATTTATATCGTCCACTATCACACGAAGTATCAACGCAAGTCTCATGCTTTGGAAGAAGATTAATCGCCTTTGACCAATAAAAAGACTCCTCGCCAACATGACGGGGAGTCTTTTTTGTAAATGGATATGTCTCGTGCGTTTGCGCTTAAATGACAGGTTCGTCGACGGGCGCAGGGGCTTGAACTTTCTTCTTGCGACCGCGTTTCTTAGGGGCGGGCTGTTCGGGTTCGTTGATAGCAATCAATGCCTTAGAGAGGTTCGCCATTTCCATAGCCGCAATCGCCGCGTCGAATCCTTTGTTGCCCGACTTAGTCCCAGCGCGTTCAATCGCCTGCTGAATGTTCTCCGTGGTCACCACACCAAAAATCGTCGGCACGCCGCTTTGAAGAGCCACAGCTGCCACGCCCTTTGAAACTTCATTGCAAACGTAATCATAGTGGGTCGTAGCCCCGCGAATCACTGCGCCCAAGCAAATCACAGCGTCGAACTTTTTGCTAGACGCTAATTTTTTTGCCACGGACGGAATCTCGAATGCACCAGGCACCCACACCACGGAAATATTTTCGTCGGGCGTCTCGTGACGTTTAAGGGCATCAAGTGCCCCGCTCAAAAGTTTGCTCGTGATAAACTCGTTGAAACGCGCCACCACGATTGCGAACTTTGACTCCTTGCCGCTGATGTTGCCTTCGTAGACTTTCATCTTATCTCCTCCTCGAATACATGACCCATTTTAACTTTTTTAACAGTGAGATACTTCCTATCAAACTTCGTCGGCGCAATGACAATCGGGACGCGTTCAGTTATCGTCAAGCCGTGCCCCTCAAGCCCTGCGCGTTTGGAAGGATTATTCGTCAGCAGTCTAATCGTCGTCAAGCCCAAGTCCGAAAGGATTTGCGCACCAATTCCATAATCGCGCAAGTCGGGCTTGAAGCCGAGTAAGATATTTGCCTCGACGGTATCATTGCCGGCGTCCTGAAGTGCATACGCCCGAATCTTATTAGCCAGACCAATGCCGCGACCCTCTTGGCGCATGTAAAGCAAGACACCTTCGCCAGCCGCCTCAATCTTTTTTAAAGCCGTCGACAGTTGCTCGCCACAATCACAACGCAACGAACCTAACGCATCACCCGTCAAGCATTCCGAGTGCACGCGCACCAGAACATTTGACTTGCCCGCAACGTTACCTTTGACAAGTGCTAGGTGACATTTGCCATCAAGTGTGCTCTCGTAAGCCTTGAGCCTGAAGCGTCCGTATTTGCTCGGAAAGTCCACGTCGGCGATTTGCCTAACGAATTTCTCCGTGCGTTTACGATACTCAATCAAAGCCCGAACAGTGATAATGTTAAGCCCATGCCGCGCCGCGAACTTTTTAAGACCTTCCGTGCGCATCATGTGCCCATCGTCGTCCATAATCTCGCAACAAAGCCCCGCCGGATAGAAGCCCGCAAGCCTTGCCAAATCCGTAGTCGTCTCAGTGTGTCCGGCTCTGCGAAGAACACCGCCTTCCACTGAACGCAACGGGAACACGTGACCAGGCTTACGAAAGCTTGAAGGATTCGCGGCAGGGTCAAGGAGCAACTTAATCGTGCGGCAACGTTCATAAGCTGAAATGCCCGTGTCCGTGTCGTAAGCGTCAATCGACACTGTAAACGCCGTCTCGTGATTGTCGGTATTGTTAGCAACCATTTGCCCAATCTCCAGCTCATCGAGGCGTTTGCCGTCAATCGGCGTGCAGATTAGTCCTTTGGCATGCGTCGCCATGAAGTTTATATCGGCGGGCGTGACGGTCTCGGCGGCAATGATTAAATCGCCTTCATTCTCGCGGTCTTCGTCGTCGACAACAACAATCATCTTGCCGCAGCGTATGTCGTCAATCGCCTGTTCAATCGTCGCAAAGTCGCTCATATAAAGCCGTTCACCTCCAATAGCTCGCGTGTCAAGTCAGGAGTCTTGTTGAAGGTTAGCAAGCGTTCGACGTATTTGGCTAAGATGTCCGTCTCAATGTTGACGAATGAGCCGACGCGCTTGAACTTAAAGCTCGTGACCTCTCGCGTATGCGGTATCATCGACACGGAAAAACTTTGTGCGCCAGCCTCCACGACCGTTAAGCTTATCCCGTCAAGTGCAACCGAACCTTTGCCCGCGATTTGACGGAGCAACGAACCCTCCGCCGCCACGTCGACTAACAACGCGTTGCTTTCTGGGCGAATGCTCATGACTTTGCCAACGCCGTCGATATGCCCGCTGACTATGTGCCCGCCGAGCCTGTCGCCGACCTTCAAGGCGCGTTCCAGATTGAAATTCTTATCGGCAAGCGAAGTTCGCCTCAACGTCTCCGGCATGACATCTGCCGCGAAATAATCCGTGCCGAAATCGACGACCGTCAAGCAGATACCGTTCGTGGCAATGCTGTCGCCGACCTTCATGTCCGATAAAACTTTCTCGCAAGCAATCTCAAGCCGAAAGCCGTCCAAGCTCCTAAGCCGCCCGACCTCTTCGATTATCCCCGTGAACATTTCTTCCTCCGCAAAAAAAATTAAACCGCCTAGCAAACTTCAGGCGGGGTAATTCAAATCGTTACGTCAAACTTTCTCTTCCGGACTGTAACCGTCGGTCTCGGAATTGCGCCGAGTCTGCCGAAGCTCGCGGACTTTAACCGCCGGTGGAGAATCTCACTCCGCCCCAAGTTTCACGCGCTTAACAATATCACGATTGCTTTGCCTTGTCAAACTTTTCAAGCGTTCGCAAGCCTCGTAGTTAAGCTTGTAGAAGTCCTCGCGGGGCATCTTGTCTGTCAAAAGTTTTTCATAGTAAGCGTCGACGTTACAGATAAGCGGACGCTCTTTATATATGGCGCACAGATTATCCGCCGTCAAGTGTTTGCACACTCCGTCGCCCCGGTCAAGGTCTTTGTCATAGAACGTCGACAGCCGAATATTTCTGCAGCACGCGCCGCACCTGTCACAGTCAAAGCTCAAAGAGAATCAAGCCGCCTTTCCGCTGATAGCCCGTGTCCCACAGCGTCACGAAGTCAAACCAACGCCCCACGCCATACGACACCACTTGCACAAAAGATTTATCGCCGCGCACCTCGTAGCCATTCAAAATAAACCAATGCCAAACGTAATCGCTAAGCTCCTCCGCCTGATGTTTAAGCACTAAGCACGGGATTGGATAGCCCGCGTCAATCTGCTTGCGTATAACTTGCCACGTGTCAGCAAAGTCATTCTCGCCCGACCAACCCTCAAGCTTAATGTCCGCGCCTCTGTCCTTCAAGAAACGCCCGAAGCCGTCAAGGTAAATGTCCAGCTTATCGACGCCCGACCATCGCGGATAAAGATACTGCTCCATTATCTTGCCGAAGCGTAAGTAATCGTCCCGTGTAAGGCGTTGCAGGTCGTAAGGGTACAAGCCGCGCAGTCCGAAGTACTTTTCAAAGCAAATAGCACAATCGCACGCCGTGATAGCCGCGCAACCTCCGACGTTCATGGCAAAATCCGTGAGCCGCGAATACCACTTCTGCTGTCCGCCAAGAGATGATTCAATGTAGAAGTGCGGCAGAGTTTTCCTTATGTCCAAGTTCAAGCCTCCTTGACGTAACCGCTAATCAAAATGTCCGCGCCGAGCGTCGTGGTCGTGATGTCGTTCAGTTCCACTGCATCGGATAACTTAGCAAAGCCCTCGCCCCCGACAGCACTTAGCGCACGCGACCCGCCGATAAGTTTCGGAGCAATGAACGCAAGCACCTTATCGACGAGCCGCGCCCTAAGCATGGAGAAATGAATTGTTCCGCCGCCCTCGACTAAGACGGAAGTTATTTCCCGTTCAGCTAGCGCGTGCATTAGTGCCGTTAAGTCTACGCGTTCAAAGTTGCCAGCCGTGATGACTTCGACGCCACGCAACTTAAGCGCACGGACTTTATCGGGCGGAGCGTTCGCAGTCACAGCTACAATCGTCCGCGCAGACTTATCAGCCACGACCTTTGATTCAAGCGGCGTGCGTGCGTTGCTGTCGACAATCACGCGCACAGGATTTTTCCCCTCGACAAGCCGCGTCGTCAAGCTCGGATTATCAGCAAGCACCGTGCCCACGCCAACTAAGATTGCGTCGTTTATGTCGCGTAGGTGATGAGTGAATCGCCGCGACTCTTCTGAGCTTATCCATTGTGATTCGCCAGCTACCGTTGCAATCTTCCCGTCGAGTGTGCAAGCAAATTTCATCGTCACGAACGGTAGTCGACGCGTTATCCACTTCAAGAAGACTTCGTTAAGGCGTCGAGCCTCCGCCTCAAGCAAGCCGACTTCAACAGCAATTCCCGCCGCCCGAAGTAGTTCAAAGCCATGCCCCGCGACTTTTGGATTAGGGTCACTCATTGCGGCGACCACTCGACTTATTCCGGCATTGATGATTGCTTGCGTGCAAGGCGGCGTCCTTCCGAAGTGCGAACACGGTTCCAAAGTCACGTAAAGAGTTGCGCCTCGTGAAAGGTCGCCCGCCATGTTCAGCGCGTGAATTTCGGCGTGAGGAGTTCCTGCTTGCCTATGCCAACCCTCCGCGATTATCTTTCCGTCCTTAACGATGACTGCGCCGACTAATGGATTGGGCGACGTGCAACCTTCGGCGTTGCGTGCTATCCTCAGTGCCTCGCGCATAAATTTTTCGTCCGTCAAGTTATCACTCCTTTAACTTCTTAGCCTTCATGAAGAATGCAATCGCCAGCGGCAACAATCCTCCGAGCCACGCCATAGGTTGAGCTAAGCACGCGCCTAAGTAGCCAATCCAATCGACTAGGAAGACGGCGGCGGCAATCCTCATGACGAGTTCGACAACGCCCGCCAATGTCGGCACGAAACTTTGACCTAAGCCTTGCAACGTGAAGCGGAAGATAAACAGCAGAGCTAATGCCCAATAAGCCACGCTCGTGACGATTAGGAATAGTCGCCCGTACTCAATGACTTGCACAGCCTCCGCGCCGACGAACAGTTCAATAATCTCTGCGCCGAGGTAAATATTAAACAGGGCAACCATCACGCTGAACGTGCACGACATCAAGATACACTTCTTGACGCCCGCGACGATACGCCCGAATTGTTTTGCGCCGAAGTTCTGAGCTGTGTAAGCCGCCATTGCAATGCCGAAGGACATCATAGGCATAATCGCAATCCCGTCAACACGATGAGCCGCCGCGAATGCCGCAACTGCTACAGAGCCAAGTCCGTTCAGTGCTACTTGCAAGACGACTGCACCGATAGCGACGATTGACGATTGAAAGCCCATTGGCAGACCGATTCGCAGATGCTCCAATAGAAATTCTCTGTCGAAGAAGAAATCCTCGCGGCGAACATGCAGATAGGGCACGCGTCTTTTAATGTAGACAAGGCAGAGGAGATTGCCGAGCGTCAAGGCGACAATCGTTGCGAGTGCTGAGCCAGGGATACCTAAGCCGAGCCAGATGATTGCAATCGGCAAGAGCAAGATATTTATGCAAAGCGTCGTTGCTTGAATGACTGTTGGCATTTTGCTATCGCCCAAGGCGCGGATTAAGTTCGTCAGCATTTGCAGGAAGATGAACATCACGCAACCGCCATAGATGATTGAGATAAACGAGTACGCGCCGTCGAGGATTTCGGGCGGAGTGTTCATTGCAATCAGTAAGTCGCGGCAAAAGGTCACGCCGATAATCGTCAGCACAATCGATGCCGCAAACGATAGTGCGATACAGATTGCCGCAGACCTCCTCACGCCATCGAAGTCCTTAGCTCCGAAGCTTTGACCTGTGCAGATAGAAAAGCCGCTTGTCATGCCGCCGATAAAGCCGAGCATTAAGAACATAAGAGGACCTGTGCAACCGACTGCCGCCAATGCCTCGACGCCTAAGAACCTTCCGACAATCAGCGTGTCGACGAAGCCGAACAGTTGTTGGAAGACATTGCCCGCCAATAGTGGTAGCGTGAAGTAAAGTATCAGCCGCGCAGGTTCCCCGACCGTTAAGTCTTTGACTGCGCCGGTATCTTGAGCTTGCATAAGAACTTCTCCTAAACAAATGCTACGAACGCGGCGATGAACTTGACTTGTCGAAGACTTGGACGCGTCCGCTGTTTGGTTACTTTTCAAAAGTAACCGCCGGTGTCTTGAGCTTGCATAAGAACTTCTCCTAAACAAATGCTACGAACGCGGCGATGAACTCGACTTGTCGAAGACTTGGACGCGTCCGCTGTTTGGTTACTTTTCAAAAGTAACCGCCGGTGTCTTGAGCTTGCATAGAAACTTCTCCTAAACAAATGCTACGAACGCGGCGATGAATTCGACTTGTCGAAGACTTGGACGCGTCCGCTGTTTGGTTACTTTTCAAAAGTAACCGCCGGTGTCTTGAGCTTGCATAGAAACTTCTCCTAAACAAAAATCTTTGGCGATAATATGACGGAGAATATTTAATGTCAAGGAGCTAATTAATGAAACGAGGCTGAAATAAAAATGTTCCGAAAATTTGTTGACACTGAAAAAGAATTGTTGTAACATAGCAAATAACTTGAGGCTTATTCTTAAGAGTTTCTAGAGTATAGGGAGGTATTTTTAAATGGCTGTTAAAGTTGCTATCAATGGTTTCGGTCGTATCGGTCGTCTTGCGTTCCGTCAAATGTTCGACGCAGAGGGTTATGAGGTTGTCGCGATAAACGACCTTACCAGCCCGAAAATGCTCGCTCACCTTCTGAAGTATGACACGACTCAGGGCGGTTATTGCGGCAAAATCGGCGAAGGCAAACACACTGTCGAAGCTAAAGAAAATTCTATCGTCGTTGACGGCAAAGAGATTATCATCTACGCCATCAAAGACGCCAAAGAAATTCCGTGGGGCAAACATGATGTTGACGTCGTTCTCGAATGCACGGGCTTCTACACCAGCAAAGAAAAAGCATCCGCGCATATCGTAGCCGGTGCAAAGAAAGTCGTTATCTCGGCTCCTGCCGGCAATGACCTCCCGACAATCGTTTACAACGTCAACCACAAGACCCTTAAGCCCGAAGATACGGTTCTTTCGGCGGCGTCCTGCACCACCAACTGCTTGGCACCTATGACCCAAGCTCTGCACAACCTCGCGCCGATTCAAAGCGGCATTATGGCGACGATTCACGCGTACACCGGCGACCAAATGATCCTCGACGGTCCGCAACGTAAAGGCGACCTCCGTCGTGCTCGTGCTGGCGCATGCAACATCGTCCCGAACTCCACCGGCGCAGCAAAAGCTATCGGTCTGGTTATCCCCGAACTCAAAGGCAAACTCATCGGCGCAGCACAGCGCGTCCCGACTCCTTCTGGCTCGACCACGTTGCTCTTTGCAGTTGTTAAAGGCGAAGTCACCGTTGACCAAATCAATGCGGCTATGAAAGCGGCGGCTAATGAATCCTTTGGCTATTGCGAAGAACAAATCGTTTCCAGCGATATTCTCGGCATGAAATTCGGCTCGCTCTTCGACGCAACTCAAACCATGGTCAGCCCCATTGGCGACGGCAACACCCTCGTTCAAGTCGTCTCTTGGTATGACAACGAGAATTCCTACACCAGCCAGATGGTTCGCACCATTAAGTACTTTGCTGAACTGAAGTAAGATTTAGCAACTGAACACGGTTAATGTGGCGGCTCGGCTCTTCTGAAATGTTGAGCCGAGTCGTTTTTCGTTTAACGTTAAATTTTTTGGGGAGGTTATCTGATGAGTAAGAAGACTATTAAAGACGTTGACTTGAAGGGCAAGAAAGTATTCCTTCGCGTCGATTACAACGTTCCTATGGACGAGAACCAAAACATCACCAACACCAAACGCATTGACGCGACGATTCCGACGCTTAGTTATTTGCTTGACCAGGGCGCGGCTGTTATTATCGGTTGTCACCTCGGCAGACCCACTGAAGCTCGCGAGCCGAAATTCTCCACTAAGCCCATTGCCGCCAAACTCGCTGAGATTATCGGCAGACCCGTTAAATGGGCGGAAGATTGCATTGGCGAACCTGCAGAGAAAGCCGCCGCTGAACTTCAACCCGGCGAAATCCTCTTGCTTGAGAACCTGCGCTATCATAAGGAAGAGAAAAAGAACAATCCCGACTTCGCGAAGAAACTTGCCTCGCTCGCTGACATTGCTGTCAATGACGCTTTCGGCATGGCTCACCGCGCTCACGCCTCCAACGTCGGCATAACTGCATATCTTGAAACTGTTGCCGGTTTCCTCATGGAAAAAGAGATTAACTACATCGGCAAGACTCTTGAAGCTCCGCAGCGTCCGTTCGTCGGCATTATCGGCGGCGCGAAGGTCTCTGACAAAATCGGTGTTATCAGCAACATGATTGACAAGGTTGACACGATTATAATCGGCGGCGGCATGGCTCACACCTTCGACAAGGCAAAAGGCTATGAAGTCGGTACCTCGCTCCTTGAGGCTGATAAAATTGAACTCGCGAAAGAACTCCTTGCTAAGGCTGAGGCTAAGGGCGTTAAAGTCGTCCTGCCCGTTGACCTCGTTGTTGCTAATAAGTTCGCGGCTGACGCTGAATTCAAGACTGTTCCCGTTGACCAATGCCCGCCCGATTGGATGGGACTCGATAGCGGCGAAAAGACTTCCGAAGAATATGTTAAGGCTCTCGAAGGCGCGAAGACTATTATTTGGAATGGACCTATGGGCGTCTTTGAATTCGATAATTTTGCTAAAGGCACGCTCGCAGTTGCTAAGGCTGTGGCTGATGCTACTGACAAGGGCGCAATCTCAATCGTCGGCGGCGGCGACTCGATTGCGGCGTTGAAGAAGACCGGACTTGATAAGAAAATCTCGCACATCTCCACCGGCGGCGGCGCAACCTTAGAATACCTCGAAGGCAAGATTCTCCCCGGCATTGACGCTATCGCGAATAAATAATTCAAGGCACGAAAGGCTTATTAGGAGGCTAACAAAATGGCAAGAAGACCGATTATCGCAGGCAACTGGAAAATGAATAACACCATCGCGGCTGGCAAAAAGCTCGTCGGTGAACTCGCTCCGCTCGTGAAAGACAATGCGGCAGTTGATATCGTCGTTTGCACACCCGCGACTGCACTTGCGGCTGTTTGCGAGGCTGTTAAGGGTACAAATATCCACGTCGGCGCACAGAACGTGCACTGGGAAGCTAAAGGCGCGTACACGGGCGAAATCTCCGCTGAAATGCTCACCGAAATCGGCGTTGAGTATGTCGTGCTCGGTCACAGCGAACGCCGCGACTACTTCGGCGAGACTGATGAAGGCGTCAACAAACGCGCAATGGCTGCGTTCAAAGCGGGCATTACTCCGATTATCTGCTGTGGTGAATCCCTTGCTATTCGCGAGGCTGGCAACTATGTTAAGCACGTTGTAAGGCAAATCATCGCCGCGACTGAAGGCTTTACGGCAGAAGAAGCTGGCAAGTTGGTCATCGCTTACGAGCCGATTTGGGCTATCGGCACTGGCAAGACTGCGACCTTTGAACAGGCTGAGGAAGTTTGCAAGGCTATCCGCGAAGCTATTGCCGCTCAGTTCGGTCAAGAGGCGGCGGACGCAATTCGCATTCAATACGGCGGCTCCGTCAAACCTTCGACGATTAAAGACCTCATGCAACAACCCAACGTTGACGGCGCACTCGTCGGCGGAGCGAGCCTCAAAGCTGGTGACTTCAGCGCGATTGTTAATTTCTAAGCATTTAACAGCCTGACTATTTCTTAAGGAAAGGCGGTGATGATTATGGCGGAGTTTGAAGCAAGAGTTACGACGCTTGAACAACAAGTGAGCAACGTAATAACCAAGCTGGACATGTTCATTGCGGAAAGCCGTGAGGCTCGTCAAAGACACGACGCCGATATTCGTGAGATGCGTGAAAAACATGATGCCGATATGCGGGAAATGCGCCAAACTATTGACGGCATGGGCAAGCACGTTCGCAATATGTCTATCGTTACGATAATCGGTATCGCTGCAATGG
Source organism: Selenomonadaceae bacterium (assembly GCA_017534385.1). GTDB lineage: Bacteria > Bacillota > Negativicutes > Selenomonadales > Selenomonadaceae > Quinella. The sequence goes on from JAFWCT010000003.1 coordinate 53,513, forward strand.
TCGTCGCCGTTTTCTTGAAGTAGTTCGGAAGAGTTCATACGATAAATTAAGCCGCCTCTGTTCGGAACACTGGCGGCTTTTCTTTAACAAAAAATTGCAGTCGACGCAGGATAAAATTTCTCAGCGTGGAATTCCAATAGGCAATAACTTATCAACGCAGGTTTAAAAGGAGAGTGCTACGAATGGCAAAAATTAAACACGCACCGATTTGCTTAATCATTATGGACGGCTGGGGCATAGGCGACGCCCGCGACAACTTCAACGCGATTCAAGTCGGCAATACGCCTGTCCTTGATGAACTCGTCAAGAAATATCCTAATGCTAAGCTCCAAGCTTCGGGCGAATACGTCGGACTGCCTGACGGGCAAATGGGCAATTCCGAAGTCGGGCATATGAATATCGGCGCAGGCAGAATCATCTATCAGCCGTTGACGAAGATAACTAAGGCTATCCGCGATGGCGACTTCTTCACGAACAAAGCTCTGTGCGGCGTCGTCGATAAGGTTAAGGCTTCGGGTAGCGCGTTGCATTTGTTCGGACTAGTCTCGCCCGGCGGCGTTCACAGTCATACCGAACACCTTTACGGCTTACTTCAACTGGCAAAGAAGGCTGGCGTTGCTAAAGTCTACGTTCACTGCTTCCTTGACGGTCGCGATGTTCCTCCGAGCAGTGCCGCTGAATACCTTGCCGAGCTTGAGACTAAGATTAAAGAGATTGGCATTGGACAAATCGCCACAATCAGCGGACGTTATTACGCAATGGACAGGGATAAACGTTGGGACAGAGTTCAGAAGGCTTACGACGCCATTGCCAAAGCCGACGCTCCCAAACAACCTTCTTCAGACGTGGCGATTAAAGCCAGCTACGATGCTAAGATTACGGACGAGTTCGTTAATCCTGTGGTTATCGGCGACTATGACGGCATTAAGGTGGCGGACGGAATTATTTTCTTTAACTTCCGCCCCGACCGCGCCCGCGAATTGACGCACGCCTTTACGGATAAAACCTTTGACGGCTTCCCGCGTGTCGAAGAGATTGTCGGCAATCCTTTTGCCACGATGACCCAATACGAGGAAGGCTTGAACGTCGACGTTGCCTATCCGCCCGAAAGTGTTCAAAACGGCTTGGGCGAAACGATTAGCAAGGCGGGCTTGAATCAGTTGCGCATTGCCGAAACGGAAAAATATGCTCACGTAACGTTCTTCTTTAATGGCGGCGTCGAGGAGCCTTATGCGGGCGAAGACCGTATCCTTGTCCCGTCTCCGAAGGTTGCGACCTACGACCTTAAGCCGGAGATGAGTGCCCCGACTGTCACCCTTAAAGTTGCCGAGGCGATTCTCTCTGAGAAGTACGACTTCATTATCCTCAACTTTGCTAACGGCGATATGGTTGGGCATACGGGCGTTATGAAGGCGGCAGTTCAGGCAGTGGAGACCGTTGATGTTTGCGTCGGTATCTTTATCGCGTGCATGAAGAAAATCGGCGGCGAGGTTGTTATTATCGCTGATCACGGCAACGCCGACCAGATGTTTGATTACAAGCTTAAGGAACCGTTCACGGCACACACGACTAATCCCGTGCCGATTATCGTTGTCAGCGACCGCGTAGCCGAAGTTAAGGACGGTGCCCTCTGCGACGTGGCTCCGACTCTCTTGACTATGGCGGGCATGGATATTCCTTCTGAGATGACTGGCAAACCTCTCGTCACAATGAAATAAAGCAATCAGAAAATCTTCGGGCGGCGATTGGATTCGTCGAGTCGTCGCCCGCTTGGTTTTAGGGAGAATATCTTATGCTGGATACATGGTTGATTAAAGCCGAAAACGCATATCGTAGCTCGCTTAACTTAAAGGAGGAGGAAACTTCTATGATTGATGAAAAGTTAATTGACACAAAAGATTGGGAAGAACACTACGTCAGAAAGGGCGACCCAAATAAGCCGACGTATTACATAATCCGGAGAAGAATTTCTAACGACAATTTTTTCTCGAATTTTATCGTTTGTGTAGGTCATATTCGTTATGCTTTGTCAAATGACTGGATCCCCGTTGTAGACATGCAAAATTATCCGAACGCTTTACTTGAGCCTAAAAAGCTCGGCAAAGAAAATGCTTGGGAATATTTTTTCGAACAACCGCTCCGTATTGGGCTTGAACAAGCTTATAATGGCGAGAACATTATCTTATCTAAAGATGGTCAAGGAATTCTGGATTATACTAGAACACCTACCTACGATAATAAAAATGTTGAACTGGCGCAATGGCGTCTTCTCGTCAAAAAGGGTTTAATTAAGATAAAACCTGAAATTATGGAAGAAATTATAACAACTCAAGCAAAACTATTCACGCCAACCGACCGCGTGCTCAGTGTCAGATTGCGTGACACCGATCACTTTGCTAACAAACCCAGA